>JBHIAO010000216.1:0-9655 GCA_046758565.1 Anaerolineae bacterium
CGAAGTGCCTCCCAGACCTGTCGCGGTCGCAACGCCCGCCCATACATCAACATTGCTGCCCGGAAAATCCGCGCCACCACCCAGATGCTGCCGGCCAGGCTTGTGATGATCAGGGTCAGGCTGGCCACCAGTTGCCAGGTCGGGACCTCAGTCAGTGCCATACGGATGAGACCAACAATCGGCCCGGTGAACGGGAACAGGGTAAGGCCGACGGCCAGTGGGCCGTCGGGTGTGTTCACCAATGGGCCGAGCAATATCAGCGGTACGAAGATAAGGAAACCCACGATGCCAGTCAGTTGTTCCGCCTGCTGGGTATCGCCGGCAATGATGCCGACGCCCGCGGCGAGCACGGTCTGCAGGAAGTAACCTGGCACACCCAGCAGCAGCGCCCATATGACGGCGTGCCACGGGATGCTTAGGCTCTGGAGATCTACCGAGCTGGACAACGCCAGACTCGCCGCAATGCCACCACCCAGCGCCCAGATGGTAACCTGGGTCAAACTTAGCAGGCTCATGCCCAGGACTTTGCCGGCCACCAATTCCCGAGGAGACATTGAAGTGATGATGATTTCCATCGAACGCTGGTCCTTTTCGTGCACCATCACCGAGCCCATCTGGCCGGGGCTGGTGATGACGGCAAAGGCGAATATCAGTGCCAGGATGGCTGGGAACGCGACCCGCAAGAACAAAGCCGGCCCCTCAGAGATTTCCACTCCGCTGTCCCGGGCCACGTAGGTCACCCTGGCTGGGTTAGCCAGGCGGCCCAACAGCCAGTCGGGTTCGCCACGCAACATCGCCCGGCGCATGAAGGCGGTCAGGGCGTCTTGTAAGTTCCCCGCAGGTTCCTGTTGGCCGTAGAAAACGGCTGACTGCCCCTGGAGGTAGCCCTCGGGGATAACCAGATAGCCAGCGATATCGCCTCGTTGGAACGCAGCCCGTGCGTCGGCGGTGTCGCTGTAGGACATCAGGGTCAGTGGGGCGTCCGCGATGGACACCTGAGTGACGGGCACGAGCCGGCCGGTCTCGTCCACATAGCCGACGTTCGGGAGCTCGCTGTCGCGGGCGCGGATGACCGGGATGGCGCCGGCTATGACCATCATCACTGGCAGGCCGAAGGTCAGGATCAGGAAGGTTCCCGACCGAACCCGGCGACGATAAGTCGACGTGGCGATGAGCCATGCCTTTCTCATGGCGTTGTCTCTGCGTCGGTCACTTCGTGCCCGACGACCTGCACGAAGATTTCGTCCAGCGACGTCTCGACACACTCGAATCGCTGCACATTGATCTCGGGCATGTTCACCAGGGTTTTCAGGAGCTGCTCGGGTTGAACCCCGTCTTGCAGCAGCATGCGGTAGCCACCATTCCGGACTACCATGCGCTCCACGCCGGGAACTCTGTCCAGTTGGCCCTGTAAGTCGACCTCGACGGCGTTGCTGGCAAACTGCCGACGGATCTCGTTCAGTGCGCCGTAGAGCACTTGCTGTCCCTGATTGATGAGCAGAATGCGTTGGCACATCTCCTCGACCTGGTGCATGTGGTGTGTGCTCATGATGATGGCCGCACCGCAGTCGCGCATGTGGTACAGGAGGTTTTTGATAATGCGGGTGTTCACCGGATCAAGACCGCTAAAGGGCTCGTCAATGATGATCAGATCGGGCTCGTGCATCGTGGCGGCCACGAACTGAGCTTTCTGGTTCATGCCACGGCTCAGCGCTTCGATCTTGAGGTTCCGAGCATGCCACAACTCGACTTCACGCAGGTACGCTTCGGCGCGCGCACGGGCCGCGCGGCGGGCGAGGCCCTTGAGCTGGCCGAAGAAGAGAAGTGTTTCCATGAGCGTCATGTCCTCGTACAGGCCGCGCTCTTCCGGCAGGTAGCCGATGCGTGATTTCGTGGCTTCGGTCATGGGTCCGCCCAGCACGCTGATCTGGCCGGCCTCGGGTCTGATGATGTCGAGGATCATGCGAATGGTGGTGGTCTTGCCGGCGCCGTTGGGTCCTAGCAATCCGAAGATTTCGCCGTGTCCCACTTCGAAGGATAGATTGTCTACGGCCCGTACCGTGGCATATGTTTTGGAAACGCCGCGGACTTCGAGCGCATGTGTCTGATTGGTCATCGGCAAGTCGCTTTCGGTTCTCGGGAAATGAGGGTGGCGTTTTCTATATTTCTTTACGCACGAGGGGCCGGCTGAGTTACGGCTGCATGCTTCGCCTGGGATACCTTGAGCTCACAGAATACGATGGCACCTGCGGTCGTAGCCATGGCAGCTTGCCGCGTGTGCTGTCTACAGCGAGCGGATGATATAGCGATATGCCTGATGAGAGAACCCTCCTGCCGGTCGTTCATGGGTTCCGTCTGACCACTTGTGCCGGATGCAGCCAGATGGCGAACAGCGTGTTGCGGAGCGAGGACCAGGAGAGCAACCCCAACATAATGCTGCGGTAGGGTGCATCGCCGGTAAACATGTACCACAGCAATGTGCTGTGGGCGCGCTGGGCGGGGGCGAGTTGTCCTTCGGCTGTCAGCGTGCGCTGACCCAGCGTTGACAGTATTCCTTCCCCCTTCACAAGCTGCCACAGGCGAAACAGCCAGTAGCCATAGCGGTTGTCGCGATCAATCGCCCGCACTACAGGGGCGTAGTGCCGCGCGAAATCCTGACTGGCGATGCCATGTTCTAGTACGACATGTGCAGCGCTCTGCGCCGTCTGCAATGCCGAACCAATACCGTCCTTGTACAACCGGGTGACCGCAGCATCGCCCACGGCGACGAACCGGTCGCCGTAAAGATCGGTGGCGGGCCCAGTGGCAACGCGGGGTCGACACCCGCACAGGCGTTCATGTTCTCCGACCAGAACACCTCGCTCGCGCAGCGCGTCCAGGAATTGGTCCACGCCCTGGCCTGGCAAGCCGTGTCCCAACAAGGAAACGTTAATGTACTCTCCTTTTGGCACCAGACCGCCGAAGAGCAGACCAGGTGGCTCATCACAGTAAACGTGGACGCTATTCGGCTCAGTTGGCCGATTCAGACGGATCTCATCCTGCGCCATCGTGATGACAGGAGGCTTTCGATAGTTCATGCCAAACAGCGTTGGGGGACGCATGTTGACCCCGCAGGCTAACACGACTAAGTCAAAGGCAGCCTGCGTGTGCGTGCTCCGGATCTCCGCCGGCTCGCCCGGTGGAAAGTTGACTTCCAGAACACGTTCCGGGATGACAGTTGCGCCGGCCGCTTCGGCCTGGGACAGCAGGAACGCATCGAAGCTGGTTTCGGGAGCCAGGGCGCCGTACTTCGGTCCGGCACCCCGGAAAACGGAGAGGACCTGACGATTCGGGTCCGGTTGTTCGATGTTGACCGTCGCCCGGCGCCAATGCAACACGTAGCGCTGCAGGCGTCCCATGATGACCGACGAAGGAATGGTCAGCCCAAGATCTTGTAGTCCCTTCACCACTCTCGATGAGAGAATGCCGGCGCACATGTTGCATCCGAGCGGGCCGGGCAACTCGAAGTGCCGGCGCTCGAACAGGATGACATCCAAGGGCAGGCCAAGAGCCCTGGCATCCTTCAACAGGTGCAGGACGAAGAAGCTACCGGCTGGCCCGCCGCCGATCACCGCAACACGGCTGCCGGCTCTCAATTTTAGCATATCGGCCCCAAGTTGCATTCTGCGCCTCCCTGGAGATTCCGGCGCCGGTCGATCCAGTTCCAAGTATACGATGCTGTTAGAGAATGGGCAAACAGAACGAGTCCAAAGTGAACCCCTTCGTCCAGGACGGGGTTCAGCAAATGCGCGGCAGTTGCTCGCCGGTGAGCATGTCCACCACCCGCATCCCTCCGATGCGGCTGCGCAGGAACACCTTGCCCGGACGCTCTTCCACGACCTCTCCGATAATCGCTGCTTCCTGGGCCAGACGGTGCTCGCGCATAGTCGCCAGAACCTGTTCGGCGGCTACCCGAGGGACGATAACCAGACACTTGCCCTCGTTGGCGACATACAGGGGATCCAGGCCCAGGATCTCGCACGCCCCACGCACCTCTTCCCAGATGGGGATTTGCGCTTCGTCCAGCCGGATGCCCACGCCGGCCTTTGCAGCAATCTCGTTCAGGGCACTGGCGAGGCCGCCACGGGTCGGGTCCCGCAGGACGTGAACCTGCTCGCCGCCCACTTCCAGCACGCGAGCCACCAGGTCGTGCAGGGGTGCTGTGTCGCTTTCCAGCGTCGTCTCGAACTCCAGGCCTTCCCGCACCGACATGATAGCGATGCCGTGGACGGCGATAGCGCCACTAACGATGATCACATCGCCCGGCCGGGCGCGGCGAGGCGAGACGTTTACGCCTTCCTGGATGATGCCGATGCCGGTGGTGTTGATGAACACGCCATCGCCCTTGCCCCGATCGACCACCTTGGTGTCACCGGTGACGAGGGATACGCCGGTCGCCTGAACCGCTTGCTGCATGGACTGCACGATACGCCACAAGTCGTCCATAGGCAGCCCCTCTTCCAGGATAAAGCCGGCCGACAGGCTGAGGGGCCGGGCACCACACATGGCCAGGTCGTTGATCGTACCGTGCACGGCCAGGGATCCGATGTCGCCGCCGGGGAAGAAGAGGGGGCTGATGACGAAGGAGTCGGTGGAGAAGGCCAGGCGCGCCCCGTTCACGTCGAGAATGGCACCGTCATGGAGGTTCTCCAGGGTTGGGTTGTCGAAGGCCGGCACGAACATGCGCTCGACGAGCATCTGGGTCAGGCGCCCGCCTCCGCCATGGGCCAGTAGCACTGTGGGATAGTCGCTGATAGGGATGGGGCATTGCAGGCCGGTGAAGTCGATAGGGATGTTGGAGTTCATGGTATCCTCTAGAGCATCTTATGTTACGCAGTACGCAGTACGCAATGCGTACTGCGTACTGCGTATTGCGTATCTGTAGGCTCAGCCGCCCATGGGTTGCTCAACCCGTCCATACTGATAGTAAGCGGCGCAGGCCCCTTCGGATGAGACCATGGGCGCGCCCAGGGGGTGCTCCGGCGTACAGAGGGTGCCGAAGGCTGTGCACTCGTGCGGTTTCTTCAGCCCCTGGAGGATCTCGCCGGCGATGCACAGTTCCGATTCCTGGGCGGTTAGGCCGGCCACGTCGAATCGCTGCTCGGCGTCGAAGGCGGCAAACTCTGGCCGCAACCGGTATCCACTGTTGGGGATGGGTCCGATGCCCCGCCACTGGCGGTCGCACACCTGGAAGACCTGCTGTACCAGTTTCTGGGCCGGCACGTTCCCCTCGCGGGACACGGAGCGGGCGTACTGGTTCTCCACGCCCCACCGCTTTTCCTCCAGCGCCTTGAGGGCCATGTAGATGCCCTGCAGCAGGTCCAGTGGTTCGAAGCCCGTGACCACGACGGGCACGCGGTATCTCTCGGCGATGGGTTCGTACTCCCAGTAGCCCATCACCGTGCAGACATGGCCGGCGGCCAGGAAGCCCTGAACTTGGTTGCTGGGCGAGCCCAGGAGGGCCTCCATGGCCGGCGGCACCAGCACATGGCAGCAGAGGATCGAGAAGTTCGTGAGGCCCAGTTGGTTGGCCTGCCAGACGGCCATAGCATTTGCCGGCGCGGTGGTCTCGAAGCCGACGGCGAAGAAGACCACCTGGCGCTCCCGGTGTTTCTGGGCCAGCTTGACAGCGTCGAGGGGGGAATAGACGATGCGCACGTCGCCACCTTGGGCTTTTACGCTCAGCAGGTTCGCCTCGGAGCCGGGGACGCGGAGCATATCGCCGAAAGAGGTGAAGATGATCTCCGGCCGGCGGGCGAGGGCAACCGCCTTGTCAATCCGCTCCAGGGGCGTGACACACACCGGACAGCCAGGACCGTGGACCAGGGTCACTTCCTCGGGCAGCATGTGGTCGATGCCGAACTTGATGAGGGTGTGGGTCTGACCACCGCAAATCTCCATCACGGTCCACGGCCGGCTGACCAGCTCCCGGATAGCGTGGACGAACTTCTGAGCATCCGTTTCACGACGATACTCGTCTACGAATTTCATTGCAACACTCCAACTCGTCCAGTTCTCCCATTTGCTCCAGCAACTCGAAGACTTCCATGGCCTCTTCTTCGTCGATTTTGCTGATAGCGAAGCCGACGTGCACCACCACGTAGTCCCCAACCTGCACGTCGGGTATGTAGGCCAGGCAGACGTCCTTGGTGATGCCGGCGAAGCTCACCTTGCCCATCGTCACCCCGTGGGGATTCTCCTCGATTTCAGTCACCTTCCCTGGTACACCAAGACACATGATTGGACCCCCGTTCGTTTCAGTAAGAGTGCGCTGGTCAAATCGATTTCCGGAGATGCGTGTTGCCAATCGGCAGGCTTAGGCTCGGGCCGCTTCCAGCAGTTTTCCGACTTGGAAGTCGGACTCCTGTTCCGCCAACTGCAATGTCTGAATGACACCGAAGTGGTCAGAGATCTCTTCGGCTACCTCGCCGGCCGGCCGGCCTGGGTCGGCGCTGCTGTCCACGACTGCGACCACTACCAGCCACCACGCCAGTCGATCGAACGCTTCCTGGTTGAACCATAACACGTCCTGATAGCGATTCACCTGAAGGAATTGCTGCACCTCGTTGTCTTTCAGCAGGGACTCCAATACCTGGTACGCTCGCGTTTCCTCGAATGCCGGCACCGCAAACCAGCGCTGGTGACTCGTAAGGAGCTTGATGAGCGTCACTGCCTGCCAGGCCGACGAGTTATCGAGCCCCAGATTTCGCAACGCGCCGGCAATGATTCTGCCCAGCAGCCATTCATCAATCCAGCTCCGGCTCTGTTGCTCACAATCCGTCTCACTGACGACCTTCGCCAGCGAATGGACAAACAACCAACCCAGCAGACTGCCCCAGGTAGCTGGATCGTCCGCCAGGTTCGCTCCGAGATATTCTGCGGCTGCCTTGAATTCCTGTGACCCGGCTGCACGGAAGCGACTCTCCAGAATCGGCAATTGGAGGATGGCTTCCAATTCGTACCGAATCTCGCGGGCGAGGGCGGCCTCGTCGCCGGCACCCTCGGCGAACTGCTTGATCTCGTGGAGCAGGCGAAGGGTCTTCTGCTCCACCTCGTCCATGAGTGCTGTATCGAGTTGTCCATCAGGTTCAATCACGCGGACATCGATAAGCCGGCGGAGCATGCCGGCATTGACCAACTCCTCAAACGGATGATGAACAGGCTGCAGCACGATTTCCCGTAAGGCTCCGTCAATACTGGGGACGCCACGTCCGTTTAGATATTCCGTCAGATGAGCGTATTGATGCCACTCGTTATCCCGAACCTCGCGGAAGTCAAGGAAGACGTGGTACTTGAACGCTCCCAGCTCGATGTACAGTCCTCTCTCCCACAATTCCTTGCTGCTCCGAATGTACTCCAGGTCGGTGACGTGGTCGCGGAAGATGCAGAAATGGTTTTCATCGTTGTGCAGTCCGAGTCCCTCGCCCAGGGTTTTCTGTACCAACCGCCGCTGGCCATCTAGCCCTATCTTGACTGAAAAGGCGACGGACGTGCGAACCCATCCCCGGGCCTCGGCATACTTGTTGTGGTAGACAACCAGCGACCGCTCGTCGCCTGTCCCGAGCGCAGCCGAGGGGCTAGCGCGGTTGGAATAGGCGAAGACATCTTCGTTGACATGGCCCTCGGGGGTGAAGAAATCGTACAGCAGGAAATGCTCCATCTCGGCGAACAGATGCCGGCGGCGCATCAGTGGGAAGATTTCTCGCTCATGCCGCTCAATTAGATGTCGGTCGGGCTGTTCGTCCCAATAAGCGCACCGGTATTCCATCCCATATCGTTCAGCAAACCCCTCAATCTGACCATGCCCGAACATGGGCAGCCCAGGCATGGTCACCATCATTGTACAAACGCCGAAGTACTTGTCGTCCTTGCCGAACTGGGCCACGGCAGTTTCTTCATCCGGGTTATTCATAAAATTGACGTATCGCTTCAAGATTTCTGGATCGAATTCCAGTGTGTTCTTCATCGCCAAACGGTAGTTGGCGTTCTCCTCGTTCTTCAGCATATTCATGAAGGCGCTGTTGTAAACCCGATGCATGCCGAGGGTCCGGACAAAGTACCCTTCCATCAGCCAAAAGGCTTCGGCCAGCAAGAGCGTGTCAGGCACTTCCGCCGCCACGCGATCCACCACCTCGCGCCAGAATTCCTCGGGAATCAGGGCGTCGAATTGTGCTTTCGTCAGACCATGTTCGGCCCGCGAGGGAATTGCCCCGCCGGTACCGGGTTCCGGGAACCACAACCGCTGGTAGTGCCTCTTGGCCAGGGTCATGGCAGCATCGAAGCGAATGATCGGAAACTGACGTGCCACATGTAGAATGGTCTGGATGACCGCCTCGCGAACTTCAGGTTTCAGGAAATTCAACTGGGCCGTGTCGTTCCAGGGCATGCTGGTGCCATCGTTGCCGTGGTAAATGTATTTTGCATTGCCGGTCCAGTGATCCTCCCGCTTGAACACGACGGCCGCGTCAGTACGGGTATAGTACTGGTCTTCCAGGTAAATACCCACACGCTCGTCCCAGGACAGATCGGGGCCGCTAAAACTATACGATGGAAAAGGGCTATAATCCAATGAGATAAACCAGTCGGGGTGTTCTATCACCCATTTGGAATCGATCCCCACATGGTTGGGCACCATGTCACTGGCCAGGCGAATACCCCGCTGCCAGGCGCGGGCTTTGAGGGTCTGGAATGCCGCTTCACCCCCCAAATCGGCTGCAATCTGGTAGTCGAAAAGCGAGTAGGCAGAGGCCACCGCGTCCGGATTCCCCATCATCTGTTTGATTCTTCGGGATGCCTGGCTGCGCTCCCACAGCCCGATCAGCCACAGACCGGTAAACCCCCAACGCGCCAGCATGTCCAGTTCCTCGTCGGGGATCTGGTCCAGCCGTGTGATGGCCCGTTGATGTTTCTTGGACAGTTGGTCCAGCCACACGTAGGTGTTCTTGGCTATCAGCACCAATTGGGGCATCCAGTCGCGATCTGCGCTGAAGCGTTCCGGCTCCGGTTCCAGGCCGGCGAAGTCGTAAACCCGAGCCGGCCCCGGTCCCAGAAATGTCAGTTTCTGTTCCTCTGCGATCAGGTCCAGGCCACCGAGCAGCCGATACAGATATCTGCCCAGCAGATAGCCCCATTTTTCGCGGATGTACTCCAACTGTCCCGAAAGCGAGTGGGGTGCGGCCACGGCCGGGCTGTGGAGCATATCCACCAGATTCTGATTTTCGGGTCCAAAAGGGGGCTGGGTATCGAAGAACTCATGCAAGCTGGCCATGATTTGCGGATAGGCCGTGTCCTTTTCCAGCGCCCGGTCATCGAACAGCTCCACAAACGGTGAGAAGGCCGGGTTCGTGTTGGCCAGCCACAGCACCAGCAGCTCTTCCAGCGCAAGCCGGCGATTAGGGACGCCAGCGCTTTCTCGCTCTAGATAAGCATCCGGTCCGATCTCGCCTCGATAGATGGCCACCGGCGGGAACACGTCCACAAACCTGCGCAGGGTGTCGCTAACGGCATCTTCGCCGAACTCGTCCTGCAGCCAGTCCAACGCCTGTTGCATGACCTCTGGATTCTCTCGCTGGCGATACAGACCGACCACGTAGTGCAAGATCTCGTCAATAAGCCC
>JBHIAO010000217.1:0-9611 GCA_046758565.1 Anaerolineae bacterium
GAGATTAGAAATTGGAGATGGGCTGACTCCTAATCTCCAATCTCTAATCTCCAATTCGAGGAGGATAGCCAATGGCCACTGTAGCCATGCACAAACCGAAAACGAGCCCCCACCTCGGCAAGCTTGATTTTAGCCAGACCCCCTTCCTCGTGATCTGGGAGGTCACACGCGCCTGCGACCTGGCTTGTGTACACTGTCGGGCGGAGGCACAGGATCAGCGCCATCCGCTTGAGCTGACGACCGAAGAGGGATTCGCATTGCTGGATGAGATCCGGCGCTTTGGACAGCCAATGTTCGTTTTCACCGGCGGCGATCCGCTGAAACGCTCGGATATTTTCGATCTCATCGCCTACGCCAAGCAGATTGGCCTGCATCCAGGAATGAGCCCGAGCGGTACCCCTCTCCTGAACCGCGAGAACCTCCAGAAAGCCGCCGACGCTGGCATCGGCACCGTCTCCATCAGCATCGATGCGCCCACTGCTGAAACCCACGACGCCTTCCGCCGCGTACCCGGCTCCTTCGATCTGTCAGTACGGGCAGCGAGGATCGTCCGGGAACTCGGTCTGCGACTGCAGATCAACACCACGATAACCGGTTACAACATGGGCATGTTGGACGACATGGCCCAATTGGTGACCGATCTCGAAGCTGCCCGCTGGGAGGTGTTTTACCTGGTGCCAACCGGACGCGGTGAGGCGTTGGAGCGAGCGCCGGCCCAACAGTACGAGAGGGTCTCACACTGGCTGTACGACCAGACGTCGAAGCTTGACGCGCACATCACAGCCGTGGAGGCATCATTTTACCGCCGCGTTGTTCTGGAACGAATGGCCGAGGAACACGGCATCGACCCGCTACAGGTGCTAGCCGAAACCCGATCAGGTAATGGTCGGTTCTTGCCGGGGATGAACAGCGGCAACGGGTTCGTCTTCATCTCCCACATTGGTGAAATCTACCCGTCCGGGTTCTTGCCGATGGTGGCCGGCAACGTCCGCACCGACTCCCTAGTGGACGTCTACCGCAACCACCCGCTGTTCCTGGACCTGCGCACCCCCGACAAGCTCCAGGGCCGATGTGGTCGATGTGAGTATCGTATCATCTGCGCCGGCTCCCGTGCCCGCGCCTACGGCGTCACCGGCAACTACCTGGCCGAAGACCCCTTCTGCGTACATCAGCCGGCACATCTGGGACCCTGATGGCGATCGACGAGAGTGATTGACAACGAGCAGGGTTGGTGTACAATGACGGCACCAGTGACCACCATCCGTTGCCCATCCGCTAATCCGCTTCGGCGAAGCCAATCCGCGCCGTCCTGAGCCCTGTCGAAGGGTTGACCGCCCTCCGTTTCTACTCAAGCTCATCCGGACCCACAAACCGATACCCCACTTTTCGCACCGTCTGAATCTTTAGCGGATTGCTGCGATCCTCCTCGATCTTCGCCCGCAGCCAGGAGATGTGCACCTCTAGCGTCCGCATGTCGCCGGTGTAGGTGGTTTCCCACACCTCCTCCATCAGCGATTCACGCGTCCGGGTCTCTCCCGCATTTTCCATGAGGACCTTCAGCAGTCTGCATTCCTTCGGCGTCAGATGATGCGTCTCACCGTGGACTTCGACCTCTCGCGCCTCAACGTTCAGTACAACGCCGGCAACTGTCAAAAGCCCACGCGCAGGGCGAACCCTTCGACTGGGCTCAGGATCAACTTCGGGAGGCACAGCTCTTCTCCTTGCGTTAAGGTCGTACTCCGCGAACATTCCTATTATACTCGATAATTCGCTGATCCCAAGTTGGAAATCGGTCAAAATCTGGTTCGACAACGCAAACAGACTACGTATTGCACGAATCCAGCCAGTCTGGTACAATCCCTAGTCGGGTAGTCAGATGGTCGAGTGGTCTGGTAGTCAAGGAGGGTTAGTTGACAATCCGACCAAGCGACCAAACGACCGAACGACCACTCGACTATCCGACCAAGCGACTACTTGCCTATCCGACGAACCGACTAACCAACCAATGATTGAGACCCACCACAACCACTTCCTATTCTCAGACCACTACCTGACGCACCTGGCGCCAGAGCACGCGGAATGGCAGGCAGCCGATGCGGAACCGACCCTCAGCAAGCTGGCAGCTATCTGGGACTGCTTCACACCGAGGGCCGGCCATCCAGCCCACACCGAATCCGAATGGGTCCGGCCAGTGCTGCGCATTCTGGGACAGACAGTGGATGTCCAGCCGCTGGACTGCATCCTTCACGCCGGCAACCCACCAAATGCCATCGCTGTACTCGACATTCGGGGCTGGAACCAACGGCTCGATCAACCCACCCCGAGGCAAATGGACGCCTCGATACTCGGCAGAAACCTGACCCCCGCCTTCCAGATCCACGCCCGCATGCAGCGCACCGGCCTGCCATGGGGCATCTTGACCAACGGCCGGCATTGGCGGCTGTATCACCGACACGCGTCCGGCAAGCTCGACGTCTACTACGAGGTGGATCTGCCAGCTCTAATTGAGCAGGGGAGCAGAGGAGCAGAGGAGCAGGGGGGCACGGGGGAGGGGGAGGGGGAGAAGTGGAGCCGAATCGATCCTGTCGAAGCATTCAGATACTTCTACTTGTTCTTCCGCCGTGACGCTTTCGTCGGTGAGCCAAGTTGGCTGGACCAGGTATTAGCAGGCAGTCGCGCCCACAAGCAAGGCGTCAGCCAGCACCTGAAAGAACAGACCTCCGAAGCGCTCCGGTCGCTGGCACAGGGGTTTCTCGACTTTCCCGGCAATGGCCTCACCCCGACGCCGGATACCCTCAAAGCTGTGCACGACAACGGCCTGATCGTTCTGTACTGGATGCTGTTCATTCTCTACGCAGAAAGCCGGGGCCAATTGCCCATCAACCAGAACCTGGCCTACACCGAGAGCTACAGCCTCCACGCCCTGACACGCCGCATCGCCGACGACATCTCCCGGCACAAGCCGGCTGTGCCGTCGATGGACGAGCTCTGGAGTTACCTGCGCCGGCTGTGGCACGTCCTGAGGGCCGGTAACCCGGACCTGGGTGTGCCGGCCCACCACGGAGGCCTGTTCGATTTGAGGCGATATCCATTTCTGGAGCGGCACCGCATCGGCGACTCTTACCTACGGCAGGCCATCGATCTTCTCGCTCGCGTCAAGGACCCCATCACGGACCAACGCACCTCCGTAGACTACCGCGACCTGGACATCCGGCACCTAGGTAGCATTTATGAAGGTCTGCTCGAATACCACGTCGAAGTGACAGTGCCGTCGGATAAGAGATTAGAGATCAGAGATCAGAGATTGAGTGCTGGGAGCGACGAGCCGTCTCAGTTTTCAGTCTCCAATCTCCAGTCTCCAATATCTAATACCCAGTACCAAATCTCCCTGGTGGCCGACAGGAGTGAACGCAAATCCACCGGCAGCTACTACACCCCCGACCACATCGTCCAGTGGTTGGTCGAGCACACCCTCGGCCCAGTGCTGGATGATGTTCGCAAGCGTCACACCGAGCCGCAGGCCGACGGCACTGATCGTATTACCACCAGCAAGCAGGCGCTGGTCGAGGGCATCCTGGGGGTGAAAGTTCTCGATCCAGCCATGGGCAGCGGGCATTTCCTGGTCGAGGCCGTGGATTTTATCGCCTGGTATCTGGTTTCGCTGGGTCTGGGACCGATGGCGGACCTAGAGGATGAGTCGGAGCTGACCTACTGGCGCCGGCGCGCAGTGCAGTCATGCATCTACGGCGTGGACGTGAACCCGCTAGCTGTGGAACTGGCCAAACTCAGCCTGTGGCCCATGACCGCCGCTCCAGGTAAACCACTGAGCTTTCTGGAGCACCGCCTCCGCTGCGGTGACAGCCTGATCGGCGTGCGTACGGCCGACCTTCATCTCGATGACTCCTCCCCGTCTCCGCACGATACAACACACAAAGGCCAGGTCCCCAGAGCCGACCAGCTTTCCATGCTGGACGATGAAGCCTTCGTGCGCTCTATGCAGTCGGCGACGAGCTTCATGGAGCAGATCCAGGCCCTGGGGAGTGAGACCCCGGATCACGTACGCCGGGCCGATCACCTCTACCACGACCGACTGCGCGCTGTGACCCAACGCTACCGCGCTCTGGCCGATATCTGGACGGCGCGTCACTTCGGCCTCCAGGTGGGGAGTGTCCTCTGGAGCCGGCTCATCCCGCACGTGCTCCACGACGACCTCGAAACGTCGCCGTACAGCGAGATCATCCAGCGCGCGCGGGACATCGCCGCGCGCTGGCGCTTCTTCCACTGGGAACTTGAGTTTCCCGAAGTCTTCTTCACCCCCGCCCCCGGCTTCGACGCGATCATGGGCAATCCACCCTATCTCTTCGGCGAGCATATTCCTATCGACCTCAAGCCGTTTCTCAGCGAGCACTATGAGCTGGCGGTAGGTCAATACGACGCGTACTGGTTGTTCTACGAGCGAAGCTTCTGGTTGCTGAAACAACAGGGCCGGCACGGGTTCATCGTTCCCGACGCACTGCTGGCCAGGGACGAGGTCGAAGTTCTGCGCGCCAGGCTGCTGGAAGATCATCGCATCGTTGCCATTGCGCCCGTGGGACAGGCTTTCTTCGATCCGAGCATCGGGGCAGCCCTGGTGGTCTGGGAAAGGTCTCCGCCGAACGATCACGCGCTCGACGTGTGGCGCCATCGCCACGGTTCGTGGGCTCGCATCCGATCGCTGCCTCTGGTTGGACTCGCAGATACGCCCGGACGCCGGCTGTGGATCGGGTTGGAGCGGACTTCGCTATCCCTGATCCAGCGCCTGATGACCGACTGCCGGCCGCTACGCACCTTCGCGAGGGTCTCTCGGGGTGAGGAAGCCGGCCGGCGCCACCTGCGCCCCATCGAGATGCAGAGAACCGACGACACGCCGATTCTAATCGGCAGCGACATCGCACCACTTAGCTCGCTTGCACCCGCGCATTGCATCTCCAGGCGCCAGGTCGTCAAGGAGCGCTCGATATACCGGCCCGGCAAGATCGTGATGGTCAAGACGGGGCGAGACATCGTCTGCACCATCGACGAAGCAGGCTACGTCACGCTCCAATCAGTCTACAATCTGAACCCACATCCGACTTGCCGGCTGCGTATCGAGTACCTGGCGGCGCTCCTGTCATCTTCTCTCCTGTCGTGGTTTCTGCGCGCGACCGTCACCGGATACAAGAAGGTCTTTCCGCAGTTGAACCAGTCAAACGTCGAGGGGTTACCAATCCGACCGATTGAGTACACCACGCCAGCCAACACCCGCGTAACCCTTCTCGAAAAGGGCAAGCGCCTTCACAGCATCTGCATGGACAGAAGGGAGCAGGCCCGTGTGATCAGCTTCGTGAAGCACCAACTCAGCAAGGAGCCCGAACGAGCCGACGTCGTCCACGACCTGCTAGCCTGGCTGGCGGAGCAGACAATCGAGCTGAACAGACGTCGTCGGGAACTACAAGACCGGATAAATGTCTTCGAGCACTTCGACCGAGACACTTCGTTTGTCAGATTCAGCGACGCTTTCGCTGATGAGATCGAGAAGAGATCACCCGTCCAGACTTCCGAAGTCTCGGAGACTTCGGAAGTCTTTCTCGACCGTGTCCATCACGACATCGATGGCCTTCGGCTGTGGCCTGCCGGCGAGGAGCGCGCTCTGAGCAACGGCGTAGGGTGGGAGCTGCAAGCTAGGCTCAAGAAGCGCAACCCTGGCGATGGTTGGCGGTCGTGGCAGTACGCGGAAGAGGGGAATAGAATCGCCCGCGAGTGGGTGCCGGCATGCCGGCTGGCGCTGAGCGACGACAAGGCCCAGTTCTATCAGTTTGCCTTCGAGTTCCTCGATCAATTCAGCAACGCCCGCAGTTTCCCTAGCGGCCACAGGCGCACAACCTGGCAGAAGCTCCACGCGAGCCGGGTGCCGGCCTTCGATCCGGACGTCGATTTGACGTCGCTAGTCAAGCAACGACAGCAACTGGCCGACCTCGAGAATCGCATCGCACGCACATTCGAGTTGATAAACCAGATCGTATATCGGCTCTACGGACTAACCGACGCGGAAATTGCCACGATCGAGTCAGTTCGGCGGACGTGGAATTGAACGGCAGAGATAGTTTCAGACGATCAGACACCCAGCCATCCCATCCCATCGTCCGGCTGGAGGGAGTGTCCAAACACTACGAAGAAGCCGGCCGCCCCCTGGTCGTCCTTGACAATGTGAACGCCAGCTTCGGGGCTGGCGAGTTTATTGCCCTGCTGGGCAAGAGCGGTTCGGGAAAGAGCACCCTGCTCAATCTGATCAGCGGGATCGACAACCCGACCAGTGGCGACATCTGGGTCAACGGCGTGACGCTCACCAGACTATCCGACCGCGAGCGCACCCTGTTCCGGCGCGATCACATCGGTTTCGTGTTTCAGTTCTTCAATCTCATACCCACGCTTAACGTCCTGGAAAACGTGCTCTTGCCCATGGAGTTGAGTGGGCAGAGCGGCACAGCAGCCCGCCAGACAGCCATGGCACTGCTGGATCGCGTGGGACTGGCTGACCGGCTAGCGACCTTCCCCGATCGGCTCTCGGGCGGCGAGCAACAGCGCATTGCCATCGCCCGCGCTGTGGGGCACAGTCCCTTGCTGGTTCTGGCCGACGAGCCGACGGGCAACCTGGATGCGGACACGGGGGCGCAAGTTCTGAGCTTGCTCGTGGAACTGAGCCGCGAGGACGGCAAGACCCTCATCATGGCGACCCACAACCTCGAGATAATTCCCCTGGCGGATCGCATCGTCCACATCCGCGAGGGTCAGTTGGTAGAAGACTCCCGACCTGTCACCCCTGCCCTTCCGCACCCCCGCACCCCTGCAAAGAAGGGCAGGGGAGCAGAGGCAGACCTTCAATGAAATCACCCTTGCACCTCCGCAGCTCCGCACCCCTGCTTAAAATGGGCCTGCGCCACGCGCTGCGCCGGCCACTCCAGAGCGCGCTCCTAGTCATGGGTGTGGCTCTAGGCGTTGCCGTCATCGTCGCCATCGATCTGGCGAACGGCAGCGCCAGCCGCGCCTTCGAAATTGCCACCGACAGCGTCGCCGGCCGCGCCACGCACCAGATCGTCGGCGGTCCAACGGGGCTCGACGAAGACATCTACCGCCGGCTGCGCGTCGATCTCGACATGCGGCAGTCAGCGCCGGTCGTCGAGGAGTACGTGACGGTACTCGATCTGGATGAGCGACCACTACGGCTCCTGGGTGTCGATCCCTTCGCGGAAGCACCATTCCGTAGCTACCTGATCAGCGACGGCAGAGTGCCCATTGCCGGCTTAACCCAGTTTCTGGCTGAATCCAACACAGTCGTGATCTCAGAAGACCTGGCCAGCCAATATGGCATCCAGACCGGCGACAATCTCGAACTGCGTATTGGCTCCAGCCGGCAGACCGTGCGGGTTGTCGGCCTGCTGCGTCCGACGGATAGCGTCAGCCGGCGCGCTCTGCAGGGTCTGCTTCTCACCGACATCTCCACTGCGCAGGAAGTCCTGGACCGTCCTGGGCGGCTGAGCCACATCGATCTGATTACTGAGACCGACACGCCGGCCGAGCAAGAAACCCTGGAACTCATTGAGGCGATGCTGCCGGCCGGCGCCGCAGTGATCCGCGCCAAAGCCCGCGGTGACATCGTCCAGCAGATGATTCGTGCCTTCGAGCTGAACCTGACTGCCCTCAGTCTGTTGGCTCTGCTAGTTGGCATGCTCCTGATTTACAACACCCTCAGTTTCTCCGTCATACAGCGCCGGCCCGTGCTGGGCACACTACGATCCCTCGGCGTTACCCGACCGCAGATTTTCCGCCTGATTCTGACCGAGGCAGCAGCCTTGGGTGTCATGGGAGCGGCATTGGGGCTGGGCCTCGGCGTTGTGCTCGGGCGTGGCGCGGTTCGTCTGATCACGCAAACGATCAACGACCTCTACTTCGTCCTCTCGGTGCAGACCGTCGATGTCGCCCCTCTCACACTGGCTAAGGGGGCGGTCGTCGGTGTCGGTGCGGCGTTGTTCGCGGCAGGACTGCCGGCTCTAGAGGCCACAGCCGTGCCGCCGGCCAGCGTCCTCCGGCGGTCGGATATTGAGTCGAAAGCCCGGCGAGCCATACCGTACACGTTCGCCGCCGGCCTGGCGCTCTGCGCCGCCGCTACTGGCTTGCTCTGGATCCCGACCAGGAATCTCGCCGTTAGTTTCACTGCCTTGTTCGGCATGATCATCGGCTTTGCCCTGCTGACACCGGCTGTTACCGTCGTGATCATGCAAGGCGCACGCCCTGTCATGGTGGGCCTAGCCGGCGTGCTGGGTCGGATGGCTCCGCGGGACATCACGCGGGCGCTGAGCCGCACATCGGTTGCCATCGCGGCGCTGATGGTCGCTGTGTCAGTTATCATCGGCGTCAGCATCATGATCGGCAGCTTCCGCCAAACTGTGGCGGACTGGCTTCAGACAAGCCTGCAAGCCGACGTGTACATCTCGCCTCTCAGCGTGGCCGGCGGCCGCATCGGAGCACCGATGGAACCGGCCATCAAGGCAGAACTGGCGAGCCTCGACGGTGTCGAAGCAGTTGAGGCGATCCACGACGTGACTGCGGATGCCGTCGGCATAGGACCGATCAATGTGGTGGCGGTGACCGGCGAGCGTGCTGAGGAGCGCCGGCGATTCGCACAGACCACCCTGCCAGCCAGCCAGATCTGGCCGGCCATGGAAAACGGTGCCGTCGTCGTCTCCGAGCCCTTCGCTTACCACAACAGGCTGTCGGCCGGCAATGAGCTGCGCCTGCGTACAGACCAGGGCGAGCGAGTATTCCCCATCGTCGGAGTGTACTATAATTACTCGTCGGATCGCGGCACCGTGCTGATGAGCCTGGATATCTATCGCCAGTACTGGGACGACGACAAGATCTCGTCCGTTGGCCTGTACCTGGCGCCCGGTTATGACGCTGACGCGATGGTGGAGAAACTGCAGGCGCGCTTTGCCGGCTGGCAGGAGCTGGTCATCCAATCGAATCGCGATCTGCGCCAATCGGCCCTGGAAATCTTCGATCGGACCTTCGCCATCACCATGGCGCTGCGACTCGTGGCGACCATCGTCGCCTTCATCGGCGTCCTGAGCGCGCTGATGGCACTGCAACTGGAACGCGCCCGAGAACTCGGCGTGCTGCGGGCGACTGGGATGACCCGCCGGCAATTGTGGGCCCTGACGCTGCTGGAAACCGGCCTTATGGGGATAACGGCCGGTCTGTTGGCCATTCCAACCGGCTTCGTCCTGGCACTGGTGCTGATTTACGTCATCAACCTTCGATCCTTTGGCTGGACAATCCAGATGGTGCTGCAGCCCGGCTACTTCGGCCAGGCGATGCTCGTGGCCGTGGCAGCCGCTCTCCTGGCCGGCGTCTACCCCGCCCTGCGAGCCAGCCGCATAGTGCCGGCGAGAGCGCTGCGCGAAGAATGAAGGAGACAGAGGAGACAGAGGAGACAGAGGAGCCAAAGGGGAGGAGACAGGGGAGGCAAAGGAGCCAAAGGAGACAGAGAAAACGAGGGAACTAAGCGATACAACAGAGACAAAGGAGGTACGGAT
>JBHIAO010000218.1:0-9590 GCA_046758565.1 Anaerolineae bacterium
ACCGATGGGCGAGAGAGGACTCGAACCTCTGACCTCACGGATGTGAACCGTGCGCTCTAACCAACTGAGCTACTCGCCCGTTTCAGGCCGGATTATAGCATCAGACGGGTAAAATGGCAAATCTGTGGACGCCGGGCTAGCATTTGTCGGAGAATGCGCCTTCAACGGACAAGGACACTGCATATCGGGTCAGGGGACCCGAGCTCACCACAAGATATGGACAGCCTGGGTCCCCTGACCCGGTTCTCCGACAAACTGCTGGTACAGCATAATAATGGGTACCATCCATCGTTCTTCACCATTACAGACGACTGTCGCACGAATTGTGAATAAATGTTGTCGAAAAAGTAATTCACAATTCACCATTGCCAATTCACAATTCACAATTATCCAAGGAGTGCATACCCTAGCATGAGAATGAGCTACCAGCTCCGGCTTTTCCTAATCCGAATGTTTTCCCTCCTGCTACTGGCCACTGTCTCTGCGAACGCCCAGGCCGCGATGTCCCGCCCGTTAGCGCAGCCCAACGATCCCCTCTTCACCGACCAGTGGAATCTGTACGACGCCGGCGCAGTCGGCAGAGCCGTCACCCCTGACATTCGCGCAGTGAATGCCTGGGGCGTAACAACCGGCACAGCCGAGACGGTAATTGCTATCCTGGATAGCGGCGTTGACCTGGACCATCCCGACCTGGCATCCAAGATATGGGTAAACCAGGACGAAATTCCTGACAACGGTGTGGACGACGATAACAACGGCAAGGTAGATGACATCAACGGCTGGGACTTTGTCCAAAACGACAAACGACCGCAGGACGAGGATGGTTGGGGCACGTTCATGGCCGGCATTGCCGGGGCTGCTACGAACAATGGCATCGGGGTTGCCGGCATTGCCTGGAACGCCCCGATCATGCCCGTGCGGGTACTGACCCGCGACGACACAGGCCAAGCCACGGCCAGGATGGATGACATCGTGGAGGGTATTCGCTACGCCGTCGATAACAGAGCCCGCATCATCCACCTGGGTTTCTATATTGAAGCCCGGTTCTTGACATCCGGGCAACTGGCAACGCTAGAAGCTGCCGTCAACGAGGCACACAACGCGGGTGCACTTCTCGTCGCGCCGGTCGGAGACCACGGTTTAGCCGGCAATCCCATCGTCTATCCTGCAGCACTGCCGGCTGTGATGGGTGTGACGGCTACTGACCGCAGCAACCAGCGCCTTGCCGCAGCCGGCCACGGCCCATTCGTGGAGATTTCAGCGCCGGGTGTCAACTTACCCGGCCCGCTGCTCGATGGTCGTTACGATCATGTAGCGGGCGGTACTGAAGTTGCAGCGCCTCACGCCGCCGGCACAGCCGCACTAATCTGGGCCGTCAACCCGTCCCTCACGCCTGACCAGGTTCGGGATTTTTTGCGCGATACGGCAGACGATTTGGGGACGGTAGGCTACGACGAATTCTATGGCTTTGGACTACTAAACGCGGCCCTGGCACTCCAAACGACCCCTCACATACTGCATATCGCTCCTCACGAGCTGCGTTTCCTGGTCGATGAATTTGGTGTAATCAATCCACCAACACAGAAGATCGTCAATCCCAACACAAGCGGACTCACCTGGCAGGCACGCACACAGGCTCGGTGGCTGGTCATCGAGGGACTGACAGAAAAAACGCCCTCATCTGTGACACTCTCCGTCGATCTCTCGACAATTCCGAACTGCGGTCGATATATCGGCACAATTACTGTCGAGAGCAATCAGCGGAATCGCGTTGACGGCGAGCAGACCGTCGGGGTCACGCTCAGCTTCGCCAAGGCCACGTGCGAAAAGGCCTACTTGCCCCTCCTCAATAGAGATTAGAGATTGGAGATTAGAGATTGGAGATCACTCGCTAGTACACGTGGCGGAAGTCCACCTACCATTCCATGTCATTGCGAGGGGTCCTTCGGCAAGCTCAGGATAAACTCCGGGACGAAGCACTCCCCTACTTGGCAGGTGGAGATTGCTTCGCTCCGCTCGCAATGGCAGGTTCGGGCGGTGGTCATAATGGTAGGTTTATTTCCGCCCTGATACCTAGCAGCAAGATCCCAAATCTCCAATCTCTAATCTCCAATCTCTGCTCACCTGGGCATCTGTCTGAGGGCTGTGAAGGCCGGCCTGGGCGTGCCGTCTGGGTTGGTGATGGCCCACCAGTACTGCTCGTCTTCCTGGGTCCAGTCAGGATCGGCGATGTAGATCGCGCTCATCACGCCAATCCACGGTGCCCAGCGCTCCGCCGCCCACTGGTAGGCCCGCACCATGTAGTCGGCTTTCTGTTCCTCGGAGACTCGGTGCCAGGCGTACGCCTCGTGAACCGGGTCACTAGTCCAACCGAACTCCAGCACCGCGACCTGTTTTGCATCATCGTCGTAGCGCTCCATGATGGCGCGCAGGTCCTCAACGCGGCGGAAGACAAAGAAGCGCTGCCCGCCATAGTCAGGGTTATTGGCCGCTTCATCGGGGCTCATCTCTGGCGGCGCCTTATAGCCGGGCGCATGTACACCCAGGACATCGAAGTACCCATCGCCAGAACCCCCCATGGCCTGGTACAGTTGATCCAGGTAGGTCGTGTCGGGCAGAGCCTCGGGCGGGCCAGTGCCGGTTGGGGTAAGCCCGGCGCTAATGACCATAGCGTTGGGATCCACCGCCTTGATGGCACCGTATGCAACCTTCAGCATCTGCGCATACTCGGCCGGGCTGGGCGTGCGACCACACCACTCTCGGCGTAGGTTCGGCTCATTCCAGATCTCGTAGGCTCGGATGCGCCCTTTGTAGCGTCCGGCCAACGCCTGAAGGAAGTCGGCGAAATCCTGCAGATTGCGCGGAGGCCCCTGGATGATGCCAGCACCTGGGTTCTTGCAGCCAGGCGCCGCCCACTCGGGTGCGTCGTCCACGCGAATTAGCAGGTCCAGACCGCCATACTTATTGGCCGTGTAGACAATATGATCGGTGTGACTCCAGTCAAACCGGCCCTTTTCTAACTCAATGTCCCTCCAGGCAAAGGTCTGTTTTACCCACGTGAAGCCCATATCCTTAACCATGAGCAAGTCCCGCTCAGCGATCTCCGGGCGCCACCACAGGAAAGCCTGCACGGCATACTCAGGCGAGTTCATCCTGAGCGACTTCTGCGGTGGCGGTGGAGGAAGGGGAGGTGACGTTGGTGCCGGCGTGGGTGTTGGCTCAGGCGGGGCTTCAGCCACGGCGACGTGGGTCAGGTCGGCGGCGTCGACCTCGACCAAGTCGGCGAAGACCCAGCCTGTCTCAATCTGATGGGTTTGAATCTGCAGCCAGGTGCCATCCTCGTTCTTGCCCGTCACCGTCAGCTCTTCGCCGGCCGACACCTCATTGATGATCTGGTAGTTCGTGCCTGGTCCTTCACGCACATTCAGGCGCTCGACCTGAACAACGGCGTTGACGGCCGTCAACGGAGTTGGTGTTGTCGGCTCTGTCGGCTTCGCCACGACTGTGTCGGCGGGTGCCGGCATATCCGTGGGCGTCGGCTCAGCCGTTGCCACACCGGCCGGTGTCCCCGATGGGGCCGACGTAAACGTCGGCTTCGGCGCAAATGTGGACGTCGGCTTCGGTACGGTCGCCCGTATTAGCGTAGCCGAGTCGTCCGATCGCCCACAGCCGGCAACCAGCAGCCCGAGCGCTGTTAGACTTACAACGATCCAAGATCTACGAGACATGTTGTCCAACTCCTGGCTGAGTCACAGCAAGCCGAGGTGCACAGGCACAGAGGCGCGGGGGAGCAGAGGAGAATTCTCCCCTGCTCCCCCGCACCCGAGCTCCCCTGCTCGATTACTTGGGCATGTCGCGCAGCGCGTGGTACGCCGGCCGTGGACCCCAGTCGGGCATCAGGATGCCGAAGGCACCCTTCTCGTCCTGCGGGCCGGACACCGGTCCAAAGTTCAGATTCCACACGAACATCGGTCCCACAAAGCCCCAACTGCGCGCCAACTGCATCGCCTGAACCAGGAACTGTGCCTGCTCACCCTGGCTGTTGTCACCCGCATAAGCATAACCGCCGGCTGGCGCTACCCCCAGTCCATCCGTCGACGCCCAGCCAAACTCCGTGGGCCACAGCCGTTTTCCGCCATCCCCGTACTTGCGCATGATGGCGTAGTACGTCCACAGCGTATCCCGGAAGAAGAAGCTCCGATGGCCCTTGAAGCTCCCCGCCGTTGGATCATTCCACGAGGTGAAGGTGGCGTCCGGTGGGTTGTTGTACCCGCTGGGGTGCACCCCCACGCCATCACAGAATCGGGCCATACCGGCCTGATACATCTTCTCCAGGTACAGCGCATCGTCCATGGCGAAGGCACTGTTCACCCCCGTCGGTGTCGGCGCCCCGCTGATCACGTACGCGCCCGGATCCTGGGCCTTGATCGCCCGATACGCCCCGGCCAGCAGTTGCACATACCGGCCCGCATCAATGGGCTCGTTGCCCCACTCGCGCCCCAGGTTCTGCTCGTTCCAGACCTCATAGGCCCTCACCCGCCCCTTGTACCGGGCTGCCATGGCCCCCATGAAGTCGGCAAAATCCTGGGGGTTGGCCGGCGGCCCCTCGACGCCCCAGTCCGTGTTGCCCGGACGTGCCCAGTGTGGTGCCTTCACCACACTGAACAACACATTCACACCACGCGCGTTGGCCGTGTTGACGATCGCATCCAGTGGCCCCCAGTTGTACTGACCCTTGGCCGGCTCAACGATGAACCACTCCACCTGCTGCTTCACCCAGTTGAAACCCAAACCGTTGATCAGATCGAACACGCGATTGAGATCCGCGTCCAGCATATGGGCCTGAATGCCGTAACCGAACCCCACGTTGCCGCGCGGAGCAGGGCCGGATACAGGCACACCGGCCACGGTCTGCTGCTGCGGTGCCGGCGTTGGCTCGGGCGGTGCTTCAGCCACGGCCACCTCATCCAGATCAACGTAGACGTCCACCAGGCCGGCGAAGACCCACCCTTCATCGATGTCGTCGGTCTTGATCTGCAGCCAACTGCCATCCTCATTCTTACCCGTCACCGTCAGCTCATCGCCCGCCGCAACGCCGTCGATGATCTTGTAGTTCGTGCTGGGTCCCTCACGCACGTTCAAGGCTCTGACGTTCACAATCGCGTCGGCCGCCGGCAGCGGCGTCGGCGTGGGGGTTGGGGGCAGTGGAGTAGGCGTGGGTGTTGGGGCCTGTACCTCTACCTCGACAACCTCGCCTGGGTCCTCCATAGCACTCTCACCGCCGTCAGTTGAGAAACCAACCTGAATGCGATACATACCGGGTTCCTCGGGGGCTATCCACTCGAGGGATGAGGCGTGGATCGGCTGAACGACTCGCTCGGTCCCGTTCTCGCCCTGCACCGTCCACACAACAGAGAAGCTCGTCGCCGCCTCAGCCGCCGCCGCACCACCGGACTGGTATTCCGTCAGTGTCTCCCACACGCCTGGATCGACACCTGAGCGCGACACATCGCGCAGGGCGACGCCACGCAGGTTCCAGCGACTCAAGAATTCCAGTTTGCGCGCCAGAGTGCTGGCATCCTCTAGCCATACCTTGTGATTCCGGCCGGCATCGTCGGTGTACGTGAACCAGTAGGCACCAGCAGTCTCATCGAACTGGAGCCCGCCGGACGCTTCCAGCGCCGGCAGGTCCACACGCACCCTGTCACCGACCAGCACCGGACCGGCCGCCGGCACTTCCACATCGGCAATCCGGGTCAGAGCATCGCGGTAGGAGAGGTACGTTACCTGATCGTCAGCTACGTCTCGACTCGCAATGCTCAAAGCCGGCTGAATCTTCCGGCGGTCGATCTGAGTGACGGCGTAGCTGAGCAGGCTCTCCACAGTGCTACCGTCGGTGAAGGCCGCCGGCTCTGCTATGAGCAAAATGCGGACCTGATCAGCCACCTGACCTATCGCCGTCCAGTCATATGCACCGGTATCCCATCCCGCTGCCGACTCGGAAGGGGTGTCAAGAACGACGATCAGCCGCTTGTTTTCAGCATGCAGGCGATCACTGAGATGCCGGATAAAGGCGGTGTACAGATCCCGCAGTCGCGGATCGACCCCGCGATAGTCCACGGCGATCCCGTCGTACCCCTTCTCCACCACGCGGGCCGCCACCGTGCCGGCATGGCGTCTCCAGGCCACCTCATCGATGAGAAGATTGTCAACCCAGTCGCTGCGAACCACGCCATCCACACGGTTAGTGATGACTGGCACAACATACAGCTCATCACTCAGCTCCGACAGGTTCTGGAGTCCAAGACTGCCCCCAATGCTCCCGTCGTCCTTGACATACAGGCCGCTCGGGCTAAAGGCGCTTAGGGCATCCGTCGTTTCAGTTAGGGATGCACCTTCAGACAGCGTCACCGCCATCGCCGGCGATACCGGTCCCGTCTGGGTCAGCGCAACGTTCTGGGGCAAACCCCTCAGATCAGCCACAATGGATGAACCGTCAAAGCCGTGAGGTACCCAGGACCACGCAGTGCCGTCCCAGGTGTAGATGTCCATGGTCTCACGAGGACCGGAATCTGCACCCAGCGGCAATCGCAACGTGGCTTGTGCGGGGAGGCCGCTGTGCGCCTCAATGGCGTAGACCGCGCCAACGGGGCGCACGTTGTCCGGGAATGCCGCGGCCGCATTCGCCGGCAGCGACTCCAGGGTTTGAAGTTTCACACGAATCTTGGCCGCCAGAGCACCGGGGGGGATGGTGAGCTCTGCGCCATTGCCGTCAGTGACGGTGCCGCCGGCCGAACCGAGGCGGGTGAAGCCGGCAAATGCGAGTCGCTCATAGAGCGAAAAAGGGGGCAGAAGCAATGCAACGACGATCAGCAAGGGCAGCACCACAAACCACAAGACGCGGGCCAGAATCTGCTGTCTGGGCTGCGGTGGGGCATCCACGATTTCTACCATGTAATCCCTCCTCCTCATTATGGGTCCGAAGTCCGAGGTCATCAAGCGGAAATTCCTGATGACTTCGGACCTAGGACTTCGGACTTTCCTCCAGGGTTGTCGTCAATGTAAGTTCTTCGCCAACTCGGTTAACAAATAGTTCAATGCTATCTCCGATCCGGTGGCGCATAATGACGTTAAGGAACGGATTGTCCTCGTTGATCATCTCGCCGTTGATGGTCAGAATCACATCTCCGTGCCGCAGGCCGGCGGTTGCTGCCGGCGAGTCCGCCGCCACCACCTCCACTCGTGCGCCGTGATCGACGCTCAATGCATAGGTCGCCTTTAGCTCTGGAGTGACCATAAGGGTCTCGACACCCAGATAGGGCCGTGGGACCCGCCCTTGAGTGATGAGGTGTGACACGATCTGTTGAACCGTGTTGCTCGGAATAGCAAAACTGATCCCTTGCACGATTTCGTCAGAGTCACGTTCGCGGCGAATCAAGATCGTATTAACGCCGATAACCTCTCCCCATAGGTTCAAGAGAGGACCGCCGGAGTTACCGTGATTGATAGCGGCATCAGTCTGAATCAGGTCCTCCAGAGCGAACTCTTTGTCTTTCGGGATAACCTGCCGGCCGACACCACTGACCACGCCCACAGTCACGGTGTTCCAAAAGCCGCCCAAAGCAGTGCCAATCGCAATTACCCGCTGGCCGGGTTGGACAGAAGACGAATCCCCAAATGTCGCAGGGGCTAAGCCACGGCCTTCGACCTTCACTACCGCCAAATCCGTTAGCTCGTCGACTCCCACGCTCGTGCCGGCCGTTTCTTCGCCGCTGGGTAGGATTACCCGTAGACTCGCAGCATCCCGGACGACATGCTCATTGGTCACAATATGCCCGTCTCGATCCAGAACTATCCCTGAGCCAAGTGCCTTTGTCTCTAACCCCCCCCGCTCGGTGGACTCTTCCAGCAAGTTGATCACTGTCACGACAGAGCTCTGGTTGGCCTCGACAACTCTGGTAGTTAGCTCATCAATATCAGGCACAGGGGTCGCTGTCGGCGGCGGAAGCAACGTTGCTGTAGGAGAGGGAGTCATCTGCTGCATTGTCGGGGTAGGTGAGGGACGCGGCGTGGGCGTAGCATATTGAATCAGGACCGTCTGTACGATCTCTGTGTCAGCGAACCGCAACACGGCCAGGGCTCCGAGCACGCCACCAACCAGACCTGCCACCAAGCCCACAAAGATGACCATGCGGGGTCCAACGCCGGCACGCTGGTTGACCATAACTTAGAACTCTCCTGCCAGTTGTTCAAACGGAGGGTATTATAGTAAGAAAACCAGTCGTTTGTCAACTTCGCAATACTGGAGATTAGAGATTGGCGATTAGAGATTGCTTCACCGACAGCAACGATCCATTATCCAATCTCTGATCTCCACTCTAAAGGTCCGGTTGCCCAAGTCTGTGTTTCCCACTATAATAAACCAACAGCGCATTCTGTGAAGGAGGCATCATGCGACCCAACCCTGCCGTATTGACCTTAACCGTTCTTCTGGCCGTGGCGCCGATCGCGTGCGGTGGTGCGCCTACTCCAACGCTCGAGGCTACTGCTCCGACAACGTCGCCTATCGAGCCGGCCGTCACTAAATCAGAACGAACACAGCCGGCGCCACCCACGGAGGAGGCCATGCTTAGCACGCCTGTAGCGGCTGAACCAACGGCTGACAACCCTGAGACACCAATCGAAACCGGACCGCCGCTGAACGTCATCGCGGAAGTCAACAGCATAGCTATCCCGATGGCCGATTTTCAGCGACAACTGACCGACGCACGCACCTACCTCCTCAGCCAAGGTCTCATAAACCCTGACACCGAAGAGGGTCAGGCCGCTTTGCGGGCATTGCGCAATCAGGTTCTCGACCAACTCATCGACCAACTCCTCATCGTGCAGGCGGCTGAGCAACTAGGACTCACCGTGACAGATGAGGAATTGGAAGCATCCATCGCCAAAATCAAAGAAGACCTGGGATCCGACGAAGCTTTCGCCGAGTCGCTGGCCGCCAACAACCTGACCGAGGAAACGTTTCGTAAACTCCAACAACAGCAACTACTAAGCCGCAAAGTCATTGACGCGGTCACAGCCGAGATACCCGACGTGGCGGAGCAGGTCCATGCGCGCCACATTCTCGTCCGGACGAAGGAAGAAGTCGAGTCCATACTGGAAGAGTTGGAGAACGGCGCCGACTTTGCAGAACTGGCGAAGGAACACTCTGTTGACGAAACGTCGAAGAATAACGGTGGCGACCTCGGGTTCTTTCCCCGTGGGGTCGTTTTGCCAGAATTTGAGGAAGTAGCCTTCACCCTGGATGTTGGAGAACGCAGTGGTGCGGTTGAGACCTCCTTCGGATATCACATTATCGAAGTGCTGGAACGTGATAAGCGCCCGATTCCAGACGAGATCAAGGAAGGGCTCCGTCAGCAAATGATCACGAACTGGCTGGAAGCACAGCGTGCACAGGCCGACATCCAGCGCTATCTCGAGCCGTAATACGTTATGCGCAGTGCGTAATTCGTGATAGGGCAATTCCACCGCTCACGCTTAACGCAGCCTTTGGCCGCAACCAAACTGCGTAAAACGTGAAACGTAAAACG
>JBHIAO010000219.1:0-9487 GCA_046758565.1 Anaerolineae bacterium
TTACGAGGCGATAATTCACGCACATGACGCAAATGTTGCGGAGTAACGCCGTAATAATCTTCCAGCGTACCAATCTTCACGTTTCACGTTTTACGTTTCACGGACATCTCTTCACATGAACCGTCTGAGGCTCACCGAGTTTCTGCTACTACTCCTCGCCACCGCCACCTTCACCGCCGGCTTTGCCCTGCTCGCCCTAGCGGAGACAGGTAGCATCACGTGGCGCGACCTCCAACCGGCCTGGCTGCTGGCGGGTGCGCTCCTCGTTGCGCACGGTGTCCTCATCTGGCGCCAGGGATCAGCCAGCGACCAGGTGGTGCTGCCGTTGGCCGGCCTGCTCACCGGGCTGGGACTGGTGCTGGCACACCGCCTGGCGCCGGCTCTGGCATCCCGACAAACGAACTGGGCACTGCTAGGCATTGCTGTCACGACCATCGTCGCCGGCGTGCCGTGGCCCATGCGGTGGCTGCGACGCTACCGGTACACCTGGGCATTCCTGGGCCTGACGCTGGTAGCTCTCACGCTCCTCTTCGGCGTGCGCCCCAGCGGTGCCGGTCCACGTCTGTGGTTGGGAGTTGGCCCTTTCCTCTTCCAACCGTCGGAACTGCTGAAAGTCCTACTGGTCATCTTCCTGGCCAGCTACCTGGCCGAGCACCAGGAATTGGTGGCCTTTGCCTCTCTCCGGATCGGTCGCCTGCGCCTGCCGCCCTTGCCGTACCTGGGTCCAATCCTGGTCATTTGGGGCCTGTCCATGACGTTGTTAGTCTGGCAACGCGATCTTGGCGCGGCGCTGATCTTCTTCGGCATCTTCCTGGCGATGCTGTACGTGGCAAGCAATCGGTGGACATACGTGGCCGGCAGTCTGGGTTTGTTCCTGGCGGGCGCTATTGTCATCGTACAGAACTTCCCGCATGTCCAGGAACGCGTAGCCATCTGGCTCGATCCCTGGCCACAAGCCGGGGAAGGCTCCTACCAGGTCGTCCAAGCACTCATCGCCGCGGCATCTGGCGGCGTCCTCGGACCGGGACTGGGGTATGGATTCCCCACGTACATCCCGGCCGTGCACACCGACTTCGTGTTTGTTGCCACAGCCGAGGAAATGGGCCTTGCCGGCGCCCTGGCCCTGATCGGGCTGTATATGCTGCTTGTATACCGAGGATTCCACATTGCCCTGCGGGCGGACGATGCCTTCACCCACTTGCTGGCCGTCGGTCTGACCAGCATTTTCGGGCTGCAGACCCTGACCATTCTGGCCGGCAACCTCAAGCTGATTCCACTGACCGGTGTGACCCTTCCGTTTGTGAGCTATGGCGGCAGCTCGCTGGTGACCAGTTCATTGATGGTGGGACTTCTACTTCGATTGCGGATTTCGGATTTCGGATTTCGGACTTGGGGCTACGGAAGAGAAATCCGCAATCCGCAATCCGCAATCCGCAATGGGATCTTCCGATTGGCCACCGCTCTGTTCCTGGGTTTCCTGCTCGTCGCGGCCACCATTCCATACTGGGGGGTCTTTCGGGCCGGGGAGCTTACTGCGCGGGCTGATAACCCACGTCTGATCGAAGCTGAACGCCGGCTGGACCGCGGCCGCATCCTGGATCGCAACGGGAAGGTGCTGGCTCGCACTGCCCTGGACGATGAGGACATCGCCTATCGCCGATATTCGTATCCCCAACTGGCGCCGGTGCTCGGCTATTGGAGCCTGAAGCACGGCACCGCCGGCATCGAGCATGCCTTCAACGGCCCACTCCGAGCCCAGCCCATGGGTTTTCAGGCCAGCCTGGACCAATGGCTGTACCACCGCCTGCCAGTAGGCAACGACGTGGTGCTGACCATCGACCTGGAGCTACAGCGCGTGGCTGACACAGCGTTGAGCGATACTCGCGGTGCCGTGGTGCTGATGGACGCGCAGAGCGGCGCGATCCTGGCGCTGGCCAGCCATCCCACGTTCGATCCGGCCCGGATCGACGAGGATTTCACGCAGTTGAAGGATGATCCAGGCCGGCCCTTCCTGAATCGTGCCACCCAGGGCCGCTATCCACCAGGCTCGGCTTTCAAGACGGTGACGCTGGCAGCGGCGCTTCAGGAAGGCATCGTGCGCCCCGGCCAGATGTTCGACGACGGCGACGAAACGCTGTACGTTGAGGGTTTTCCCATCCGCTGCGCCAACAACCCGCGGGGGGTCGATCAGTTTGATCTGGCCCATGCTTACGCTTATTCATGCAACCTGACGTTTGCTCGAATGGGCCTCGACCTGGGCACAAAGGACTTCAAGGATTACGCCGGCCGCTTCCGCATCGGGCGCGAGATTCCGCTTGAGGTACGGACCGCTCCCAGTCAACTGGCCATCGATCCCCTGCTGATGAACCAGGTGCTGCTGGCGTCGACGGCCTTCGGGCAGGGAGAGCTGCTCGTTACACCGTTGAACATGGCCCTGGTTGCCGCGACGGTGGCGAACGCCGGCATCATGCCCCAACCCTACCTGGCCGAGCAGATCCAGACGCGAGATGGGAAGCCGGTTCCGATTTCGAATTTCGAATTTCGAATTTCGGATTTCTCTTCCGCAATACGTAATACGCAGTACGCAATACGCAATAGACGAGGTATCCTGGGTGTCCCCATCACCGAGGTCACGGCTCGCCGAGTTCGCGATATCATGATCACGTCAGTGCAGGATGGCTACGCGCGGCGAGCGCAGATTCCTGGTGCCGCCGTGGGTGGCAAGACAGGTACTGCTCAGCTCGGTGGCGAGAATACCGAGCCGCATGCGTGGTTCATCGGCTGGGCGCAGAAGGCCGGCGATCCGGATGCGCCCACGTATGCCATAGCCGTCCTCGTGGAGAACGGTGGCGAAGGCTCGCTGGTGGCCACGCCGATCGCGCAGCAGATCTTGCATGCAGCGGTGAGCACGGACCGGCCCGGCTCAGAATGACATCCCGACATCGCGAACGTAAGACACCGCCGGCAGGCGTGTCATATTACCAGAACGAGCTTAGGAGAGCTTCCTGTCCGGGTCGAAATCACATAAAGGAGTGTGTGTCATGTTGAAAGGTTTGTTGAAGCCTGTTATGATCCTGTTCGTCCTAGCTCAGGTGCTAGTACTGGTCGCACCGGTGCCGGCGTTGGCCGAACAACCGGTGCCCAATGCGAAACCTCCTGCACCGGATGCCACCGTGGTATCGGTGGAGCAGACCAGCGCGCTGGCCGAGATCGCACTGCAAAGCGAGCAGTACCTGCAGGTGAAGCCAGACGGTACATTGACGTTGAAGGTGGATGACCCAGCCACATTGGGCGTCGATCAGGAGTTCCTTGATGCGTACAAGGCCGGCCTCGAAGAGCTGAACGAGCTTGTCCGCGCCGGCGAACTCACCATCAAGGATGACCTGAGCGTCGTCTGGACCAAGGAGCTGCCGGAAGATGAAGCCGCCGACGAAAAGGCGCCGGCTGATGTGGAACCCGATTGGGGCGCCTATCCGTACAGCACGGGTGTCACCATCTATTTCAACCGCGCAGAGGCTGGACGCTTCCGGCACCATGGTCTCAGCTACGCGACGACGATCGGCGCTTACCTCCGGCGGCCTCACACGGTACGGCACTACACCTACCTGTTTACCCGCCGATTCAACCACCGCGTGTTCGGACACCACCGATACAACTACGGGACGTACTTCTACACGCCGTGGTCGCACTACCGTGGCCGATACTACTACAAGAACATTTACTTCTATCGCTACTACCGCTACGGTGGTGGCTACTGGGTCTCGAGTCGCGTGTACTACTAGGCGGACCTGTCCGCAGGACAAGCGAGGGGCCTTCCGGGCGCTGCCTGGTAGGCCCCTCACGTATCCTCTACGGCGTTGTAGGTTCTTGGGAGGCGCTCAGACCTCCTCACCCAAGCCGAATCGATACTTTATGAGCGCCCAAAGCGTGGGAATACCGTCCAAGGGTGATAGTTTCTTGTGTTCATAGCGGGGGAAGTAGCGTATCGGTACTTCATGGATTCGCAGCCCCCGCCGCAAGAGCTTGGCTGTTATCTCAGCTTCAATATCAAATCCATCACTCCGAAAATCCAGGCTCTGCGCAACCTCGCGATCGACTAGCTTGTAGCACGTCTCCATGTCGTGCAAGCGAGTTCCGAAGAGCAAATTGGTCGCCACGGTCAGTAGGCGATTACCCCAACGCATGTAGAATCGCTGACCACTGAGATCGCGAACGCCGTAAACCACGTCGGCTTGCTCGCTAGCAAAGGCCTCCAGGAGAGGGACATAGTCCTCAGGATCGTACTCCAGGTCCGCGTCTTGAATAATCACCGCGTCGCCCGTGGCAGCAGCCAGGGCCGTACGAATCGCCGCGCCCTTGCCTCTATTCTCTGGATGATGAATCACCCGCAAATCCTCAACGACTAATTCGCGGAGAACGTCGGGTGTCGTGTCCACCGATCCGTCATCCACGACGATGATTTCTTTGCAGACGTCAACGGCCGCCACACGCTCAACAATCTCAGCAACGCTGGCGCCTTCGTTATAGACCGGGATGAGGACCGAGAGCTTCATCTGTAAGATTTGTTGTAGAAAGCGATTGCCTCTTTGATCACTTCACGCACCTCGTCACGGTGAAGCAATCTGATTCCGGAGGATCAGGGGCAGGTAAAGCCTGTCCGACGGTTTGGGCGTCGCCGTGACCGTTCGTGTGGCGGTCGGGGTCACTGGCGGCGCGGCGGTCCAGGTGGCCGTCGGTGTCATCGTCGGAATGGGGGTTGGCGGCACCTGACTGCCAAACAGGATATACACGGCTCCCGCTTTCTGTTCTCCTTCGAGGCTGGCTCGATCGGTAGCGCTGGTGATCATGTCGTCGATGCCGTCCCCGGTGACATCGCCAGCGGTTACGTAGCCGGTGAAATCTCGTGCGTTTGCGCCCACCAACGTGATATCAGCCGACACCCCTTGCAGATCGCGCGTACCCTCGAGGGATGAGCTACCGTAAAACATGTACACGATGCCCGATTCAGCGCGACCCAAGCCGTCAGCGTGGCGCGCGCCAACAAGCAAGTCTCCCACATTATCGCCGTTGAAATGACCGATGGTCACGGACTCCCCTAACAGGGCCTCGTCCCCGCCGCCCTGCGGGCCATAGACGGTCAAGTCGCCAGGCGTCACCGCCAGATTCCGGATCTGTCCGGGCTGGAGAGGCCCGAAGATGCCGATAGCCTGTCCTGCATTCGGGCCGGCCGGCCCATCTGCCGTGGGCGCACCCATAACCAGATCAGTCTGTCCGTCAGCGTTAATGTCCTCCGTGGCCAGCGAGCGCCCCAACTGATCCCAGTCCGCCTCACCAATCGCCGACCAGTCGGCTGGCTCGACGAGGAACTCGCGAGTGGCTCCTCGAACCTGGCTACTCCCAAACAATACCTGTACCGTGCCCCTGTACGCACCAATCTGCTCGGAGCCGATGACCAGATCGTCGATAGCATCATCAGACAACTTGCCAAAGGCGAGGTAACTGCCAAGCTTCGTGCCACTGACCGCCCCAATAGCCCGAAAGATGGGTACATCGTCAGGTACGGCGCTGAGGTCAATGTCTCGATTCCGAAGATGACTCCCGCCGAATATCACATACACGATACCCGCGCGGCTATTGGCTGAAGGGGCTGACATAGCCAAGTCATCCTTTCCGTCCCCATCAAAATCGCCCGTAGCGAGCGCCGCTCCCAGGAAATCCCGAGCAACGGCCGTGACGGTTGTGACCTCGAGTTCGGGCGGAATCTCCGCCAGGTCGATTTTGTCGGGCAGTTCACTCCGACCCCAGATGATCCAGACACGTCCACGGCTGAGACTGTCTGTGCTTCCATGACCAAACTCAGGCGCTCCCAGAATCAAATCGCCGACACCGTCATGGTCGAGGTCGCCCGCCACGATGTGGCCAGGCTCCTTGAACATATCCCCGCCGAGCAGATCACCCGCGGCGGCACCGTACACGGTGATGTCAGGTGGACGACCCACGGCCGGCCAGCCCATGGCCGATTTACCGTAATAGACGTACACTTCGCCGGCCCCATTCCGCTTGTTGTCAGGTCCGTCGGCAAGATAGGCGCCAACCACAAGATCGTCGAACTCATCGCCGTTGATGTTACCGGCAGCCAGGTCTGTGCCGAAGTGGTCCTCGGCCTCACCACCATAGAGAACGACGTTGACAGCGTTGGGCACGGCAAGATCGATGGTCACTGCAGCAATCGCATGCCAAACCAGAGGCAGCGAAAGGACTGCCACGACAGCCAACACCAACCCGATCCGTTTAATCATTCCAAACTACTCCTAACGCGATGAGAGCAAATTCGCAGTGTACCATACCATGGCTCTAGCAGTTTGTCGGAGAACCGGGTCAGGGGACCCGGGCTGTCCATATCTTGTGGTGAGCTCGGGTCCCCTGACCCGATATGCAGCGTCCTTGTCCGTTGAAGGCGCATTCTCCGACAAACTGCTAGTGACCTCTCATAATCAAGGGTAGATGTGCGAAGGACGTTGGCGCTGTCACTGCGGTTGGCGTCGCCGTGGGTGTTGAGGTAGGGGGCGGCTCAACCGGCTGTTGATATACGACGAACACCGTGCCTGCCTTCTCAAGAACGTCGCCGTCGGCCACGTCAGCGCGGAATGCGCCCAGAGCCAGATCATCGGATGAAACCCCATCGAGGTTGCCGGCTGCTACGCGGCTGAGGGAATCCCCACTGCTCCGTCCGTAAATGGCGATGTCTGCATCCTCGGCGCTCAGATCGAGGGATGCCGGCAGGTCTCCCCCAAAGATAACGTAAGCCTCACCAGTATTCGGACGTGCATCACCGAAGCCATCACCCAGCCGGGATCCCGCGATCACATCCATTATGCCATCATCGTTGAAGTCACCCAGGGCGATGCTATCGCCGAGATGACCACCCGGTCGCTGGCCCGTCAGGCCTTGCGGGCCATAGATGACAAAGTCCACTCCATCGGCCAGATCACTGGTTGTGCCGGACGTCTTTGGCCCGAAGAGCACCGCTACCTCGCCGGAATCCCCCCGCCGATTGGCCGGCCCGTCCGCACGAGGCACGCCAATTACCAGATCCGGTTTACCGTCGCCATTCACGTCGCCGATCCTGAGCTGGCGTCCTACGTTGTCGACGCTGTCGGCACTGTGCACAATCCAGTCGGCCGGTGTTGCTGATAGATCGCGACTGCCGGCCAGGCTCGTCGAGCCGTAGATGACATGCACCCCGCCACCAGCTCCACCGGGGGCTCCAATCGCCACATCAAGAGTATCTGTGCCACCCAGTTGGCCAACAGCCAGGCCGCTACCGAGGAAATCCCGCCTCTGAGCACCGATAACCCGGAAATCAGCACTGTCGTCGGCCAACAATGTCTCCGGCCACGAATCCCGCCCAAAGAAGACGTAGACCTTACCCATATTCGTACGACCGTCCTGCGGCAAATCCGCTCGTGGTGCGCCCACAATCAGATCGCCAAGGCCGTCACCGTTGATATCACCGATGGCGACAGTGCTACCCATTCCATCGTTAGCATCAGCGCCGCTGACAACGACATCGGCAGGCAGCGATGCCAAGTCCATGATGGGGGTCGCTGCCCAACTGGTGCGACTTCGGCCAAAGATGACACGAACCTCGCCAGCTCCACCCTGTGCATCCGGCGCCCCTAAGACGAGATCATTAAAGGCATCGTCGTTGAGGTCACCAACAGCGATGGTGCCCGGCTGCGGCGTCAGGCCACCCCCGAGGCTATCCCTCGCTTCGGCACCGATAATGGTAACGTCGGCAGCCTCACCGCTAACGGACGCTGGCCGGTCCTCCCCCCCAAAGAAGATGTGAACGTGGCCGGCGAAGTCTCGACCGCCTGATCCTGAAGCCCACGGCGCGCCAATGACAAGATCGTCTGTGTCGTCGCCGTCGAGATCGCCAGTCACCACGTCGGCGCCGAGATACTCGTTGGCTGCATGGCCGGCAATCAGCAAGTCCGGATCTTGCGTGGCGAAGTCGATGCTTATACTGAGCGGGGCCGAAGTGATGGTGCCGGCGGCCAGTACCAGCGCGACAGTCCCAATTAGCACCGCCGTCAGTCTATGCATAGGTTCACAACGAGGTTAGTGATTAGAGACTGGAGATTGTCACTCGAATCTCCAAACTCCAATCTCTCTCTAATCTCTACAAATCTGCATCCTCACCTTTCTCGACCGACACAGCTTCATCCGATGATTCCGCGTCATCACCGGATTCCTCCGCCGACTCGGGAACAGGCTCTGTCTGGGCCGTGATATGCGCCACCTGGATTGGGATGTGGCAGCTTGGACATGGCACAGGCCTGACGAAGCCTAACCGCGTACGCGGCTGCGCCAGACTAACGCTCTTACCGCAATGTGGACAGACGATACGTAGATGCTTTTGCTTAGATGCTGGCATCGTTCACAACCCCGTGATATAAGGCAAGAACTGGCTGTAGTCGGAGTGATCAGTAATCAGTAACACTGATCACTGGTTACTGATCACTGTCGGACCAACTACAAGACGCCTCACCACCGTCACAGTGGCCGATGAAATTAACCTCCAGGTCATCTATGACGAAGGGGAGTTCCCGAGCTAGTTCCTCCCACAGTTGCTGCAGTTGCTCCACCAACGGACCCGACACGGCAAGCACCTCATCGCAGTGACTACAAACCAGATGATACTGTTCACTCGCACGCTTCAGCCCATAGCGCCGGCCACCATCATCTACCGACAGCTCGTCTACCAGGTCCAGTTCCTTCAGGACCTTCAAGGTCCGATACACAGACGCCAGGTTGATTCTCGGCACAATGTGGCGCGCCTGCCCGAAGATTTCGACAGCCTCCAGATGGCGCGGGTATTCTTTGACTAGGATGGCGAGCACAGCCTCTCGCTGGGCTGTCATACGCTTGCCGGCAGCCCGCATGTCAGCGATGGCACTGTCAAGACTCAAGGTGCTCATGAGGTCGACTCCTTGCCGGCCCTCGCCGGCACTCGGGACACAGACCGTAGCATTCTATCCGCGAGCCGTGAATCTGATACCCGGATCCATCCGCAACAGCCTGCTCCACGGAGCTCAAGGCCACAGCTTCGAAGTCCCGAATCTTCCCGCATTTCACACAGACCAGATTCACGTGCGGATACAGGTTCGGTTCGTAGCGCCGGCCTTCGTCGCTGAAGCCCACTTCCACAATCTCACCCATCTCTTTGAGCAATTCCAGCGTGCTATAAACGGTCGCCAGGCTGATCATCGGATAGGCTTCCCGGAGCTCTTCATAGAGCATCTGGGCCGAGGGGTGCTCTCCGCTGGCCGCCAGGGCTCTGAAGATGGCTAGGCGCTGAGGTGTCAGGCGCTGTCCGCTTTCTCGCAGGCGATCAACAACAGAATGAACGTCCATTATTTGGAATTTTTTCTTAACAAGAACTGTTCTAAATTATAGTAAAAAGACAAACATCTGTCAACCA
>JBHIAO010000220.1:0-9480 GCA_046758565.1 Anaerolineae bacterium
CCGCCGCCAAGCAATGGCTGTCCACTGAGCCACCTGGCGAGATCGAAGTAGGAGACAACCGCCATAAGTCCGATTAAGACCACCATGCCGATGAAGTGAACCACTGCTTCCCGCTCCGGTGGAATGCGTTTGCCGCGAATCCATTCGACGATGACAAAGACCAGCCGGCCACCGTCAAGAGCCGGGAGCGGAAGCAGGTTCAGTAAAGCCAGGTTCACGCTCAGAAATCCCGTAAAGTTCAGCAGTGTACGAATTCCCTGCTGTGCTGCCTCCCCGCTGAGTTGGGCAATTCCAATGGGGCCGGCGACACCCCCCGGCACCTGTGTTCCACTAAGCAGCCTCAGCACAAGGTCGCCGAGACCGATCAGCATGAGCAGAAACAGTTGCGCCGTTCTGAGCAGCCCCTGGGTCAGGGCTACTGGGATCGACACGCGCTCATAGGTGATAGACTCGACGCTCTGTAACTCGATAACCACCCCCATCGCACCCTGATCTCGTGGTCGATCCTGAGGTCGGCGGAACAGGACTGTGCGCGTGAATGTATCTCCGTTGCGCTCAATGACCACTTCTGTAGGCTGACCCAGGTATTTCGAAGTGGCCTCGACAACGGCTTCCGTTGAGTCGGTGACTTCTCCACCGATGGCTCTGATCATGTCACCAGCCTGCAGGCCGGCCTGTGCAGCCGGCGAGTCTGGTGCTACCTCCAGAACCACTACTGAACCATGGGGTTTAGGAGCGCCCAGCCACAACACCAGCGCCAAAACTGCAGCAGCCAGGACGAGGTTCATGGCCGGCCCCGCAGCCAACACAATTGCCCGCTGCCAAGGCTGTTTTTGATACAGGCTTCCTTCTGTATCGAAGTCGCCTTCCTCGCCGACCATGCGCACAAACCCACCTAGCGGCAGCAGGTTTATGGTGTACTTGACGCCATCGCGCTCGAAAAGCGTTGCCAGGCGCGGTGGGTAACCGAATCCGAACTCCTCGACTTGAACCTTCATCCACCGGGCTGCCAGGAAGTGACCTAGCTCGTGCACAAATACCAATAGACCTAAGACTGGGATGACCGCCAGCCACCCCCAGCCGCTTAGAAAACTAGGCATTTTCAAGTTGCTCCTATCATCCGTGAAACGTAAAACGTGAAACGTGAGGAGTTAAGGATGAACATGGTCATCACGGGTCACGCATCACGTTTCACGCTAGCTTCTCCAGCTTCGCAAGACTGGCCAGTAGCTTCTTGACGCCCTGACCGACGAAGGCAATCTCAACTTCCTCGTCGCCGTGGGATAGCCGGCTTTCGACTACCACGCCTTCACCAAACGTGTGATGTCTTACCCGATCGCCGGCTCGGAACTCGGGTTCGTGCTGTAGGGGTGAGGCAAGCGGGGTGGGGTCCTGCCACGCCAACAACCCGTTCGTTCCGCTTGCCTCGCCCCTACCGGCCTGCGCCGACTTGCCCTTGATCAGATGGCTCGGGATGTCCTTAAGGAAGCGGGACGGATCGCTGACCTCTGTCCGGCCCCACAGGTTGCGGCGGAAGGTGTGGAGCAGGTACAGGCGTTCCTTGGCCCGGGTGATTCCTACGTAGCACAGCCGGCGTTCCTCTTCCATCTGCGCCGGGTCGTCCATCGACCGAGAGTGGGGCAGCAGTCCCTCCTCCATGCCGACGAGAAACACTACCGGGAACTCCAACCCTTTGGCGGCGTGGCAGGTCATCAGTGTCGGCGCGTCGGCGTTCGCGTCCAGGTTGTCCACGTCGGAGACCAGGGCCACGCCCTCAAGGAAGGCCGGCAGGCCGACTTCTGGGACGAGGCCGGCGTACTCCTGAGCCACGCCGCGCAACTCCTGGATGTTGGCCCAGCGATCTTCCCCCTTTTCGGTGCCATCGCGAATGTAGCTCTCGTAGCCAGTGGCCTCGATCGCCCTGCCCAAAAGCTCTGGTACGGTCAGTTCAGATTTGGCCGCGATCAGCTCTTCGATCATATCGACAAACTCCAGAAGGACATTGGTCGCGCGCGTATCAAAGGGAGATTGGAGATTGGAGATTGGAGATTGGATTTCATCTTCCAACCTTCCCTTCCCACTTTTTCCCTTTTTCCCTTTTCCACTTTCCATTCTCCTCAGAACATGCAGCGCTTCATAAATGGGCAAGTTCAGCTTCCTTGCCCAGCGCGCCAGTGCACTGAGGGTCACGTGACCGATGCCTCGCGGCGGCACGTTGATGACGCGGTCCAGGCTGACCTGATCTAGCGGATTATGGATCAGTCGCATGTAAGCGATCAGGTCCTTGATCTCTCGTCGCTCATAGAAGCGGGTGGCGCCGACGAGTCGATAGCGCATGCCCTGGCGCAGGAAGGCCTCTTCGACGACACGGGATTGAGCGTTGGTGCGATACATCACAGCGAAGTCGCCCGGATCGTAGCTGTCAGTTGCCATCAGCCGCTGAATCTCATTTGCGACGAACGACGCCTCTTCCTGTTCGTCGTACAGCTCCTTGACGGTGATGGGAATGCCGGCCCCCTTGTTAGTCCACAAATCCTTGGGGGTGCGCCGTGTGTTCCGCGAGATGACCTCGCGAGCTGCGTCCAGGATGGTCTGAGTCGAGCGGTAGTTGCGTTCCAGCAGGAAGACCTGAGCATCCTCGAAGTCGCGACGGAAGCGCTGCACATTGCGGAAGTCAGCCCCGCGCCAACGATAGATTGAGTTGTGAACGACGATTCCGTTGGCAATGTAGTTGTGAACCTTGTCAACGTTCAGGTCATAGACAGATCCTGAGAACGTGCCCCAATCAACTTCAACAATCTCGTCATCCACGATATGGCCGTCCACTTCGATGGGGGTGGTCATCCCAGGATGCAGGTGACTGGCGGGATGGAAATCGAACCGGCGTGTAATGCCACCTTTCGTCTTCGTGTCGGTGAGGAAGGCGGAGTAGGCGATCTCCAGCCCGCCGCCTGCCTGTGCGATCTCCTCGGCCAATTGTAGGGCTATTCCACAATCCAAGTTGCTCCACTCCAGTTTCCAGCTTCCCCTTCGCGCCGGACGTGGATCATATCCGCGTTTGATCGTTTTCTGCTTAAGATCAAGATCGCTGGTGTTGATCGAGACCCGATGAGCGTTCCAGGGGCTGGCAGAAGTACGCCTGGTGTCGCCAAACATTTGGAACTGAACCGCGACTCGCGTCGGTTGTCGATCGCCGGCGATGCCCTTAGGGCGGTGGTGAGGGTGGTAGGGAGAGATGAACAAGTCCTCCATAAGCTGCTCAGCGCGCGTTGTGGTATCAATGCGACGGTATAGCTTGTCAATCAGGGATTCCTCTAGTGCCATATCCCGACCATCAGTAAAGAAGACCGTCGTCGGGATGCCATATTGAAAGGCGTAATATTGCTCCCAGATGAAAGCTTCGGGTCTGGTTCTGCAAACCTTTAGGATCCAGACTTTGTCTGCTTTTTCCTGGTCACCTCGCACTGCGAGGCTACTGAGTAATTCGTTTCGGGAACCGTCACGGCGAGCACTCTGGACAAGGCCTATGCGGTAGCCAACGTCGTGCTTGTACATCAAATAGACGTAAAAGGCATCCTCTATCTCTCCGAGCCGGGCGAACATCATATGTTGAGGTGTGGTTGTCAACCGATAGCCCTGGCTGGTTTTAATGGTGACCACGGGTCCCTCGTATTCACGCGAGCGGCGTTCCCAGTTGACCGTCTCCATCTTGACGCTTCGTCCAGCAGCGACACGAACGCTGGTGTCTTGGGGCAGAGACTGGATGGCCTCAGAGCCATCGCTCGTTGCGATCAGTGTGTCACCAGGTACACATTGGTCCTCATCTCCGACGACGAATACGTGGTTCCGGTCGCCGGCCAACTGTCTGACGAGGTCGTACTGCGCCGTGTTGGTGTCCTGGAACTCGTCAACCAGGATGTGCTGATAGCGATGTCGATACTTGTCGCGCACGTCGGGATGCTGGCGGAGTAGCCGGACGGCTTCCATCAGCAGATCATCGAAGTCCAGGGCGTTGTTGGTCTGCAGCAAAGACTGATAGTGCTGATAGACGCGTGCAGCGATCTCGTGCCAGTAAGTCGGGGCAGCGTATTCGCCGGGGCCGATGAGCTCGTTCTTCGCTTTGGAGATGGCTCCCTTCAACTGTCGCGGACGATAGAGCTTGTCGTTCAAGTCCAGCTCTTTCACTGCTTCGCGGATGAGCCGCAATTGGTCGTCGGTATCGAAGATAACGAAGTTGCTGCCCACGTGCAGGTATTCGGCTTCGCGGCGCAGGATACGAGCACAGGTGGCGTGAAACGTGCCCAGGGTCAGCCGGCCCAGCCGGCGCTCGCCGACCAGGTGGTGGAGCCGATCGCGCATCTCCCGAGCCGCCTTGTTGGTGAAGGTGACGGCCATGATGTGGTACGGATCCACCCCGACCACGTCGATCAGGTAGGCTGCATGGTGGGTGAGGACGCGGGTCTTGCCCGAACCTGGGCCGGCCAACACCAGCACCGCCCCTTCGATAGCCTGGACCGCTTCGCGTTGTGCTTCATTCAGCGAGTCAAGAATATTCACACACGTCTCCAAGACACCTGTTTCTGCTCAGACTCCGTCCGATTGACAATTCGTAATTGTATGGTTACGATAATTCTACCACCGCCGGCTGGCCTTCTGCAAAGCGAACGGCGAGTTCGGTCCATTTGGCAGGCCTGGTTGTAGTGTAGTATCATGCAGATGACGGGCATGATACGCCGGCCAGGTCCGCTTTTCAGTAACGTGAAGACCTAATCGGAGAAGGCCCTCACGTTTTACGCTTCACGTTTCATGGAGCCTGGCAGTTGCATTGCGCTTTAGTATAAGGAGTGTCCAATGTCGTTGGAAGAACTAATCGAGGTGGCGCGGGGGGATGCGCCGGCCGACTTGGTGCTGCGAAATGCGCAGTTGGTCAATGTCCTGTCGGCCGAGGTCTATGCCACAGATGTGGCGATCTGGGGCGGTCAGATCGTTGGTCTCGGATCTGATTACGATGCGGTGGAGAGTGTCGATCTGGGGGGCGCGTACCTGGCGCCGGGGTTCATCGACGCTCACATCCACATTGAAAGTACGATGCTGACGCCGCCGGAGTTGGCGCGGGTGGTGATCCCGCATGGCACGACGGCTATTGTCAGCGATCCGCACGAAATCGCCAACGTCCTGGGCGCCGAGGGTGTGCGCTACATGCTGGCCGCCGGCCAACGTGCACCGCTGGACGTCTTTATCATGGTGCCCTCATGCGTGCCGGCCACGCACATGGAAACGGCTGGCGCGGTCATGACGGCCGATGATATGGCGCCCTTGCTGGAAGGGGATTGGGTGGCCGGTGTGGCTGAAATGATGAACTACCCCGGCGTTGTCGCGGCTGATCCAGGCGTCGTGGCAAAACTGGGCCTTGCCGGCGACAAGCGTGTGGATGGGCATGCGCCTGGGCTGACCGGTAAGGGGCTGAACGCCTACGTGGCGACGGGCATCCGTTCCGATCACGAATGCACGACCCTGGGGGAGGCCCGCGAGAAGCTCCGCTTGGGCATGCACATCATGGTTCGCGAAGGCTCCGTGGCCCGCAATCTGGAAGATCTGCTGCCCCTCGTCATGCCGGAGAACGCTCGACAGTTCATGTTCGTCACCGACGACATCACACCGCCGGATCTCAAGAAGTATGGTCACATCGATGGCCTGATCCGTCGGGCCATCGAGCTGGGCCTTGATCCGATCCTGGCCCTGCAGATGGCGACCATCAACCCGGCCCGGTATTTCGAGTTCGGGGATCGGGGAGCAGTGACCCCGGGCTGCCGAGCAGACCTGGTAGTGTTCGACGACTTCGAGAACTTCAGTATCCTGCAGGTCTATCGGAACGGCGTGCTGGCAGCCGAGAACGGCGAGATCCGCCTACCGCGATCCGAGGAACCGCCGGCGGTCGAAGTTCGGCGTACGATGAATACTGGCGCTTTCGGCCCTGAGGTGTTGGCCATTCCCGTCGAGGGGCGGCAGGCGCGCGTGATCGGCATCATTCCCAACCAGATTGTGACACGCAGTCTGGTGCGGGACGTAACAACGCGCAACGGTCATGCAGTTTCGGATCCACAGCGTGACCTACTGAAGATGGCTGTGATTGAGCGGCATAGGGCGACAGGCGCTATTGGGCTGGGGTTTGTCGAGGGGCTCAAACTGCGTAGTGGCGCCATCGCCGGCTCGGTGGCCCACGACCATCACAACCTGATTGTGGCCGGCGCCTCCGACGAGAACATGTACGTTGCGGCTCAGGCCATTGTCGACATGGGCGGTGGGCTGGCTGTGGCCGATGGCGGCCAGGTGGTGGCGCGTCTACCGTTGCCGGTGGCCGGCCTGATGTCCGATCGACCTGGCGATGAGGTGCGCCAAGACTTTGAAGCCGTCACTGCTGCCGCGCATCAACTGGGATGCGATCTGGATGAGCCGTTCATGGCCCTCTCATTCTTGGGCCTCGAGGTCATCCCCGAGCTCAAACTCACCGATCAAGGGCTGGTGGACGTAACCCAGTTCAAGTTCGTGCCGCTCTTTGTTGAAACCTAAGGGCTGACCGCCGACCGCCACTGAGCAGCGAACAGCAGAATTGAACGAACGGACGGAAAGAAGAACGGCAGATGACGGCAGTAGAGTGCGTTTCAATCCTGTGTTCGCTGTCCAGATGCAGTCGGTGGTCGCGGTTGAGCCGAATGTATGCTATAATTAGCCTATGAATATGCGAGACTGGATGCGAGGTGGCGGAGAAGGGCGGCCACCTCAGCCGCCCGAGTTGCCCGAACTACCGAAATTGCCGATTGGTCGGGCATTCTGGGTCCTTATTATCGCGATTATCGCGTTTTTCGTCGTTTTTTCTTCCCTCGCCGAACTCTATACGGATCTGCTCTGGTTCCAGGCCCGCGACTTGACCCGCGTCTTTTGGGTCAGTCTTTTGCCTCGATGGATCCTATTTGTCCTGGCAATTGTGGTTGCCTTGTTGTTGATTGGCGGTAGCTGGTGGGGTGCGCGCCTGCTCGTGCGTCGGGAGCCGGTGTTCTTCGAGGAACCCGTCTTGAATCAGCCTATTGTAGGTGTCAGTATCATAGGGGCGGCCAGCTTTCTGGCGCTCTTGCTAGGCGCCGGCGCCGGAGCTCAGTGGGAAAACGCGCTCCGTTTCTGGTATCGAACACCCTTCGGCACCACGGATCCAATTTTCGATCGAGATATCGGTTTCTACGTTTTCCAACTGCCCATCTATCGTTTCCTCCAAGGCTGGCTGATGGCCGTTCTCGTCTTTGCCCTTCTGGGCACCGCCGGCCTCTACGCCTTGGCTCGACTGCCTCAACTCAGGCACCGAATCTACAGTCTGCCGCGCTATATGCGAATTCACCTGACGTTCATGGGTGTCGCTATCGCGCTGATCTGGAGCTTTGGTTACTGGCTGGATCGGTTTGATCTGTTGTACTCAACCCGAGGTGTGGTCTTTGGCGCTAGCTACACCGATATTCATGCGGAGTTGCTGGCGTTGAACGTGCTTACAGCGTTGGCGGTGCTGGTGGCGTTGTTGCTGCTTGCCAGTCTCGTCACGCGTAACTGGTTGATACCAGCCGGCGCCCTCGGCCTGTGGCTGGTCGTTAATATCGCTCTCCGGGGTATCTATCCTGCCATTCAGCAGAACTATGTCGTCGAGCCCAACGAGTTCGACCGCGAACGACCATATATCGAATACAACATCGCCAGTACGTTGAAAGCGTACGGTCTGGAAACCCTGAACAGCCAGGCGTTCACGCCGCAGACCCAGGTGACAGTCGAGGATGTTCAAAGCGATCAGGCCACAGTCGACAATATCCGGTTGTGGGATTACCGCCCGCTTCTCCAGACATACGCACAACTTCAGGAAATTCGATCGTATTATGATTTCCATGACGTTGATATCGACCGCTATCGTCTGGGTGACGATTACCGGCAAGTCATGCTATCGGCCCGCGAGCTCGACGTGCGCCAACTGCAGAATCCGACCTGGGTGAATACACGCCTGGAGTTTACCCACGGGTACGGCATCGTGATGAATCCGGTGAACGAGATCAACAGCCGTGGTCTGCCGGTCTTGTACATCAAAGACCTGCCACCCAAGATTTCGGTGCCTGTCCAAATTGATCGTCCGCAGATCTACTACGGTGAGAAGCCGACAACTTACGTGTTCGTGAAAACCGATGTGGGAGAGTTTGACTATCCCAGCGGCGACGCGAACATCCGGACGACCTATGAAGGAGTGGGTGGGGTATCCATTGGGTCGGTCCTGAGACGGCTTGTCTTCGCCTTGCGGTTTGGTGACACCCGGATTCTCTTCACCGACGTTTTCACGTCGGAGAGTCGGGTGATGTTTTATCGCAATATTAGGGAACGAGTCCGGCGCGTGGCTCCGTTTCTGCGTTACGACCAAGACCCATATCTCACTGTTGTGGATGGCCAGTTGCTGTGGATTCAAGATGCTTATACCGTTACGGATCGGTATCCGTATTCGGAGCCGGTCGTGACACGCGATCCCATGCTGGCGCCGTATCGCGGCATCAACTATGTCCGCAACAGTGTCAAGATCACTATCGATGCTTATGATGGCACGATGACCTTTTACGTAGCTGATGCGGATGATCCGCTGATCCAGACCTGGGCCAAGATCTTCCCTGATCTGTTCACAGCTATGGATGAGATGCCGGCCGGCATTCGCGAGCACATTCGGTATCCGGAAGGCTTATTCCGGATTCAGAGCGAAGTGTACCGCGTGTATCACATGCAGAATCCAAATACGTTCTACAACCAGGAGGACGTGTGGGAGATCCCCGCCGAAACATTCCAGACCGGGCGACAACAGCCGATCGAACCGTACTACGTGATCATGCGGCTCATCGGTGAGGACAAGGCCGAGTTTGTGCTGATTGTGCCGTTCACGCCCGTTGACAGGGATAATTTGATTGCCTGGATGGCCGGCCGCTCGGACGATCCGAACTACGGCGAACTGGTCGTTTACGAGCTACCCAAGCAGGAACTCATCTACGGACCCAGTCAGATTGAGGCGTTGATTGATCAGGATCCGGAGATTTCAGCCCAACTGTCGTTGTGGAGTCAGCGTGGATCCGACGTGATTCGTGGCAATCTGTTGGTGATTCCGGTTGGCGAATCGCTGATGTACGTGGAGCCGTTGTATCTGCGGGCGGAAGCTAGCGAATTGCCGGAGCTGAAACGTGTCATCGTTTCCTCCGGGGGCAGTGTAGTCTGGTCGGAGACTTTCGAGGGGGCGCTGGCCCAACTTCTCGGGACATCTGTCCTTGCCCGGCGAGAGTCGCCGGGAGTCTCTGAGGCCAGCGAAGGCACGACAGTTGTCGTCACTCGGGAAGTGGCCGATCTGGCGCGGTCGGCGCAGCAGCACTGGGAGGCGGCGCAGGAGGCACTGCGGGCCGGCGATTGGGCGAAATACGGCGA
>JBHIAO010000221.1:0-9458 GCA_046758565.1 Anaerolineae bacterium
CCACCGTCTCGTCGGCCACCGGCAGATGCTCGATCTCTCCCAGACGAAACTCGACATTGTCTGCTCCGACTTCGCGGGCATTGGCGCGCGCTTTGTCGATCATGTCGAAGGTCATGTCAACGCCGATGACATGTCCGCTGGGGCCGACCTGTCTGGCTGCCAGGAAGCAGTCAATGCCGCCGCCGGAGCCCAGGTCTAGCACCGTCTGGCCTGGCTGTAACCCGGCCAGGGTCACCGGGTCGCCACAGCCGAGGGACATGCCGGTAACGTCAGAGGGCAGCTCGCCTACGTCCGGTGTGTCGTAGAGTGCCTCTGCGATGGCGGCGCCCGACTGGGTATCACCGCAGCAGTCGCTCGGTCCGCAGCAACTGGCGGATAACCCGTCAAAGTCGCGGGCAATCTGACCATACCGTTGGCGCACGGCACTGCGGATATCTTCGGGTTGGATCGCCTTCTCAGTCATGGTTTCTCTCCTTTCGCATTGATATATTGATATACATCTATGGATAGTGTGAAAAAAAGAGGAGCCGTGAGGCTCCAGGTTGGGCCATCCCTATCTCGTCTTGAGAGACGTTTCTGAGGCGGACAACTCGATCTCGGGTGCGTACTGCCGGGCTATGACAAGGCAACAGTTCGCAATCGCTTCTTGCCTGAGGGTGTAGTACATTTGCTTGCCTTCGCGCCGGGTGTCAACCAGGCCGGCCCCCTTGAGGATTTGCAGGTGGTGGGACACCGTCGGTTGGCTGATGTTCCCCATCTCGGCCACCAGGTCGCTGACACATAGCTCGCGGCAGCAGAGCAATCCCATGATCTTCTGGCGCGTCCCGTCAGCTATGGCTTTGCCAAAGGTAACCGGATCAGATGACATACTCTCCGCCTCAACATATAGACAATCATAAATACGTCTATATTGTACACCAGGTTGCACCGTTTGTCAAGGGGGAATTCGGACGCCGTCTGGATTGAGGGGGCTAGCGACATTGTGAGGCGAAATGAGATGTGATAAGATTAGGATGCCTGGAATGCTCGCTTCGCCAAAGTTGGCTGCGTAACCGTGTCAGCAGTCGTGACGCTGGACGAAGGGCTAAGAGTCGAACCTCAGCTTGAGGAAGGGATGAACGAACGAATGAACCATTCACCACATCGCAAAGCCATCCAGACAATAATTGTCACCCTGCTGCCCAGCCTCGTTATCGTGGCCGTGGCCGCCGGCTGTAGCACGGCGGCGCCCCCTGAGGTCGTCGAGAAGCCAATGGTGCAAACGGTGATCGTCGAGAAGGAAAAAGTGATCACGGCCACACCGGAACCGAAGGACACCTCCAAGTTCGGTGGAACACTCGTCATCCAGACCGGTGGCCTGGTGCAGTTCGATCCTATCTTTGTCGCTGATGACAGTTCGTTTCACGTGGTATCCAACGTCTACAGCCTGCTGTTTCGCCGGCAAGGGCCGGAACTAATCCCCGACTTGGCCACCTCCTGGGAATATGAGGACGACACGACCATCATCTTTCACCTGCGCAAAGGGGTGATGTGGCACGACGACAACGCCGTCTTCCCCAAGGGGGCGAGTCGGGAAGTCGTCGCCCATGACGTGGTCTATTCCATCAACCGAGCCGTAGAAACAGAGGGCAATACCACCTCCGCCGACTTTGTGGCCAGCTACGAGTCGGTGGAAGCCCTGGACGACTACAGGGTCAGGCTGACACTGAAGGCGCCCAATGCCCTCCTGTTCACTCTGGGGCGAGGCCTCTCGGGGATGGCGATTGTGCCCCGCGAGGCCGTGGAGCAGTTGAGCGAGGACTTTGCCTTGAATCCCATTGGCTCGGGACCGTTCAAGTTCGTCGAGTACAGACCGGACGAGTCACTCACGCTGGAACGCAACGACCTCTACTGGAAGAAGCCGTACCTGGACAGGGTCAGCTACAAGGTCATCCCCGATAAGGACGCCGCCGTCATCGCGTTGGAAACGGGCGAGGTGGACATCATGGGCAGTGTGCCCAACGCCGATTTCGAGCGCCTCAACGCTGATAACCGCTTCATCCTCCGCCCTGCTGGTTGCCCGATCATGACCCAGTTGATGTTTAACATGACGAATCCGCTTCACGGCGAGCTCAAGTTCCGCCAGGCCGTGGCTTACGCCCTGGACGGAGATGCCATCGATGCCAACGTCTATGGCGGCATGCACGTCAGCGGTTGCGGCACCGCCGGCCCCGGCGTTCCGGGCTACGACCCCAACCTGTGCAAGTACTTCCCCTATGACCCCGAGGGTGCCAAGGCGAGCCTCAAAGAACTGGGCTGGGAAGACACCGACGGAGACGGCGTGCTGGACAAGGATGGTGAGCCGATGGAGTTCCCGCTGGAGATTTGGAGTATGTCCCCCATGCCGCAATTTGGCGCAGCCGTCGCGACGCAACTGAGGGAGGTCGGCATTCCGGTTGAGCTGCAGACCGTGGAGTTCGGCACCTGGATCGCTGACTGGAACGCGGGCGTGGACAAGGCCATGATCATGAGCGGCTGGTGCGGCGACGGCGGCATGAATGGCCTTTGGGGCGGCGAGGGGATGGCGCGGTCCATGGGCTACGACGATCCAGAGATTTTCGAACTGCTGGACAAGGCCAACACCATCGTGGACCCGGCCGAGCGAGACAAGACCCTCCGCGAAGCGGCAAACAGAATCTACAGCCAGTACTGGGCCATACCCATGGGTTTCCACAACTCCTTTCAGGCTTCCCGATCGTGGGTGCATGACTATCATGGGACGCTGTGGTTCCAGAATCTGTGCACCGAACGCAATAACGTCTGGGTGACCAAGTAACCAGTGATCAGTAATCAGTGAACAGTGAACAGTGGCACTGATAACTGATCACTGGTAACTGTTGACTGATAACTGATTCGTCGGAGCCTTCCATGGCACGCTACGTCTTGCAGCGCCTGCTGCTCCTAATTCCTCTACTTCTGGGTGTCTCGGTGGTTACCTTCAGCATGGTGCACCTGGCTCCAGGTGACCCCATATCAACGCAGTTCGGCCTCAACCCCAGGGGCATAGAGCAGGAGACCATCGAACGACTGCGGGAGGAATTGGGGCTCAACGACCCGCTACCGGTGCAGTATCTCCGCTACCTGGGAAATCTGTTGCGGGGCGACATGGGGCGGTCGCTCACCACCAGGGCGCCGGTCAGTCGAGAGATTCTTGCGAGGATGCCGGCCACCATCCAACTGGCCATCGCCGGCATGGTCGTCGTGCTGCTGGTGGCCATCCCGCTGGGCATCCTGTCGGCGGTGAGACGCGGCTCGCTGGTGGATAACCTGTCCATGGGCGGGGCGCTGCTGGGGGTGTCGATGCCGTCCTTTTGGTTCGGGATCATGCTGATGCTCCTGTTTGCGCTGAAACTGGGTTGGCTGCCCAGCGGCGGTCGGGGCGACGGCACTGTCGTAGACACGCTCAAGTCCTTGGCCATGCCGGCGGTCACGCTTGGCACCGGGCTGATGGGCCTGGTGACGCGGATAACGCGCTCGAGCATGCTAGAGGTCCTGAGCCAGGACTATGTACGGACGGCGCACGCCAAGGGCCTGGCGCCGCGGTTGGTACTGGTCCGGCATGGGCTGCGGAACGCGCTCATTCCCGTGGTGACCATCCTGGGGGTGCAATTTGCCAGTTTGTTGGGAGGCGCGGTGATTATCGAGACGGTGTTTGCCTGGCCTGGAATAGGCCGGCTGGCCGTCAATGCCATCTTCCGCCGCGACTACCCCGTGATCATGGGGACCGTGCTGGTCTTTGCGGTCATTTCTGTGCTGACCAACCTGGTGGTGGACATTCTTTACACCTTTATCGATCCGCGCATCCGGTATGACGGCATGGTTTAGAATCGCACGAAATGAGCTTGACAAAGTGTCGCGTGAAACGTGAAACGTGATGCGTGATAAGATTTTGTGTGTCAACTCATCACGCATTACGCATCACGCATCACGTGGTCCCTTTGCCAGGTGATGCCGCCAGAAGTTATCATGTACCGTCCATTCAAGTCCTCCTCACTGTGGCTGGATGTGTGGCATCAGGTGCGGTGCAATCGGCTTGCCGTAATTGGTATGATAATCCTTCTCACCCTGATTCTGGTCGCCATCACTGCCCCCTGGATCGCGCCCCACGACCCCTACACGATGAACTTGAGGGGGGCGCTGCAACCACCCAACTCGCCGGGGCATATCCTGGGCAGCGACGAACTGGGGCGGGACAATCTGAGCCGGCTGATCTTTGGGAGCCGCGTTTCGTTGACGGTGGGCCTGCTCGTGGTCGGCATCGCCGGCAGCATCGGGGTGACGCTGGGGGCCATAAGTGGTTACTACGGCGGGCTCATAGACAACGTAATCATGCGATTGGTGGACGTGTTGCTGGCCTTTCCCTTCCTGGTGTTGGCCATAGCTGTGGTGGCGATTGTGGGCCCCAGTCTGACGAACATGATGATCGTGTTGGGCGGCGTCAGTTGGATCGGATACGCGCGCCTGGTGCGGGGGTTGGTACTCACCCTGCGCGAGGAAGAGTATATCATTGCGGCCCACGTGGTTGGTGTCAGAAACTCGCGCATTATCTGGCGACACATCCTGCCGAATTGCCTGGGCGTGATCATCGTCCAGGCCACTTTTGGCGTGGCGGCCGCCATCCTGGCGGCGTCGGGACTGAGTTTCCTGGGGATGGGGGCCCAGCCGCCGGCGGCGGAATGGGGTGCCATGCTGAGCACGGCGAAGCCATATCTGCGCCAACGGCCGATGATGTCCATCGCGCCCGGGATGGCGATCATGATCACGGTGCTGGCGATCAACTTCGTGGGCGACGCTCTGAGGGATGCCCTGGATCCACGTTTGCGCACGTAATCAAGAAGTAGTAAAATAATAGTGCGTAAGGTGCCTTGTTCATGCCTGAAGTTTGCTGCCAAATCTTGAGCGGAAGGCCAAAGTGGCGACGGCACTCCTGACGACCAAACTCTATATCGCCCCCGTCCGGCCAGAGATGGTGTCCCGCCCGCGCTTGATCGAACGCTTGAATGCCGGTCTTCACCGCAAGCTGACACTCCTCTCTGCCCCGGCCGGCTTCGGAAAGACCACCCTGCTCAGCGAATGGGCTGCCGGCTGCGGGCGGCCTGTCGCCTGGGTGTCGCTCGACAAAGGCGATAACGACCCGGCCCGCTTCTGGGCCTACTTCATCGCTGCCCTGCAGACGGTTCACGAAGGCATCGGGGAATCGGTCCTGGCAGCGCTCCAATCCGCACGGGTTCCCAGCACGACCGCGCCCTCCATCGAAATGCTTCTAACTGGCCTGATAAACGAAATCGCCGAGATCCCAAATCCCCCTTCGACAGAACCTGTCACTTCGGCAAGCTCAGTGCAGGCTCTGAGTTCATCGAAGGGCTCAGGACGTCGCTTCGCTCTCGTCCTTGACGACTTCCACCTGATTACCGATCAGCAGATTCATGATGCAGTCGCTTTCTTGCTGGACAACCTGCCGCCACAGATGCATTTGATTCTGTCCAGCCGGGCCGACCCACCCTGGCCGCTGGCTCGCCTGCGAGCGCGCCGCGAAATGACGGAGCTGCGCGTCAATGACTTGCGCTTCACACCCGCAGAGGCTGCAGCCTTCCTGAACAATGCAATGAAGTTAAACCTCTCGCCGGCGGACGTGGCTGCGCTGGAAGATCGCTGCGAGGGCTGGATCGCCGGCCTGCAAATGGCAGCTATTTCGATGCAGGGGCGAAGACAGACGCAGGGCATCCGCGATGTGTCCCGGTTCATTAAGGCCTTTACCGGAAGCCACCGTTTCATTTTGGATTACCTGGTGGAGGAGGTTCTCGACCAGCAATCCAGCGACGTCCAAGAATTCCTGCTGAAGACTTCGGTCCTTGAACATATGACTGCCCCCCTGTGCGATGCCGTGACCGACGGGGATGACAGCCAGGCTGTCTTGACGCAGTTGGAACACGCCAACTTGTTCCTGATTCCGCTGGATGACGAACGGCGTTGGTATCGCTATCACCGCCTTTTCGCCGATTTGCTGCATAGCCGGCTGGAGCAGACCCAGCCCGACCAGGTGCCCGCCGTGCACCGCCTGGCCAGCGAGTGGTTCGAGAAGAACGAGCTGATCCCTGAAGCCGTAAGCCATGCGTTGGCAGCAGGTGACGTCGAACGGGTGGCGCGTCTCGTCGAGGGAAGTGCCCTCGCCTGGATCTACCACGGAGAGTTAACGACCCTGGTGGGGTGGCTGGGCGCACTGCCCGACGAGGTAGTTCGCTCACGCCCCTGGCTCTGCGTCGCTCATGCCTGGGCGCTGGTAAATGCCGGCCAGTTGGATGGTGTCGAACCGCTACTGCAAGACGCCGAAAAAGCGCTGGTTGGCTTGGATGAGCACGCCAAAGGGCCTGTCACTTCGACAAGCTCAGTGCAGGCTCTGAGCCCCTCGGCTGGGCTCGGGATAAACTCCGCCGAAGGGCCTCGTCCTGAGCTTGACGAAGGGCAGCGCATAGCCGGCCATATCGCCGCCATTCGTACCTACTCCGCAGGTCTCAGAGGAGAAATGACCCTCGCTGCAGAGCTCGCTCGTGCGGCCCTGGAACACTTGCCCGAGAACGACTTGATGATGCGGGGCTTCGCTACCATGATGCTGGCATTTATGCTCCGGCGGAACGGCGATCTCGCGGCAGCAGCCCAGGCCTTTGCCGAGGCTATCGCCATCAGCCAGGCTGCCGGAGATCACCACATTACCATACATGCTCTGTCTAACCTGGCCGGAGTACAGATCGTGCAAGGGCAACTCCACAAAGCAGCCGCCACCAAGCGGGAAGCGCTGCACCTGGCCGACGAATACGGAAAACGGGGTGGGCGGCGGTTGCCGCTCACAGGACTCGTGTACTCTACCATGAGCACTGTGCTGCGCGAGTGGAACGACCTGGAGGCCGCGCTGCGACATGCGAGAGAAGGCCTGGCACTGTGCGAGCATTGGGGGCAGGCAGACATCCTGGCTCGTGGGTACATTGAAGTGGCGGGAACGCTGCAGGCGATGGGGGATGGGGACGGCGCGCTCGACGCGATCCAGGAGGCCAGGCAGGTCGCGAGTGGCGTATCCTCCTGGGCCGTTGACATACTTGCAGCAGACGAGGCGCGGCTGCGGTTGGCGCAAGGGGACGTGGCAGCAGCGATCCGTTGGGCGCAGGAGAGCGGACTGAGCGTTGATGACGAAGTCAGCTTTCATAATGAGACCATGTACCGCACGCTGGCGAGGGTCCTCATCGCTCAAGGTAGAGAACAATCCAAAGCATTGTTTATTGATGAAGCTTTGGGGTTGCTGGCGCGACTGTTGGAAGTGGCAGAGGGGGCGGGAGCGATTGGGTATGTGATCGAGATTCTGGTGCTCCAGGCGTTGGCCCTGCAGGCCCGGGGTGATGTCGAACAGGCTCTGGCCGTGTTGGAACGTGCCATCTCCCTCGCCGAGCCGGAAGGCTATGTGCGGACTTTCATTGACGAAGGGAAGCCGATGGGCAAACTACTGCGGCAGGCGGTAGTTCGAGGGATCGCGGTGGACTATGTGGGTAAGTTGCTATCAGTGTTTCGGTTAGAAGGTTCCAGGTTGAAGGTTAAAGGTTCGTCCGCCCCATTGCCTAACTTCCAACCTTCAACCTTCCAACCCGCAACCCTCGTTGAGCCGCTCAGCGAGCGTGAGTTAGAGGTGCTGCGGCTCTTGACAACCCGTTTGTCAACTACGGAAATTGCCGACCAACTCTATATCTCCGTGCACACGGTTCGATCTCACGTTAAGAGCATCTATGGCAAGCTCGGTGTCCACAGTCGTGACGAGGCTGTCACACGGGCAAAGGAATTGAATCTGATATAGTCGGAGCGGCCAAGTCCAGATGCCACATCCCCCACCAGTCGAGTGGGGGATTGCCTTTTTACCTCCACAATCACCCACCTCAATCCCCCACTTTGGGGGATGACAACTCACCCAGTTGACAGCTATAGTATGTGTAGTTGAAAGCGATGAACCTGGCCTGGAGCACCGCGGATCAACCAGGGCCTGGACCGAGGAGGCATAGTCTATGACCGATGGACGAGAGTTTGACCAACAAGCAGTCTATCAAATCAGGGTGAAAGGCAATCTCGACAAGAAATGGTCAGACTGGTTTGACGGCTTCACCATCACCCCGCAGGCCAATGACGAAACGTTACTAACTGGCCCGGTGGCAGACCAGGCCAGCTTGCATGGCCTGCTAGGCAAGGTCCGTGATCTGGGCCTGCCCTTACTGTTAGTCAAGCGCATGGAGATCGAAGAACAGTATTCCAACCAAATCACGAAAGGAAGTCCTTAAGATGTTGTACAATCCATTCCTGGCTCAGCAGTTGGGAGAACAGTACGTGAAGGATATGCTGCGCGAGGCGGCCAAGGCCCGGCTGATCCGGGAGGCCAAGGCCGGGAGGCCCGGGCGTCTGGCTCGGGGCGTGGCCGGCATCGGCCGTCTCCTGATCGCTGCCGGCGAGAGACTGCAGAGGCGGTATGAGCCGGCTCGCAATGGCTTGCCGGCTTCACGGTCACCCGTAGAAGGGACATTTTCGTGAGTAGTTGTCATGAGTGCTTCACACCACCAAGGACGAAAATCGGGCGACGTAGGGCAAGTTGGCAACTTGCCCTACGAGCCATCTTCGGAGCAGACTACCTTGACAATGGCACATTCCAAGGAAAGTTCGTAGTAAGCCACGCAGCGGAACGGAGTGGCGTCGGGATTGACATCACTCTGCTACGCTGCCGGAACTCCGCTTCGCTGCGTGCCTTACTACGAGCACAATGTGCCATTGTCAAGCTACTTCCGATTTGCGTTTGAAAACTGAGCTTGTACCTATCACACAGAGGATCATCATGACTGCACCAGACTCGAGAGTTGTTGTGAAATCAGACCACCACGAACGGCTTTCTCCTGCAAAGTGGTTTGCCATGCCCAAGCTTGTCCTGCTAATCGCACTGGTATTGTTCACGCTGATGACGAGTGTCACCAGCGCGCAACCGCCTGACCCTCCGCTGGCTCCGAACCCGCTCCTCTGGATCGGTCCACAGCGAGATGTGGGTCCGGTATCAATCGTCGAGCGCGAGCGCGCACTCTCCAGGCTGGAGAACTTTCTCCAGGCCGTGCCCCTGCGGCAGGATCCATTCGCGACGATTGACGCCTGTGTCCGGCAGGAGATGGCGCAACTGGACGTGCCCGGGGCCGCCATCGCCATCGCGCTTGACGGAGAGATGGTGTATGAGCGCGGCTACGGGGTGAAGCATCGCGAAGAAGGCGGCGCGGTGGACAGCAACACCCTGTTCCGGATTGGATCGACCACCAAGATGATGACTGCCGCCGCGGTGATGCAGCAGGTGGAGCGGGGGGCGGTTGATCTGCAGGCGCCCGTCACCGACTACGTACCCCAGTTCGACGTGT
>JBHIAO010000222.1:0-9323 GCA_046758565.1 Anaerolineae bacterium
ATTCAGCCAGAGGGCCCGAGCCGGCTGGCAATACCCGCCCTGAGTGATCGGAGCCCGTTGACCATGCTCGCGAGGAGGGCACTAAGGACAATGGAGAGCACCGAGGGCGATTCGGGTGATTGAGCCTCGTGCGTTGCGGATGGCGGAGCCTGTCCTGAGCTTTGTCGCTCGTCCTGAGCCCGGTCGAAGGGAAGGGCAGCCTGGTCCGCCAGTTGCGCCTGGACGCACGCTGCGAAGGCCCGGCTGATTTGCTTGGCTGTCTCGACGATCACTGCCTGTCCGAACTGTCCCAACCGCCCGCGGATCGCCACGTCTATCTGATAAGCAACCTCCGTCTGGCCGGGAGCGGTTTCACTCAGGGTGGCGGTCATCGTGCCGCTAACCATACTGGCAGTGCTTCTGTCCTTTCCCTCGGCGCGGACGACGAGGCGGTGCAGTGGCTCCAGTTCCGCAAGAACCACTTTTCCCTCGAAGTTGGCCGCGATAGGTCCAACTCTCACGCCCAGGCTGCCGGTGAACGTCTGGCCGTCCGCCTGTTCCACTTTCTCCACCCCGGGAATGCACTTGCTGACACCTGGGATGTCGAGGAAGAAATCCCACACCTGCTGGATCGGGACGGGAATCACGAATCGGTCTTCGATGATCATTTTCTAAATCCTTCCGATGTCTCGCCCCGGCCGTCCTTGTAAACCATGTCGCCGGCCTCGGTGATCTTGACGGCGTCCACCTTCCTGAAAACAGTGGTCAGGTGTTCCTGCATCGCCTGCCTGGCATCCTCCGGCTGACGCCGTTCCAGGGCTTCCAGAATGGCGCGGTGACCCGCAATCGTGAGCGGCACACCCTCACTGATGCTCAGGCTGGCACGCCGCATTTCCTTGAGAAGATCGGCGACATTATCCACGACGCGAACCAGGATGTCGTTGCCTGTGGCTACCAGGATGGCACGGTGCAGCTCAATGTCGGCGTTGACCATGCCGTCCAGATCCTGGTCGACATAGTAGGCTTCCATCCGCTCCAATGCCTGGCGGATGTTGTCGAGATCATCGCGCGTGGCCTTGCGAGCAGCAATGGCGACCGCACCGGTCTCGATGATCTCGCGCAATTCGAACAGCTTATTAAGGGTTTCGCGATCGACCAGGAGTTGAGGTGGAAGCGCGGCCTCAACAAATTCGGAGACCGGGTGTTTGACGAACGTGCCGACGCCGGCACGCACCTCAATAAGGCCCATCCCTTCCAGAGAGCGCAGGGCCTCCCGGACCGAGGTGCGACTGATGCCGAGGGCCTGTACCAATTGACGCTCGCCAGGCAACCGGTCGCCCGGACCGAGCTGACGGCTGCGGATGAGGTTCACGATCTGATCAACAGCTTCTTGAGAGACGCGGGTGTGTTCAACAGGCCTAAGCATCGATGTGCTCTGCTCCGTCAGGTCATCTGGTATGACCGGTATGACCAACTTAACGCTTGCTAGGATACCCGAATATTACGAATTTGTCAAGCTCTATGCCTGACCGATTCGCCCAAAGCAAGAGTTTTTAAGGTAGCTCAAAGACTTCGTCGCCGCCGAGTGGTGATGACAGATCGTCGGCCAAGCCTGTTTGACGGATCTCTTCTCGCTGACCTATAATGATTTGTACCTGAGTTTACGAAAGGAAACTGGCGATGGAATTGGATTTGAGCGTCGAACTGTGCGGCGTGCGATTGTCTAACCCACTGGTCCTGGCCTCGGGTATCCTGGGTACAAGTGCGACGTTGCTGGAGCGTGTCGCACGGGTTGGCGCGGGCGCCGTCACATCTAAGTCGTGCGGGCCGGTCCCGCGTGCCGGCCACAGTAATCCGATAGTGGTCGACCTGGGCGTAGGTTTGATCAACGCCGTCGGGCTAACCAATCCAGGTGCAGTGGCCGAGGTTGGTGTACTGGCCGAAGCGAAGAAGACCCTGGCCCGCTTCGATGTGCCGCTGGTCGCCAGTATCTTTGCTGGCACCGTCGAGGAGTTTGCTGAGGTAGCAAGTGTCATTAGCCAGGCACAACCAGACCTGATAGAGATCAACATGTCGTGCCCGAATGTCCGTTCGGACTTCGGCGAGCCGTTCGCTGCATCGTGCCCAAATGCCGCAGCAGTTACTGAGGCTGTTAAGCACGTCGCTGGCCAACCTGTTATCGTCAAGCTGGCTCCCAATGTACCGGACATTGGACTGATAGCGCAGGCAGTCGTGGAGGCCGGCGCCGACGCTATCGACGCCATCAATGCCATGCCCTGTATGGTCATCGATATCGAGTCTGGCCAACCGGTGCTTACCAACCGCTCCGGTGGGCTCTCCGGGCCGGCGCTGAAGGCTATCGCCGTGAACTGCGTGTACGAGGTCGCGCAAGCTGTGGACGTGCCGATCATCGGTACGGGCGGGGTGACGACGGGTGCCGACGCGATAGAGATGATTATGGCTGGCGCAACCGCAGTCGGCGTTGGGTCAGCGGTGTATTACCGGGGCGTTGAGTGTTTCACTGACATCTGTCAAGAGATCGAAGAGTTTATGCTCAACCACGGGTACCAGACCGTAGCGGAGATGTGCGGCCTGGCACATCGGGCGCCGGAAGTCGTAGAGGGAGGCGCACTCGATGTCGTATGAAAGTGGTAGCGGCCCACTACCGGTGATTTCGATCCCACTAGAGATGTGGAACCACGGCGTGCGTAGCGTCTGGGGTTTACCACGTGCCACCACAATTCGTGACATCCACGTGGAAAACGCGCGCACCAAGACGTTCGTCTTCGACGCGGCGCTGGAGGCCATGCCGGGCCAGTTCGTGATGGCCTGGCTGCCGCGCCTGGACGACAAGCCCTTCAGCCTGGCCGATGCCGACCCGCTGGCGATCACCGTTGCGCGCGTAGGACCATTCACACAGGCGTTGCATCAGCTCAACGTGGGCGAGCACGTCTGGTTCCGCGGTCCATTCGGACATGGGTTTGAGATCGAGGGACAGCGGCTACTCCTGGTGGGCGGTGGGTACGGTGTTGCACCATTGCACTTTCTCGCACGACGCGCACTGGCGGACGACTGCCAGGTGATTGCCGCCATTGGCGCACGGGTGGCTGCGGATCTGCTCTTCGTTGCTCGCTTCCAGACACTAGGCATCGAGACATTGCTGACAACCGAGGATGGGTCAGCCGGAGTGCATGGTTTGGTGACGGAGGTGGTCGTGCCACTGCTGGAGTCCGGTGAGATTGACAGCTTGTACGCTTGCGGACCGCACGGGATGCTCGAGGCACTGGAGAGGCTAGCAGGGCAACACGGCATCTCAGCGCAGTTGAGTTGGGAAGCCTACATGCGTTGCGGTGTCGGCCTGTGTGGCTCGTGTGAACATACTGGTGCCCAATTGTTGTGCCTGGATGGGCCAGTACTGCGGTGCCCTCCGCGTGAAATGGATCCAAAACTAAAGACCGCGTCGAAAACAGACGCGGTCTGAACTGCCCGAGGGCGACTGACGGGACTCGAACCCGCAACCTCCTGGGCCACAACCAGGTGCTCTAACCAAATTGAGCTACAGCCGCCGAGATGACGAAGAAATCAACCGGTGTAAGTTTAGCATCCAGGTCGCAGAAAGTCAAGTTGCCGGCGGTTGAGGGCTTGCGCAGCGGTTCCGGGTGTGCGGGGGCGAAGGGTAGGGGTATGAGTGAGGTGGTCGCCCACGGATAGGGGGTGAGCGCAAAATTGGAGCGCATCTGGAGAAGGCCGTACCCCTTCGCTGCGCAAGCCCTGCGTGATGCGTGAGACAGATTCACGGATCACGCATCACGCATCACGCTGTGATGGCGTTTGGCACAGTCGATCATTTGTGCTAGACTAGCGCCATGGCAGACTCCCAGGAACTTCAGACGATTGAGGGCACGGTGGAGCGGATCACGTTCTACAACGAGGAGAACGGATACACCGTGGCCCGCTTTCAGCCCAGGCGCAAGAGCTATCTCATCACCATCGTCGGCAACCTGATGAGCGTGAACGTGGGGGGGAGCCTGCGCCTGGAAGGCCGCTGGACCACCCACGCGCAGTATGGCCGGCAATTCGAGGTTGAGAGCTACACAGTCCAGATGCCGGCCACCATCGAGGGCATCCGCAAGTACCTGGGGTCGGGGCTCATCAAGGGCGTGGGCCCGGTCACCGCCGAGCGCATCGTCGACCATTTTGGCCTTGACACGCTCGACATCATCGAGACGGAGCCGGGCCGGCTCATCGAGGTGCCAGGCGTCGGCCGGAAGCGTGTGGCCATGATCGAGAAAGCGTGGGCTGAGCAGCAATCCATCAAGGAAATCATGCTGTTCCTCCAGGCCCACAACGTGACCACCGGCCTGGCGGTCAAGATCTACAAGCAGTACGGTGATGCCGCTGTGAACGTCGTCCGCAATGATCCTTACCGCCTGGCGCGGGACGTCTACGGTATCGGGTTCGTCACAGCCGACAAGATTGCTCAGGCCATCGGCATTGCCCACGATGCGCCCGAGCGGGTGGCAGCCGGTGTACAGTACGTTCTGAGCTCCTTCGGCGATGACGGCCACGTCTTCGCCCGCCGCCCACAGCTTGTTCAGGCCGCCGCCAATATCCTCGAGGTCGATCCCGATCGTGTCGAGTGGGCCATCGACCAACTCGAGGATGAGGGTGAGGTGCGGGTCGAAGATGAGGCTGTGTATCTACGGCCTTTCTACTATGCCGAGACCGGTGTCGCCAACCGCCTGCGAACTATGCTTAACGTGGAACGCAGCCGGCTGGCCTTTTACAAAACGGCCGACTGGGATCGTGTCTTTCGGTACCTTGATGCCCGCACGCAGTTTCCGCTCACACAGAAGCAGCAGGCGGCCGTACGAACCGCGCTAACCGAGAAGGTTTCGATTCTCACCGGCGGCCCTGGCACCGGGAAGACATTTTCAGTGCGGACCATCATTCGGCTTCTGCAGGCCAGGCAGAAGTCTGTGCTCCTGGCGGCACCTACGGGGCGAGCGGCCAAGCGCTTGAGCGAGACCACAGGTGAGCCGGCCCAGACCTTGCACCGGCTCCTCGAGTTTGCACCCCACCAGGGCTTCAAGTTTCTCCGTGATCGCGACAATCCTCTCGACGCCGACATGATTATCGTCGATGAGGCGTCGATGATCGATCTCCTACTCATGAACGCCCTGCTCAAGGCAGTAGACGTGACCAGCCATCTGCTCTTCGTGGGCGATGTGGACCAGTTGCCCCCGGTAGGTGCCGGCAATGTTCTGCGCGACATGATCGATTCGGGCGTGGTACCCACCGTGGCATTGGACACCATCTTCCGCCAGGCCGCCGACAGTTACATCATCGTCAATGCCCACCGGATCAACCAGGGTGAACTCCCGGTATTCAGCCCATCCTCACGTGACTTCTTCCTGTTCCCCCACGAGGACCCCGAAGAGGCCGCGGAACGAGTGCTGGACCTGGTGGCTCGACGCATCCCTCGCAAGTTCGGCTATAACGCTGTACAGGATATTCAGGTGCTGAGCCCGATGTACCGGGGGGCGGCCGGCGTCGGTATGTTGAACGAGCGTCTCCAGGCGACTCTCAACCCGCCAGGGCCGGCTAAACCCGAGACTCAGTACGGCAGCCGCATCTTCCGCCAGGGGGACAAGGTGATGCAGATCCGGAATAACTACGAGAAGGACGTCTTCAATGGAGACATGGGTTTGATCACCCGTGTGAATCGTGAAGATCAGATTCTCACCGTGGGGTTCGATAGCCGGCCCTTCGACGGGGCTCAGGACCGGCCCGTCGACTACGAGTTCAACGAGTTGGACGAGCTATTACACGCTTTCACCGTGTCAATCCACAAGAGCCAGGGCAGTGAATACCCCGCCGTGGTCATCCCGATACTGACCCAGCACTACATGATGCTACAGCGCAATCTCCTGTACACTGCGGTGACTCGAGCGCGCGAACTGGTTGTGTTGGTTGGGACCAAGAAGGCGATTGCTATCGCCGTTCGTAACGACAAGGTCGCCGATCGAAATTCGGGGCTGGCCGGCCGGCTCCGGGAACCCTTCGACCAGGCGATGGGCCTGTACCAAACACTCGAGAACTATTCCTGAGCACGATAGAAGAAACGATTCAGCAGTGCATCCAATACCGGAATCTCGAAGCGTGGAATAGCTTGCGGTGCTGGGTATGGCGCGTACACCCGGCCCATGCGGCTTCTGGTAACAAGGGGTATGTAGACTGCGCTGTCACGCATCACGCGCGGCAACGTTGACTCCGGTGTGGCCGTTGGTGGTGGAGGTGAAGGCGTCGACGTTGGCGTGGATGTGGCAGTCGGGGTCCGCGTTGGTGTGGGCGAGGGTGTCGGTGTCGCTGTAGGTGTCTGCGTTGCGGTCGGCGTTGGACTCGGTGGAGCCATCGAAGCCTGGCCGGTTGTCACCGAGATGACGCGTTGCGGAAGGGGAAGCCGGTGTGGAAGGCCGGCTGTATCAACCCACTCAAAATACGAGTATTGTGGATCGGCCCATCTCGTCGATCCTCGAAACACTGGTAGAAGTGTTTCGGTGATGCTAGTTGATACACGCAGGCGGAGATCGACGAACTGAGGCGCACCAATCCTCAGGTCTTGGAAGTCGAAGCGCACACTAGCAGTGCCCGAGGCGCTATCCGTTCGGTTGGGCGACAGGATCTGCACATGCTCGGAGGGTGCCAGCACAAGCGACGCGCGAGGGGCAACCTGCGTACCACGGTCGATTTGGCCCATCCTGCCGTAGAAATCTCGCATCATCCGGGGGGCCATCCGGGGCAACATGGAGAAATCGCTTGTGTCCTCGCTATTGGGCTGATAGTATATCGATCCTCCAGTTGCCTCGGCCAACTCTCGAAGTGGCTTCAGGTACGGGAATCGCATGCGGATGCCGGGTTCATTGCCCATAGGGACTACGTTGATACGGATTCCGTACTCCCCTGCTAAATCAATGATCTCCGGAATTCGATCCCGATCCGGATCCAGGACCGGCCCTCGATTCACAACGAAGAGCTCCACTGGAAAGCCCTGTCCTGCATATCGGACAGCAATTTCCAAAGCCTCGGTCAGTGCGCGGATGAACTCATACCAGCCAGTCGGACCATGCTCTTCGAGCGCTTCAACCGATAGGCGCGGCGCCAGACAGGGGTGGTGGACCAGCCGGCTACCGCCCGGCCCACTAACCAACGCCAGCATGCCGTCACACAGACCGCTCTCGGTCCAAAAACTGTGGAGCATGTCCAAGGCACTGGCCCATGGTTCGTATCGGAATCCAAACTGCCTCAAATCGACAATCAGCTCAGAACGCTCGGATTCGCTGAGATCACGCCATATTTCCTGCAAAGTTGCGCTGGGGTTTGAAGAATCGGGGGTAATGCCGTGGTTCAGTAGGATCGTGCTGAGCATAGCCACCTGGCGGGGGTCAAGGTCATTACCTTCCTCGAAGGGCGAGCCTAATGTCATGTAGGTGCTGATATCCAGATTCCAGACCAGCACCGCACCGGTGAGAGGGAAGGTGGTAAACCTGAGCTCGAATTCCTCACCATCGACATATTCGAGCTTAGGCATTTGTGTGAGTAAGAAAGCTATACGGGGCCCAGGCTGTTCGATAGGGAGCAGTGGGTCAGTTGGAATACCTTGATCGGCTGCGACAGTTATGGCGCTGATGGTACCGATGCCAAGAACGGCGATGACCACAAGCGCGATTCGCGTTATGCCTCGTTTCATAGACGAATGTTCCCCCTTAGGCCAGGCTGGGGGGAGTCCCATGGTATCATGTGAGGCCGAAACACGCGGCAGAATCCGATACACGAGAGACGCGTGATGGACCGTGGATGACTGCGACAATTATATATCAGGAGTACATTCAGTCGGGCACGACTATTCTAGGCTTGCGGATGGGGCGTTGGTGTGCGCCCCGAGATCCAGCCTATGGATCTTGAAATAGCCTGATTTGAGTCAGACGCGCTACATGTCAATACAGAGTGTCCAGTGTCCGATGAATTCGACCCTTTGACAACCTTTGACTTCGACTAGGCTCAGTATAGGCGGCGTAGCTCAGGACACTGCGCTACTACAACACAATGGTCGGTGCCGACTTGGGTTGGAGGGGACCCGTGAAGAACAAATACAGATAGGATTCAGCGTAATAGCGCGGCTAAACAGCCTTTGAAGAGCGTCCCCCTGTCGACTGCGCGTTACGACCCTACCTATTTTACCCGATTTTTAGCTCCGTTGTCAATAGTCAACGCCGGACGAATACCCAACATTAGGCTGCTGTCCCTTACGATTGTTGTACGGATGTTATACGGATTCCCTACGATGTTATATGCATTATCCGCACCGAGGCCGCTCGCACAGCGAGCGGCCTCGTATGGGGCGAAAATTACCATTCCGGTGCCTGTTGCAGAACTCCGCACAAGCCCCAGGCTCAGGCATCGATCTGCCGTCAGGCCGGCTGATCATGAGATGGATTGAGTATCCAGTGGCCGCTATTGTACCTGATTTGGCCGCTCTTGTCAACTGCTGGTTTCGGCAAGGCTTGACAGGAGCTCGCGATGGATCGACATCATCGGTCAGTGACTCGGCAAGGCCCATTCCCTCGCAAAATCGACAGCAATCCTTCCCGCAGTTGGATAAACTCTGAAGTGTTTTCCATCGCGCGTCGGCGGGGTCGGTCCAGGTCCACGGTCACCACAGCATGGAGACGCCCGGGGCGGGGGGTCATAACATAGACGCGATCGGACAGGAAAATGGCCTCATCCACATCGTGTGTGATGAATAGTATCGTGTGTTTGAATCGTTCCCAAACGCTCAGCAGCCACTCCTGGAGTTCCATCCGAGTCAGGGCATCCAGCGCACCGAAAGGCTCGTCTAGCAATAACAAATCCTTCTGATACAAAAACGTTCGGAGCAAGGCAGCCCGTTGTCGCATCCCCCCGGACAGTGTGGACGGATAGCTGTTCTCGAAGCCGTCAAGGCCGAAAAAGGGAATGAGCTCGAGAGCCTGTTCGATCGCTTCCTCGCGTGGCATGCCGGCGATCTCTGGACCCAGGATCACGTTGTCCAGGACCGTTCGCCAGGGTAGCAACAGGTCCTTCTGTGGCATGTAAGCCACCCGCTCTGTGCGCTTCTCGACAACCTCACCGTCCAGGCGAATGGCGCCTTCATCCGGCTCTTCCAGCCCGACGATGATGTTGAACAGCGTTGACTTCCCGCTCGCACTTGGACCCAGAACCGTGACGAACTCCTCGGGCCACACGGTCAAGTTGATGTCCCGTAAAATCCGAACCGTGCGTCCATCGACGTCGTAGGACTTGCT
>JBHIAO010000223.1:0-9319 GCA_046758565.1 Anaerolineae bacterium
CACCCACCCCGGCACGTTTGTGCGCGTGGAACACAAGGGCTCGTATCGCGACACGCTGAACGCGGCGATCCTGGCTGCGCAGCAAGGGAACCCGCCACACATCGTCCAGATTTTCGAGATCGGATCACAATTGGCGATTGACTCCGGCATCTTTGTCCCGATCGAGGATCTGGTGAAGGGCCCCGAGTTCCAACCTGATGACTACATCGAGGGTGTGGCCAACTACTACAACATAGGTGGCAAGTTCAACTCCATGCCCTGGAATTCGTCCAACCCGATCCTGTACTACAACAAGGATATCTTCCGCGCAGCGGGGTTGGATCCCGAGAAGCCGCCCTTGACCTTCGAGGAGATGCTCGACGTTTGCGAAGAGATCGTCTCCAGTGGCGCGGCGAAGAACTGCGTGTCCTGGCCTCTCCACGGTTGGTTCTTCGAGCAGTGGATGGCCAACATGGGCGCTGAGCTGGCCAACAACGGCAACGGGCGTGATGCTCGCGCCACCGAGGTCTACCTGACTGGCGACGCAGCCAAGACCATTGTGAACTGGTGGAAGGAGATGTTCGACAAGGGCTACTACGCCTACAGCGGCAAGTTGGAGGATTGGGATGGCGCCGATGCCATCTTCGTGTCCGGGCAGGCCGCCATGGAGATCACCTCCACTAGTGACGTTGTGCAGCGCCAGAATGACGCTGTAGCAAACGGCTTCGAGCTGGGCACCTCCTACCTGCCCTACCCAGCCAGCAGCGAGCGGCAAGGCGTGATCGTCGGCGGTGCCAGCATGTGGCTCACCGGCGGGCATCCCGATGAGGAGATGCAGGCAGCCAAGGATTTCGTCATCTGGTTCACCAACACCGAGAATGCCATCCGCTGGCACAAGGCCACCGGCTACTTCCCCATTCGCAAGTCTTCCGTGACCGTGCTGGAGATCGAGAACTGGTTCGAGCTGAACCCGGCCTACCGGGCGGCTTTTGACCAGTTGCTGGGCACCAAGCCCACCCGCGCCACCCAGGGTGCGCTGATCGGTGCCTTCCCCGAGGTACGCACTATCGTCGAACAGGCTGTGGAGAAGGTCCTGGCCGGCGCAGCCTCAGTGGACGAAGCTCTGGCAGCAGCCAAGGCGGACGCTGACAAGGCCATCGAGGATTACAACAAGTCGGTGCAGTAGGTTCTCCCCCGGTCAGTTGAGGTAGAACCGGGCACGAGCAGAGACCGGGGAACCGACCCCAAGCGGTCGGTTCCCCGGTCTCTTGATGCTTTGCATAGCCGGCCATAGTATCGTTTTTCGATTGCAGAGAAACCAGGTTCTTCTTCGGCAAATTCACCCGTTATTGACAGAGTAACGACTGCTGGTCTCTGAACCACTGTCGTGTACTCAACAAGAAACCCGGTTTCTGAATTGGGAAAGGATCTGCTATGTACGAATACCCAGCAAGATTCAGAGGCAAGGTGCTGCCATTCCTTCTCCTGTCTCCAACCCTCCTGATTCTAGTGGTTTTCCTCTACTACCCGGTCATCCAGACGTTCATTCTCTCTACTTACCGGGTGGCCTTCCTGGGCCTCAGGAAACAGTTTATTGGTCTGGAGAATTTCGTTGACCTGGCACGCGACCCTGGCTACCTGCACACGGTGAGCGCAACGGCGGTGATCACCACGAGCGTCGTGATCGTCGGCCTGGCCATTTCACTGGCGATCGCTATGCTAGCCAATCGGAAGATTCGAGGCGCATCAGTCTACCGCATCCTTCTCATCTGGCCGTACGCCCTGTCGCCGGCTGTGGCCGGAATCGTCTTTCTCTTCATGTTCTCGCCCGGTTTTGGCGCGGTCAACTACCTGATGTTCCGGATCATCGGCAGTGAACTGAACTGGCTCGGCAACCCGCGCCTGGCGGTGATCCTCATCATCATGGCCAGCATCTGGAAGAATCTGGGCTACAACGTGGTCTTCTACCTGGCCGGCCTGCAGAATTTGAACACGGACGTGTTGGAGGCGGCCCAGATAGATGGTGCCGGGGTGTGGAAGAGCTTCTGGTCGGTGATCTTTCCTCTTCTCTCCCCTATTACCTTCTTTCTCTTGATTACAAACATCACCTACTCTTTCTTCGACATCTTTGGCATGATAGACCTGGTGACCAAGGGCGGGCCGCTGGACGCAACCAACGTGATGATCTATAACCTGTACCGCGACGGGTTCGAATACTACAAGACAGGCCTGGCAGCGGCACAGTCGGTCATTCTGTTTGCGGCTGTCGTCGTGCTGACACTCACCCAGTTCCGCACCAGCGGTCGCCGGGTGCACTACGGAGGCTGAATCATGTCACGACCAACTCGCCTGGATCTGCTCACCCACATCGCTCTGATCATCATATGTGTGTTGGTGCTGGCACCAGTGTTCTTTGCAGTGGCGAAATCAACGCAGACCCGTGCAGAGGTGTTCCGTTTTCCGCCCCAACTAACGCCTGGCACGGCCTTCCTCGACAATTACCGGACGGCCTGGCACACGTTCAGCCTGGGCACCTACATGCTCAACAGCACCTACATCGCCATCGCTGTGACCGTGGCCAAGACGGTTCTTTCTATGCTCGCCGGGCTGGCCCTGGTCTACTTCGCCTTTCCACTGAAAGACTACATCTTCTACTTCATCCTTTTCACACTGATGATGCCTACTCACATCCTGATCATTGCCCTATTCAACCTGGTCTCCGATCTGGGGTGGGGAAATAGCTATCCAGCGCTGATTGTGCCCTTCCTAGCCAGTGCCACCGGTGTGTTCCTGTTCCGCCAGCATTTCTCCAGCATACCCTCAGACCTGGTGGATGCTGCCAGGGCCGATGGCGCCGGTCCGTTGCGCTTTCTGTGGAGCATCCTCGTCCCCATGTCATGGAACACCATCGGCGCACTGGCCCTGATCCAGTTCATCTACATGTGGAACCAGTATCTCTGGCCGCTGGTCATCATCCGCGAAAACACTCGGCAGGTTGTGCAGGTTGGATTGAGGGGGATGACCGCCATCCAAGACACGACAAACTGGGGTGTCGTCATGGCAGGCGCCGTCCTGGCAATGTTACCTCCCCTGATCGTCTTCATCCTGTTGCACGAGCAGTTTACCCGAGGGTTTGCACTGGGACAGGAGAAGTAGAACACGAGAAGCACGAATACAAGCGCTACCAGGCCGAATCCTTCGCCTCGTCGCGCTTCTATCCAATCTTGAATAACGATGCAAAACGCTCGAGATCTTCGCCAGCAATTGCTTCGGCTCGACAATCGCGGCTACAAGGCGTACAAGGACATCCAGGGGACCTACGACTTCCCCGGGTTCACGTTGATTATCGACCACGTGCAGGGGGACCCGTTCGCAGCGCCCAGCAAGCTCCGGGTGCGGGTGCCCCAATCCGTTGCCGGCTTCCCCAGCGATACGTACCGGTCACGTAGCCGGCGGATCGCGCTGCGGGATTACCTGACGCGCCAGTTCGAACGCGCGGCCCGCCAGGTCAGTGGCCGGCGCGGCACGGGGAAGAGTGGTCTCATCACGATCGACCGTCCGGGCCAGGAGGTTCTGGAGCGAACATCAGCGTACATAACCCATGAGTATGTGGAGGTGCGTTTCGTCGTCGGACTGCCAGCCAGTGGCCGGCGCATCCTGGGCCGGCAAGCGGCGGAGATGCTGTGTGATGATGTCCCACACATCGTCGATCGGGCGCTGAAGTATCGTCGAGTGAATAGCAAAGAGCTCCAGCGCCACGTCGAAACGGTTGAAGATGCGGATTGGCTCCGTCAACAGTTGGCCGACCGGGGGCTGGTGGCCTTTGTTCCGGATGGCGCGATTCTGCCCCGGCGCAGCGGTATCGACGATCGGCCGCTGCCCGACGGCGCAGTACCCTTTAAGTCGCCGGCCTCGCTGCGGGTCGAGTTTACACGACCTAACCTGGGTCCCATTGCCGGCATGGGGGTGCCGCAGGGCGTCACTCTGATTGTCGGCGGCGGGTATCACGGCAAATCCACGTTGCTGAGAGCCATCGAATTGGGCGTGTACAACCACCTTCCAGGCGATGGGCGGGAGTTTGTGGTCACCGATCTGGCAGCCGTAAAGATTCGGGCGGAGGATGGCCGGCGTGTGGCCGGAGTCAACATCTCGCCCTTCATCAACAATCTACCTCAGACCTGTACTGAGCGTAGCCGAAGTAGCCGATCCACGACAGAGTTCACCACAGACAACGCGAGTGGCAGCACGTCCCAGGCCGCGAACATCATCGAAGCGCTGGAGGCCGGCGCCCGCTTGCTGCTGGTGGATGAGGACACGGCGGCTACTAACTTCATGATCCGCGATCATCGGATGCAGGAGCTCATCGCCAAGGACCTCGAGCCTATCACGCCCTTTATCGACAAGGTGCGCCAGCTCTACACCGACCAGGGCGTATCGACAATTCTGGTGATGGGCGGCAGTGGCGACTACTTCGACGTGGCCGATACCGTGATCGCCATGAAGAATTTCCTCCCGCATGATGTAACAGGCGAGGCACGGGCCATTGCGCGCAAATACGCCGCCGAGCGCACGCCCGAGGGCGGCGAGCATTTCGGGCCGATTACCCCCCGGGTGCCATTGCCGGATAGCCTGGACCCCAGTCGTGGCCGGTGGAGCGTCAAATTGAAAGTCCGGAACGTGGACGCAATCGTCTTCGGCACCGAAGACATCGATCTCTCGGCCGTAGAGCAAATCGTGGATGAGAGCCAGGTCCGAGCTATCGCCGAAGCCATGGTCTACGCCAAACGAGAGTACATGGACGGTCGCCGGTCGCTGCCCGGGATTCTGGATCGCGTGCTGGACGACATCGAGGCACGAGGACTGGATGTCCTGGCTCCATTTCCTAGCGGCGATCTGGCCATCTTCCGTCGGTTCGAGCTGGCGGCAGCCTTGAACCGTCTGCGAACCCTTGAGGTTCACTGAACCGACGAAGGCCTGTCCTGATACAATCTCTCGCTCTGAAATACCCGTCCTGCCCTCCTGAAGTGCTTTAATCGGCCAGTGTTTTCATGGCTGACCTCCTCGGTTATTATAACATCAGTGCTTGACAATATCCACCGAGGTCTCCTTTTGTCCCCTTGTCTCCCCCTCTCCTTTAGTCTCCCCCTCTCCTTGTCTCAGATGGCGGCGTAGGAGCCGCCTCTGCTGTGCTAGCCGGCGGTTTCCACCGCCGGATTTGGCTTTACAGACTGTTTACAAACTGACAATGGCTACCTAACAGGTGGGCAGTATGTTTGGACCAGACTTGGAAAACCGTAAGGTAGGACGGAGGAATATCGCATGTTCAGAATCTGTATTGCACTAGTGACCGTTTTGGTGCTATCTGTCGCCTCGGCTGCCCACGCCGACAGTGGTGAGTTCGATCCGGACCCGGCCTGGCCACTCTGTGGCCGGATTGCTGAGAATCCTCCGGCGGGGTGGGACCCGGCGGATGGCTGCCCCTCCGACCGATGGGGCAATCCAGACTATTCAGATTTTCCGCTGTCCTCTACCTTCGGGCCTCGGCAGTTGGTTTCGGAGGATTACCGCTACGACTTCCACCGCGGAATCGACATCGAGACGCCGGTGGGCACTCCAGTGTTCGCCATCGCCGATGGGGTAGTCCGCAAGGCCGGACACGACTCCAGCTACTCAGACCCCTTGGTGCAGATTCGTCACTACCGGCCCGGCTACTGGGGCAAGTGCAAGTCCGGCGGCGGCTGTTATCACAGTAACTCAATGCACCTGTCAGACTGGGTGGTGTCCGTGGGCGATACGGTCAGCAAGGGACAGCTCATCGGCTACACCGGAGAGAGCGCGAGCGGCTTTGACCACCTCCATTTTGAGATTCGAAACGCCGTCCCCGGAGATGAGTACAGTGCCTGGCAGCGTGATGCCATCCATCCTCTGCAGGTCCTGCCCTACGATGATGTGGGTAGCACTGGGACCACAGTCAGCATCGACGAGGTCTCACACTCCACGAATCCTGAATTCCTACAGGTACAGACGACCGTTACCATGGGACCTGACGAGCTGGACCTGCAGCGGGTGCGGGTCTACGTATACGAGATCCAGCCGGACAACAGTCTGGTGTTGATCGACCAGCCCGGGGACACGGTAGATGACAAGGGCTACAACGTGTTTCCCGCTTGGTACGACGTCAACGTGTGGAACCGCCAGTACACCCACAAGGACTCCTCGAAGTACCCGTGGGAGGACTTTGGCGTAGGTGGACCGCTTGAGTGCCCCTACGCCTTCGAGCATCCCTCCAGCTATGATCCGCACATTCATATGGACCGGCAGGATCCGGCGGACTCCCACAAAGGTCTCTTCAATGGCATCCAGGTGGCCCCGGACCATTTCAATGCCAGCAGTAGCACCTACTCCATCACCCTGACATTCTATGAGCTGGCAGGTCCCTCCGATCCCAGCAGGATGTGCATTGTCGTCGAGGCCGCTGACGTCTTGGGTTCCTTAGCGACTGACCAGTACAGTTGCCCATAATGGTGCAAGGAGGTTTCTTATCATGAAGCGACGCTACATATTTGTTGTGATGATGGTTGTTGGTCTGCTGTTGCTCTCCGGGGTCTCGACCCTGGCCGAGCCGGCTCGCCCCCCGCGACCACGGCGTGGGCCGGCGGTCCGCATCGGCGCGGCCTGGGGAGCAATCGTACAGGATCGCGCGGCAGCGCACAACTTCGTTCGACCAGCCCCCGAGAACGCGCGCACATTCACCGTGATGCGCGGCACCACGGTGCGCCTGATTGCCGGCGCGAGTGGCCTCTGGCTGGGTGAGCCGGGCGGCACCCTGTCGGCTGATCTTGAAGTGTACGCTGTCGACGAGCAGGGTGCCATGACCCTGTTGGGTGAGGATCATGTTTCGGACACGAGGGCGGGGCCGGCCTTCGAGCAACACTCATTGAAGGTTCCAGTCTCTTTCGATCAGCCTGGTGAGATTCACCTGCTCGTGCGCCTGGCCACCACGGCAGAGGCGCAAGGCGGTGACATCGATCAGGATGTCGACGAGCTTGAGGCCATCGTGATCGTCCTCGATCCGTCCACCTTCGGGTCCATATCCGGCCAGGTGACAGCGAATGACACCGGTGCGGGACTGGAAGGTTTACCGATCATCGCCGGCAATCGGGATCTGCTCATCCGTCGCGCTACCCGAACCGATGCTGATGGGAACTACACCATCGAAAACCTGCCGCCCGGCGACTACATCGTCGGTGTTCAGGCCAAAGGGACAGCCTATCTGGGTGAAGTATACGACGACGTCCGCTCGCCAGACGAGGCAACACCGGTGACGGTCGTAGAAAGCGCAGACACGCCGGGAATCGACTTCGGCCTCGACCGAGGCGCTGAGGTCTCCGGCGGGGTCACCGACCAGGATACGGGGGAACCGCTGGCCGGCATTCCCATCATGATCCGACCTGTGCCGCCGGCTGAGGATGCCAGCGTCGTGCCGGCCGCGCCGGCCTTTGCACCGCAGGGCCCGCGCCCCCCTCGCCTGCAGGATCGACAGGGGCGGCGTGGTGAACCAGGTCCAGCCGATCGCCGGCATCGCCGGCCACATCCGGCGGCCGTGACGACCGACGACGGCACATACACCGTTCAGGGATTGCCGGCTGGTGAATACATCGTGGCCGCCGTCGGCATCCCCCAGGGCTACGGCATTCAGTTCTGGCAAGAAGCACCCACACCCGAGGAGGCCACGCCCATCACCGTCGAGCTCGGTCAATCTGTGCCAGACATCGACTTCACGTTGGAGCCACGATCTCGCTAGTCCCCCCTCTTACCGGCTGGGGCCGCTCGAGCAAGGCGGTCCCGGCCGGGCACACTACAAGAAAGGAGTCAACAATGAATACACGCAGACGCTGGATCACAGTTTTGCTGGGGAGCATTTCATTGCTGATGCTGCTGGCTGCCGTGGCTGCCGCCGGCCCGGCCGATCCGCCTGATCGGGAGTTTGATCTGCTGATCGAGGTCGCACATCCAAGGGGCGCCATCATCAGCGACATCCACGGCGCGGTTGAGAACTTTGCCCACGGCGATGGCCGGACCGTCTATGCCATGCCGGGCGAAGTGATTCGCTTTAAGTCCGGCTTCGGCTACGAGGGTGTCTGGTACGCCGATGCCACAGGTACCCTGTCTAGTTCACTGGAACTCTACCTGATGCAAGGTGATCAGAATCAGACGCCGCTGGGTGAGGACAGCGACGAAGCCACTCACACGGGCCCAAAGATTGAGTCCGGGAGCCTGAACGTAGACGTGAGGTTCGACGAGCCGGGCGCCTACCACATTCGCTCGCACGTTGTGTCCACGGCACGGCCAGTCGCCCAGACGACGGACCAACTTATCCAGGACGTCGATGACATTTCGACGACGGTTGTGGTTCTCGATCCGGCCGAGCTGGGTTCCATCTCCGGCACGGTCACCGATGAAAGGACAGGCGATCCCATCCCCGGTGTGGTGGTCATCGCCGGCAACCCTGAGACTCAATTCCATCGCCGCACCCGTACCGACAACGAGGGCAACTATACTGTCGCCGGCCTGATCGAGGGTGAGTACCTGGTGGGTGCCGTCGGGCGCCGGCAGGGCTACTTGACCGAGCTCTACGACAACGCTCGCCGGCGCGAGGATGCCACACCGGTGCCGGTCACCGCAGGCAGCGATACACCTGACATCAACTTTGCGCTGGCCCGCCGGCCTGTCCGCAGCGCGGCAAGCGAGGTCGGGCTTAACAATGAGCCTGACGGCGCCGTCGCCACCGCGCTTGCGTTTCTGCGCCCAGCGGATGTGCCCCCAGCCGACGTCGATGATGGCCCGCGGCGTGAGTTCCGTCAGTTGCACGAAGTCGCCCATCCGCGAGCGGCAGTGGCCGGCGCCATTGGGGCGGCGGAGAACTTCGCTCACGGCGACGGGCACACCATTACCGTGCGCCGTGGAACAACCGTCCGCTTCAAGTCTGGCTTTGGCTACGAGGGCGTCTGGTTCCAGGGGCCGGGTGTCATCACTTTTGGCATTGAGGTGTGCATCGTACAAGACGATGGGTGTGCACCGGCCGGCCACGACGTCGATGTCTATCGCGGCCGCGCGCCGCGCATTCAGGCCGGCAGCGCCCACACCGACGTGACGTTCAACCAGATCGGTACCTTCGAGGTTAGATCGCGGGTGCTGACGATCACGAAGCCGGCCGATGGTCCCTCGGTCCGCGACGAGGATGTGGTGACCACCTTCGTTCAGGTGGTGGACGCTGACCAACAGCCGGCGGACCAGTAACCTCACGTTCGGCTGTGAACCCCGGGTGATGGTGCTCAGC
>JBHIAO010000224.1:0-9274 GCA_046758565.1 Anaerolineae bacterium
GAGGTCTGCACGGATTGCTCCTGGCTGCCGAGCGGGGCCGCGGGGGCGCGCCGCCGCACGAATTCCGACTCGTCTTCCAAGGCGACCAGGAGTTTTGCCACCACCTGGTCCTGGCTGGCGGTGCCGCGCATAGCCACCAGGGTGTCATTTGTCTCTTTCCGCAGCTTCGCGTAGCGGGTCGTGCGCCAGAGGTCGAACAGGTCGTCCAGGATGTGGCGGCGCAGGTGGTAGCTCACAGGCACGTCGTCGGCCAGACAGCGGCCGGCCATGAGCAGGTCGCGGTGCAATAGCTCTTCGTAAGGGCTCCCGGCCTTCCAGATGGTATGTACCAGGTCGGTGGTCTGAGGGGCCGAGAGGGAGCCGGCCGCCAGCAGGATCACTTCCCACCAGCGGGGATCGTGCAGGTGCTTCAGCACCAACGCCTTTCGCTCCCTTTCGCGTTGATCGGCGATGTAGCGGGCGGCCAGGTACTCCTCAAAGGTCAGGTGCATGAAGCCGAATTGATCCAGGCCCCGCTCCACCAGCAGCCCCACCTGTTCCCGCACCAACTCCAGAAACTGGTGGGCCAGGCGCGACGCCTCCCGTGGCCCCTTCCACACCGCCAGGTGACGCGCCACCTGTTCCTCCAGCGCCCGTCGCTCCACCAGGCCACTGGGGACTTCTTTGTGCATCCAGTACGCGATAGGCGCCAGCACTCTCACCACCTGTTCTTCATCCAGGCGTCGGTCTCCCACCCACAGCTCGATGGGCTGTTCCGCCAGGCTGCGGGCCAGGTTCCAGGTCTCGGCCAGCGCCTCCACGCACAGCCGGTACAGCTCGACGCGCCGGTGAGGGAGGCGCGTCCCCTGATAGTGGATCAGAGCCAGGATGGTCAGGAGCAGGGGGTTGGCTGCCAGGCGATGGATGGCCGGATGGCTGTTCACCGCCTCCACCAGGTTCTCCGCACGCCGCCCGGCCCGCTGCTCCGCCTGGGGTGACCAGCCGGCCGTGGCCTCGTAGGCGCGGGACCAATTGACGGCAAACCATCGGATCTGATCGTCGTTGAAGGGTTCGATGGTGAAGTGGGCGAAGTCGCCGCGCAGCGGGCCGGCGCTGTAGCCGGCGATCCGCGAGGTGACCACGAACCGATTGCGGCGATAGCGGCGCGCGAACGCTTCCACGCGCCGCGTCACCTCCAGGCGATCCTCGGTCCTCAGCACCTCATCCAGGCCGTCCAGCAGCACCAGCGCCCGGCCCAGTTCCAACTCATGCTGGAAGAGAGGCGTCAGGTCAGGCAATTGGTGTTCAGCGAAATGGCGTGGGAGGTACTCACTCAGCGAGAGGTCTTCTTCCTTCAGGGCAGCGGCGTAGGCGGAGATGGGCAGGAGAACGGGCAGGCGGTCCTCGTCCAGCCCCAGCCGCTCGCGGGCTGTCCCCCGTCCCTCGGCAAAGGTCAGAGCCAGGTATTTGAGCAGCGTGGACTTGCCAGAGCCAGGGTCACCCAGCACCACCAGCCGCTGGTGTTCTTGCAGCGCTTTGTCCAGTTCCACCTGCTCACGCTCTGCGCTGCGTTTGAATATGACCTCGAGAAGGTCGGGAGGTACAGCAGCCCCAGCTTCTTCTCGGGTCTCTCCCCGCCCCCGAAGTTCCCCCAGTTCCGCCAGTTCCCCCCAGTTCCTCTTTTCCTCCATTGTGGCCCGCAGAGAGACGTAGATGTCCTCCAACTTAAAGCGCACGATGTTGCGTACCTGAAGCAGTCCCCGGAAGTCCAGCCAGCGGTAGCTCTCAACCACGTAGTCACAATAGCGCTGCCGCAACTCTTCCAGCTCAGCCGGCGCGAAGAGGCGCAGGGTGGATAGGGCCCCGGCGCGAGCTGCCTGATCGGTGGGCAGATCGAATTCGTAGGCTCCACTGCGCCAGGAATAGAAGTCTGGAGCCCGCAACATCAGATCACCCAACGTCTGGGTCCGTACCCAGAGCACCACAGAGTACCCCGCCCAGGCCAGACGCTCCCGCCCCCAGTTGAGGGAGCGGATAGCCGTCTCTCGATCTTCAGGGGACAGATCGTCCAGGCCGTAGACAAAGAGAACTGCGTTGCCATCGGGTGGCGGCAGGGTGCGAAGACGATAGGAGAGGCTCAAGTTCTCCACCGGCTCACCCGCGAAGGTGAAGTCCAATACTTCCACCTCGCCTGCCAGCCGGCGCTTTAGGTCTTCGGCGATGGCTGCCTCTAAGTCGGGGTCAGAGGTGGCAGCGATGAGGAGACACCCCCGCTCCGACCAGCGCAGGTGCAGGTTCATCTCCTCCAATTGCTCGGCTAAAGTCCCCACTGGTATCGCTACAGCGCTCATCACCCCTCACTCACCGCGCCACAGGATCGAGTGCACGTCAAACCAGACGTCACCATCAACGTAGCTGAGCACGAAGTTGCCTTGCAGAAGCTCATCGCATTCCTTGTGTTCCGTACGTTGGTGAGTCCGCCGCACCTCTTCCAAAACCCGGCGATACCGGGGATCGAGTTGGGCCTCGAACTGACGTCGCAGCGTAGACACCGCTTTGGCTGCTATCGATTCGTCTATGTGGCCTTTCCCAGCCACTTCCGCTTTTCCGGCCGCATCCTGGACTAAACGAACGAGATCCCGCATCACGCCCCCACTGGATCCGATCAGAAGGTCCAGGGCCTGTGGCGTGATCACCTGGTTCGGTTCCAGAGCCAACCAGCGGAGCCGCCTGTGAACCACTTGACGCATTGTCTCGTAGCCTTCCTCGTCCCTTTGCTCGGGATCGTCCCGCTCATGGAGCTTCACGTTGGGGAACTCCAGAACGGGAAAGCGGGTCCTGACCCCGGCGAAACGCGGAGCGTAGTAAACCAACATGGGGGCCGCGTAGACCACCCGGCAGGCAGGGTCGACTAGGAACTTCTTATCAGCGAAGTTCAAGGCGATGACGTCCGGGTCCCTGGGCTTGTCCAGCCCATCGGCGATCAGTACCAAGCGTTTTTCTGCCTTAGCCTCCACGTCGTCAATGAGAGCGTTCAGGCCATCCACCATCTTATCCACTTGAGGTTCAACCTCTGTCTTTCGGATCACCTCTACGTCCGTGCCTGAGCTGAAGCGAAAAGGTGGGACGACTCGCTTGATGACAGCTTCGGTCGCTTTCCCGACGCCGGGCCCGCCGATGAAGCCCGCTCCAAAACAAACCAGGTTGCCGAGCAGATCAGCCAGGTCCACCTCGTAGCCTTTGTTAGCTGTATGGGTCTGTACGATGGTTTCCAGACCTTGCTTCATCGCCTTCAGAGGCTCGGGGTCAGGCTCCTCCTTCAACTCGGCCTGGGCCACCTTGTGGATCGCCGCTCCCATCAGAAAAATGACCTCGACAGGATTAACCCGATCAATGTCCAGGTTCTGCTCCAAGTTGATGCGCACCACGAAATAGTCAAACCGGTCTGCCAACTCCGCCGCCAGCTTGGTCAACTCGGTGCTTTTGCCGCTGGAAGGATGACCGACCAAGATGACTCGCTTGGGCACCTTCTCGGGGTGGAGATCGTTCAGTAGCGCTTCCAAAGGTCCCTGAGGTCGCTCCACGAACCAGGCGTCCAATTTGTCCGGCGGGATAGGCTCAAATGGGTTAAAGGCGTTGTGGATGGCGATATAAGCTTCGGTTGAGGAATTCAATTCATTCCTCCTCTTCGCGTCCCGAATTCACCGTTGTCTCACCCGCGACTCCATTCAAGGGCGGCAAATCCTCCAGGCTCTCCAGGCCAAAGTGTTGAAGGAACGCGAAGGTGGTGCCGTAGAGGATTGGCCGGCCGACCGCATCCAGCCGGCCCACTTCTTCGATGAGTCCACGGGAGAGGAGGGTTCGCAGCACACTGTCGCTGTTCACCCCGCGTATGGCATCGACCTCAGGCCGGGTGACGGGCTGGCGGTAGGCGATGATGGCCAGCGTCTCCATGGCAGCCTCGGAAAGCTTGCCGGAGAGTGCCAGGCCCAGGAAACGCTCGATAGCCGGCGCTGTCTCTGGGGCTGTCACCATCTGGACCCGGCCGTTCACCTGCTGGATGCGCAGCCCGCGGCCGGCGTAGGTTTTGCACAGGTTGTCAACGGCATCGCTGACCTCGCTCGTCGAGACGTCCAGCGTGCGGGCCAGGTCGCTCAGCGTCACCGGTTCATCGGCTACGAAAAGCAAGCTCTCGATGAGGCTGGTAATGGATCCGTTGACCGAAGTCACTTGATCAGTCATAACGTCGGTGATATAATCGTCGGCCGGAATGCGCATTCGACGGCTCTGGCTTGCTGTGGCTTTGTTGATCTTACCACCTGCGCTTGCGATTGCTGGCTGGTGGTCACTTCCCAAAGCCGAGATGGCGGGCCGGTGCGGTTCAAGTTCGCAGATCGTACCGATTGAATCCGATGCGGTCTCTTTCTCAACGACATTTCGGTCGGCAATCCTTGATAATCCCGGCGGTCCCTTCCGAATGCGCGCTACAGACGTCGAGCTGACCTCGTGGGTAGCGCTTAACACCCAGGGGCGCCAACTGGCTGACCCTCAGATTCGTTTCCTTGACGATACCGTCTGCCTCAGTGGGAGGCTGGTCGGTCTTGGCCTGGTAAGGCCGCGTTTCCGTGTTGAAGCTCATCCCTACGTTGTCAACGGCGACATCCAGCTCGACATTCGCTACTTCGTCGTGAACGGGCGTGTATTGCCGATCCGGGTGCGCCGCCTCGCACAACAGATCACCAATGAATCCATCCACGACGCCTCTTTGCCCGTGCGGGTGGACGTCATTCGAGTACGTGACGGTGAGATCATGGTTGAAGGTGAGCGATTGCGGGAGATTAGAGAATAGAGATTCGACAAATCTCTATTCTCCAATCTCTAATCTCCAACATCCGTTGTCTGTGGCGGGCGTTTGGGGAATGGAGCGTGGCGGATATTCACGCGGATCCGCGTCAGCTCCAAACCCATTCGATCTTCAACAACCTGCCGCGCCACGGCCATCACCTCCTCGGTCTTGGCCGGCACGTCGATGTCGGGGCGAGTTTCCACATCCAGGATGACGTCGACGCCCTTGCCTCGGCCGGCGACTGTGGGCGTGACTCGAATGACTTCGTCCAACTGGTCGATGTTGTACGCCAGCCGGCCTTCGATGGAGTCAGTGGACATTTCAGCCTCACCGCCCGTGACTTGCCTGATGCGTACTGTACGCGATGCAGCCGGCCGGCGGAGCTCAAACCACAGCAGTACGATATCCACGACCAGCATCAGCAAGCTCGCCAGTACGACCAGTAGCTTGCTCGTCGTGGAGATGTTTCGTAATCCCGCAACCAGAGCTGACAGCACGTCGGCAGCCTGCACGGAAAAAAGGACAATGCCGATCAAGAGCAGCAGGAGCGGCACACTGAACAGCAGTAGCAAAACAATGACGATTCGGTTGAAGACGTTCATGAAGCCTCTCCTTTTCTTGAGCGAGCGGGCGAGTAGGGCAGCAGAGGAGCGAAGGGGGGGAAGAGCCTCTCACCCTTGCGCCCCAGCCCCCCGGCACAGAAATCGGCGGTCGGTCATATTATACATCAGTTGGGACCTGTCGTCCAGACGCTGGGCCCCATTTTCGGGCCTGAAATGCTTAAAAAAGCCATTTGTATACTATATGTGGGGGGTAATCGCCGCCTGACCACTAAATATCGGCCCTCACAGCCGGGTTGTCACTCCGATCCTGCGATGGCGGCGTGTCGCCGCAGGAATAGCCGAAGGGTCGTGATGATCAGGCCGGCGAGCGTTATCAGGCTGATGGCACGACCTGATTTGAAGGTGAGCGGGTCGTATGCAAACGTGACTACGTGCGGGCCGGACTCCAGCGCCACCGCTCGGAATAGGACGTTGGCTCGCTGGATCGTGGCCGGCTGGCCGTCGACTGTGGCCCGCCACCCCGGGTAGTACGAGTCCAGCAGTACCAGGTATCCTGGTTGATCCAGTTCGGCCTGAATCTCGATTCGGTGGGGCGAGTATTTGAGCAAGGGAGCAGGGGTGCAGGGGTGCAGAGGTGCGGAGGTGCCGAGGAGAGGAGGAGAGGGGGAGAGGGGGAGCACGGGAGAATGCCCCCTGGCTCCCCGGCCCCCCTGCACGGAAGGGCTGCCGGCCAGTAGGACTTCACTGCACGGATCGAAATTGGGGTCATCGATGATTGATAATGCCGTTTCGTCGTCGGACACAGCGCGCGCATGGTGCACCACGAAGGCTCTTGGAAGAGCGTCAAGGTTCTCGTAGATTACGACATCGGGATCGCGGTACACGAGTTTGTGCCGGCCGAGGCCCAGCAATTCAGCCAGGGTGCGTCGTGTGTTTCGCCCCACTAGAGCCAGCTCTTCAATGTGGATCAGGCCCGCCGGCTTTGCGGAGATGACCTGCACCTGGTTCACTTCCATCAGCGACGGGAGCCGGTAGCGAGCTCGGTAGGCGTGACCTGGATGGTCCTCCGGCGGGAAACCTGAGCGGGCCGGCCACGTTCGTGCGACTGGCGGCCGATCATGCGCGATCTGCTCCACCACGTCCGAACGGTCGTAGGCCCACTCGGCGGTATCCTGGCCGGCGCGGATAGGCAGCGTGACCGTTCGCCCCTCGCGACTCGTTAGCACAATTTCTGCCACCAGCTCGCCTTGCGACCAGTCTGCCGATTGGCTGGTGAATGAGACGAGTTCCAGAACCTCGACCCAGGTCGGCGGGATGTCGAGAGTTCTGTCGATCGGATCCGGCGTGAACGGGTTGTGTAGATCGTAACGCTCCGTCTCCGGATCCACGGGCAGCAGTTGCGGGATCAAGAAGTAGCGAGCGTTCAGCAGGTTCAGCCGTCCAGGTGTCAAACTTGTACTGAGTTCAGCGGTGTCCTGGGCCCGTCGAACCGTTGAAGTGTCGGCCAGGTAGCGGGCGTGGCGCGCGGGCGTCAGCGGGAACCATCCATTGGCACTAGGGATTTGGTGCAGCAGGCTGATGTTCGGGTACAGCGACGCTCGCATGACGCTTAATGCCGGCACGATGGCCTGATGAGTGAGGGTCCGATAGTTGTGCGTGTCCTCTGGAAAGAAGCTAAGTGAAGCTGGCTCGTCATAAAACTCATCAACAGGCATCAAGTCGTTGTAGGTTAGCCGATACACGGCGCCGAAGGCGTACAGATCGACCAAGGTCAGGCCGATGGCGGCCCAAACGAAGGTTCGGCGTCCCACGCGCTGTTGCCAGGCGAGGATCAGCAAGCCGCCGGTCAATACGAGGCTGATCACCGGCAGAACCCACCGCAGTGCTAACAGCGTATCGAGGGACGCAGCCCGGATTCCGATTGCGCTAACGATGACGCTGCCGGCGATGAGCAGGGGAGCAGGGGGGAGGGGGAGAGGGGGTGACAAGGTGAGGGGGAGACAGGGGGACCTACGGCTTGCAAGTCCTCGGTCATACCGGAAGCCCCCCTTTCTCCCCCTCTCCCCTCCCTGCTCCTCCGCTCCTCTGCTCAGGAAAGCATCCAGGCTGCAGCCGGCCAGCAGGGCAACGGCCAGCGTAAAAAGGTACAGGAAACGGGCAGGCGCGCGGAAGAAGTTCAGCACCGGGATTCGAGCCAGCGGTGCGTAGAGCGGCGTGTGGTCGCCGAAGGCCAGCACCAAGGCCAGGCCGGCCAACCCCACCAGGAAGGCTGACAGGCGGTCCCGCCGCAGGACCGGGGACACGAGTGCCAGTACTAGCGGGAGAATTCCCAGGTACGCGGCCAGCTCCACCGAGACGTTAGGATAGGGGTTGCCGAGGGCGAATGGGACGACCAGGGTTGCGAGCAACGCCGGGTGCCACGAGAACGAGGTAAGAAATTCTGCCGACAGGCCGCCAGCCCGAACCGACTGTTGTGCCAGTTCCCAGGTCGGCAGCAACTGAACCGCGCTCAAGGCGAACCCGAGGGCAACGGCGGTCACGATCGGCGCAAACTGCCGCACGGCGTGCGCCATCGAGCGGCGTGCACCGGTGGCCGGCCAGATGGCGCGAAAGAGCCCGAAGGCCAGAACGACCAGAATCGACATCAGCGAGATTTGGGGACGGCCGGCCAGGAATTGAATGCCAATGGCCAAGCCGAGGGCAATCACCAGCGTCGTGGCAGACCACCGATCCGACGTCCGTTGCCTTGCCAATGACTGACCTCTAGGTTTTCGTGTGGCCGCCAATACCTTCTCGACGATGACTAGCTCGATGGGTAGCCAGGGGGCGGCTCCCACAATGTTGAGGTGGTTGAGGTGGCCGACGAAGAAGCCGCCGTACGTAAACGTCAGTGCGGCCAGGAGGGCGGCTGCTGGCTTCAGGCGCAGCACGCGCCCCAGCGTGTACATCGCCACGCCGGCCAGGCTCAGTGCCAGCAGAACTGAGTAAGTGAGTGCGACATCAATCGGCAAGATACGGTAGAGCAACAGGTTGAGCGGGTAGAAAACGCCCGTCTGAACTTCGGCCAGCAAGGGAAAGCCGGCCAGGACGTCCGGAGTCCACAGGGGCAGGTGTCCGTGGCGTAGGGCGTCGGCGTAGACCGCCCGCTGCGGGTAGAAGAACCGGAAGACATCACCAACGTAGAACACGCCCCGTCGTGTGGCGGCCAGCGGGTACAAGAGGGTCGGCAGGGTTGTCAGTGCCAGGCCGGCCATGAGATCGGCGCGGCGCGTGAACCAGGGAGTCTTCATCAGCGGAATTATATAGCCTTGTGGTCTTGTGGTCTAATGGTCTGGTAGTCGGGTGCGCTTGCCTTTGTTTGAGCGGCATGTTATAATGCCCATAGCAAACCTGCCGTTTTTGCATGCCCAATCAGCAGGAGGGACCTCATGGACCAGGATAAGGATGTCGGAGCTCAGAAGGACGCCCCCGAAGCTACTGAGCTGGGCGCGACCGATACGGAGGACATGTCGCAGCCGGACACGTCGGCCCGCGGGGAACAAGGAAGCAGCACCGACGACACGGCAAGGGCTACCCAAGAATACATTGCAGCTACGGAGGAGAGGTCAATGGCCCCTGAGTACCCTGGGATTAGTTTCGGAGATGGTTTCCGCTTCGGGTGCGGATTTACCATTGCGGGTTGTTTGGTTTGGCTCGTCTTGTCTATTCTTTTGGCAGCGATTCCCCTGGTGCTTTCAACGTTCAACGTAATAGGGCTGCCTGGAAGCTAGTAGAAACGCACCAGCCTGCCAGCCGGTGCGTTTCCAAGTGCTACCTCATGAAACCGAAACCGGGGTGAAAAAGTAACTTCCGGTGAGACGGGTCGCCAGCCGTAGCAACCACGTGA
>JBHIAO010000225.1:0-9190 GCA_046758565.1 Anaerolineae bacterium
ACGACGTGTTCGACGGCTTCCACGTCTGCCCGATCGGGACCGCCGGCGTGACGAACGAGACCGACGTTTATGACAACCTGGTCTACCGCGCTGGCGATAACGGAATGGAAACCAATGGGGTGTGCAGCAACGTGCGCATCTGGAACAACACGTTTCACGACGTCCTGATCGGGATATCTCTTTGCCCGACCTACACCGGTCCCGTCTATGCCATCCGTAACGTGATGTACAAGACCGGCGCGGGGAACAACAGCCACACCGGAACCGCCTTCAAGTTCATGTCCCCCATTTCGTCCGACGGGGCGGTCTATCTCTTTCACAACACCGCCGATGCGGTGCTGCCGAATACGAGCGGTCTCATTGTGGGCGGAGAGGCCGGCACGTGGGAAACAGTCGTGGCCCGGAACAACATCTGGGCCGGCACTCACTATGCGTTGGCGAGATTCACTGCTGCGCAGGTCGTAGACTTTGACTATGACGACCTGTATACCACCTCGCCCAGTGTATTCGTTAAGTGGGTCGGCCTACCGAACCCCTGGCTGCCCACACTGGCAGAGTTTCAGGCTCAGACCGGCCAAGAGCTGAACGGGCTGAACGTTGTCCCTGGCTTTGCCGGTGCGGCGAGCGGCGACTACAGCCTGGACCCCAGCAGCAATCTGATCGACGCCGGCGTCGTCATCCCTGGCATCAACGATCAGGGGGCTTATGCTCACCAGGGCACGGCGCCGGATATTGGAGCCTACGAATCACCTCAAGATTACTTCGTCTGCGATTGCTCGACCGGCGCCGATCCGGACTGTGTGCCGGGCGACGACGCCAACGACGGCACTACCACCACGACGCCATGGCGCACGTACGAAAAGGCACGCTCCGAGTTCGGCAACCTATCTGCCGGCGGCTCCATTCGGTTCTGCCAGGGTGGCACTTTCGACCTGACATCAGCCGGCGACCGGTGGGTGAACTACAACTGCACCGCCGCCAACCCCTGCACGGTGAGCGACTATACCCCGCTTTGGGCTTCGGGCGACGAGGGCCGGCCCCTCCTCAGGAAGACCGCTGGCCACGCGTTTCGCCTGGGGGAGTACGGAGATGCGGTCCACGACGAGGGCTACGTCTTCGAGAACTTCGACCTGACGTGCACCGCGTGTGAAACCGACAACGGGTATGGCTTCTTCCTGCACAGCGACGTGGATGACGTGGTCATCGACAACGTCTGGATTGACGGGTTCGACATCGGCGTCTACCTGGGCGGCTCCAACGCCTGCGCCGGCGATCCAGACTGCGATGCACACAACGATCGGCTGACGCTGCAGAACTGCACCATCCTCAACAGCCTGAGTCACGGGTTTCTCGGCGGCGGCGACGACCTGGTGATCCGAGACTGCTACTTCGAGAACAACGGAACGACTCCCATCTTCGACCACAACATCTACCTCAGCGATGCCGACATCTACCCCGGCGGCTCCCAGGCCAGCGCGACTGGAATCCGGATCACCGGCAACGAACTGCACCGCTCCGCCATCGACGGCGATGGAGATTGCGCCGCCACTTCCCTGGTCGCGCACGGGAACCTCACGGATTTGCTGATCGAGGGCAACGTGGTTCGCGAGGATGTGGGGCGGGCGAAGAATGTCTGCTGGGGAATCTCTATCGATGCCGGGTACGCTACGCCCGAGCGCTTCGAGGACGTCCGGATTCGCGGCAACAAAGTCATCAATGTAGGCAGCGTGGCAATCGGGATTTCCGCCTGCGTTGGCTGCCTCATCGAAAACAACGTGGTGATCCATGAGCAGGCATTCGGTGTTACCGCCATCGCAGTGCCCGATACGAGCCAGGAGTCCGGAGATGCCCAGACGACAGGCGCCATCGTACGAAACAACAGTATCTACGTGACCAGTCCCGATTGGGGAACCGGGATCCGGGTGGACTCGGAGGGAGTCGGCCACACCATCGTCAGCAATGCGATGGAGTACGGCGGGACCAGCGATTGGTGGAGCTGCCTGGAGGCTGACCTGCCGGCGTCCAGCTACGACGCCATCGACTACAACGTGTGTGAGTACTCCTCAGGGGTCTGGGCGAACTGGGTCGGTGATCTCTCCAATTGGCAGGCCCTTGGTTGGGGGGCACACTCCCAGGCCACCGATCCCGGTTTCACCAGCTCTTCCGACCTTTCGCCCGCCTTGGAGAGCGCCGCCGTCGTGGCCGCCGGCCATCCGACCCTGAGCTCTCCCACCGACATCGACGGTAATTCGCGTGATGCTGCACCCGACGCGGGAGCGTATGAGTGGAGTGCGGGGACAGGACAACCGACGCCAACGCCAACGAACACACATACGCCAACCGCTACCACACCGGGTCCATCTCCAACCGATTTTGTCAGGCGGCAAGGGAATCAGCTTGTTGTGGGGTCTGATGAACAACCCATTCGCCTTCGCGGAGTTAACTTTTCAGCCGATAGATTAGAGCCAGTCGGCGGCGGTAATTGGTTCATAGGTACATGTCAACAACTGGCATCGAACACCTCGACCAATGCGGTCACGAACTGGTATCAGGAAAAGCATTTTCAAAGTATTGCAAATATTGGATTCAACGCTGTAAGAGTTAACATGCATTATCGCATCTTTGAAGATGACACGAATCCAGGTGTTTATAAAGAATCGGGATGGAACTTCCTTGATCATTATGTTCAGTGGGCGAGGAATCATAATCTCTATCTGATCTTGGACATACATGTTCCCCCGGGAGGACTTCAACCTACCGGAGGAGGGGGTGCCTGTCTTTGGGATGACGAGAGCAACCAGACCAGGCTGATTAACCTCTGGCAGGCTATTGCACAACGTTATGCCAACGAACCTCGGATCGCAGCGTATGATTTGCTCAATGAACCGCAACCTTCTGGGAATTCGCTATCTGAAGGTGTTGATAAATACCAGACGTTGATGCAACAAGTTGTCAATGCAATTCGCTCAGTTGACCAGAACCATCTTATTATCGTCGAAAGAATTAATTGGATGATGAATGCTGACGGCACCTCTCCTTTGTCTGACTTTACTAGTGAAATTTTAAACGCCTTCAAAGTTGCGGTTAATGATAATACCGGCAATCTAATTTACGATTTTCATTATTATCCCCCTGGCGTTTATGTTCTTCAAAATGAAGGAGGTAATCCTGATGATGGTAATTACCCTGATCCAAATGTAACTGAGACTGCCATGGATGGCAGTACTATGCCGCGTGATAAGGACTATTTAGAATATGAATTAAACTTGGAGCTACAGAATAGAAGCATTGATCCAATGTTTGCGGGGGAATGGGGCCCTAATCCTTCGACCTTCAACGATGTTAAAGGTGGGTTCATCTATATTCAGGATGTACTTGACCTGCTCGCAGAGAACAGTATCCACTGGGCTTACTACTCGATGTTTAATCTTTACAATGTTTCCTGTTGCGATACCGGAGTTGTGTGTTGCAGCGGAGACAACCCAACTACGCCAGCTTATCCCGCACTAATCAATTTATTCACAGAGTTCTTTAATCCCTCCGCCACCCCCACCGCGACACCAACGGACACCCCGACACCGACAGATACGCTGACGGACACACCCACAGCCACGGCCACCGGGACTGCCACGCCGACCAACACGCTGACCACGAGTCCAACGGCCACCGACACGCCGACAGCTACGCAGACTCCAACATCCACGCCCACGGCCACATCCACCGCTACCCCCACGCCCACGTCCGTACCGCTCACGCCTCCTGCCCGCCTGGCCATCTACTACGGTTGGCCCAGTCAGGTCAACGACGCCGACGGAGACCTGGATGCTGCGACTGCGGCCTTCGCGCAGTTCGACCTGATAGTGTTGAAGGATGGTCTGGAGCACCCCACCAACGCTGACCACGTCAACACGGTGACTCTGATCGCCAACCTCAACCCCCTCGGCGTGCACGTCTATAGCTACGTGGACCTGGGAGTGACCACCCAGAACCTGGACATGATCACCCTGCAAACGTATGTGGACGAGTGGGCCGCCATGGGCGTGGCCGGCATCTTCTTCGACGACGCCGGCCACGACTACGGGGTGGATCGGGCGCGGCTGACGGCGGCCGTGGGCTATGTTCACTCCCTGGGACTGAAGGTCTTCGTCAACGCCTGGAATCCTGACGACGTTCTGGCCGACGATCCCCCTGGAGTGCTTACCCCGCTGGGGGCCGGCGACTGGTACCTGGCAGAGAGCCATCCCATAGCCGATAGTCAGTTCACCGATCTGGGTTCCTGGTGGAACAAGTCACAGGCCCTGGCAGCCTATCAGGCTCAAACGGGCGTCCGTATCGCCGCCATCAGCACCGGTGACGATGGTCCCACCGGCTGGACCAACAGTCCCACCTTCCGTCAGGCTCTGTGGGCCGCTTACCTGTTTGGCTTCGACGCTTTCGGATTCACCAACGCCGCCTACAGCGCTTCGGGGGATGGAGCGGATCGCTTGCGCGCCCTTCCCCCCCTGGCCACCGACCCCGGCACCCAATTCATCGGTCCGCCCACCGGTCCCAGTGGGAGTCCACCCACCTACAGCCGCCTGACCGATAACGGAACCATCCTGGTGTGGGGCGACAGCAGCAGCGGTGGGGGTACCTTTCGCGGTGGCCCCTGCGACACCACCGACCTGGGCGATAGTATCTGGCCCACCTGCGACACCACGCCGCCGACGCACAGCAGTCCCTTCGGTCCCCGGCAGATGGCCAGCGAGGCCTACCGCTACGACTGGCATCGTGGAGTGGACATTCCCCTCCCCTTCGGCTCCCCGGTCTATGCTGTGACAGACGGCACCGTGCGCCTGGCCGGTGATTATGAGTTCTACACCGACACCCTGGTACAGGTGCGACACGGGGAGAGCGCTCCTTACCTGTACAGCAACTACATGCACCTCAGCAGTGTGGCCGTCGAAGAGGATGACCTGGTCACTGCGGGTGACCTGATCGGCTACAGTGGCGAGAGCGCCAGTGGGTTCGACCATCTTCATCTCGAATTCCGCGACGGCTGCGTGAATCAGGACTGTAACCGCAATCCCTGGGGCTATCTCCCGTATGCCGATCAGTCCCCCGATTTGCTGACGCTGCACGGTGCCAATCTGTCCTCACCAACTGGTGCCCTTCTCTTGCTTGAGGCCAGCACCGCGGCCGACCAACTGGACCTGGACGGGTTGGACCTGACCTGGGGGGCGGACGATGTTCGGCTCTCCTTCAACGATATCAACGCAACAACCCCATCCGACTGGCCCGAAGCCCTGGACCACCCGCTGGTCAGTCTGGACGGGACAGTACAGGCCTGCCTGTTCCCCGAGCGCTTTAACGCCAGCTACACCACGGCGGACTATCGCCTGGCTTTCCGCGGACTGGATGCCAGTGCTAACAGCGGCAGCACTGACCTGCGCGACCTGAACGGCCCTGGTCCTTCCGTTTCTCTGACTCCCCTGCTCGCGCCCATGGACCTCAGTCCCGCGACCCAGGACATTGACGCCCTCCCCGGCGCTACGGTCGTCTTCACCCACACCCTGCAGAACATCAGCTCCCAGCCCCTGACGCTGGCGCTGAGCGCCCAAAGTGCCCAGAACAGCTCCCTGGCCCTTAGCCACACCAGTCTGACCCTGGACCCTGGCGCCAGCCAGGTGGTCACCCTGACGTTAAACCTCTCCACCGCTCTCGCATCGGGTATCGGGGATTGTGCGGTGTTGGAGGCGGACGCGGGGACAGGATCGAGCACCATAGCTGTGGATAGCGTCACCATCTCTGCCGCTACCCCAACGCCAACTCCGACCAGCACGCCCGCGGCCACCCCGAGCCCAACGGCCACAGCCACACCAACCGGCACGCCCACCAGCACCCCGACGCCCACCCCTACGCCGACCAGCACGTCTACCCAAACCGCAACGCCAACGGTCACAGCCACGCCGACACCGTGTTACGACTTCGACGGGGACCGCTTCGTGAAAAGCGCCGACATCCAGGCCGTGACCACTCGCTGGCGTCTCACCGCTGACAACCCGGACCCTGACAGCGACCCAAGTACACCCAACTACGAAGTCACCTTCGACGTGGATAGGGACAACGCCATCACCATACGGGATATCATGCGGGTAGCGGCTCAGTGGGACCAGCCTTGCCCGTGAGGGATCCATGTCATCACCAGAGGCAGCGGCATATGCGACGGAGGCGAGCAATGAAACCAACAGCCTTAACAGTTATGGCGATGATGTCCGTATTGGTGCTGACTGGTACGTTTGTAGCAGCGGCAGGTAATTACGGCTACGCCCAGGGCGTGCCGATCCTGGAAATCGTAGAAGAGACGGAGTACTGGGTTGCTTATGAGAGCCCAACCGAGCACGCCCTCTCTTTGGCCTGGAGCAATGGCTCCCTCTGGATGGCCGACTTTCTCGAAGGTGATTTCTACAAGGTCAGCGAGACCAGTGGTGGATTGCAGATCGAAAAAATCGTCGATGTGAAGGGCATGGTCGGCAGTGCGTTTCAGGCCAGGGATCTTACCTGGGATGGGGAAGCCCTGTGGTCCATTAGTGTCCTGGTGAACATCGAGCGCCGCATCCTGCGTCACGGAGCGATGCTGTACGAGGAACCCCGAGCGTTGCTGGCCAGTGAGTTGGAGTTGAGAGAGCCGGCGCTCTACTACGCCATCCTGCGCGCCATTGCCGACGGCCACCGGGGGCCCACAGCCATCGCCCGGGCCATCGGCAAGCCTTCAGCCAGTCACGTACAGCGTTATCTGGATGTGTTGGTTAACGGGCTGCAGTTGATCCGACGTGAGCTGCCTGTCGGGCCAGAGGCTCCCTCGCCTCGCCAACGGGGACGTTGGCAGTTCGCTGACCACTTCTTTGCCTTCTGGTTCACTTTTGTCTACCCTCACGCCGACATGCTGGAGCGGGGTGCTGCCAGGACGGTCCTTGACCATCACGTTCGCCCCAACTGGGCCGGTTTCGTGGGGCACCATGCGTGGGAGGCAGCTTGCCGGGAACACGTGTGGCGCCTGGCAAGTCAGGGCGCTCTGGATTTCCTGCCCAATCAGGTGGGACGTTGGTGGAGTGCGCATCATGAGATTGACATCTGCCCTGCACGCCCAGGACAGATTCCTGACCATCGCCGTGCACGCCAAGTCCGCCGAGCCCGGCGGGTGGGAGGGGGCGCAGGCTCAGGACTGGGTGGCTCTGGGAGGCGTTGTTGATGAGTTTCGCGTCATGACCTACGACTTCTGCTGGTCAACCGGGTGTGACGCGGCGTGGAACGGCGGCCGCCCGCCAGGCCCCATTAACCCCCACTGGTGGGTAGACCGGGTCATCCGCTTTGCGACGACCCGGGTGGACCCGGCCAAGATCATGCTGGGGGCCCCCTTCTACGCCTATGACTGGCCGGCCGGCGGTGGAGCGGGGCCGGCGATTCGAGGCCGCACCGGTGTCGCCAACCGCTCCGTGGAGCAAGAACCCTGGACCACGTCGGCGGGGGTCGGTCGCTACTGGCAGGAGGTTCAGGCCCTCATAGAGACCTACCAACCCACCATCCAGTGGTGGGAAGAAGACACCACCGGCCCCATCCGCCAGCACTGGTTCACCTACGACGGTCGAGGGGTTTGGTACTCCGACCACGACAGCGTGGCTGATCGGTTTGCCCTGGCGAAGAACCTGGGCGTGCGGGGTATCGCCATCTGGGCCCTGGGGAGCGAGGATCCGGCCAATTGGGCGGTGCTGGCTCAGGGATGCCGGCTCGATGTGAACGACGATGGTGAGTTTCACGTGGACGACATTCAGGCGGTAGCGGCTGCCTGGGGCGGCGTGGCCGGCGACCTGGTCTACCGGGCCCGTCTCGATCTGGACGCCGACGGCGATGTGGATGCGACCGACGTGCAGCGGGCCGCCGCCGGCTGGCGTGTGGGCTGCCAGGGTGAGTAGCTCCTCAAAGATACGGATCACATTTTCCATGAAAACGGTTTGGCTCCCCACCGCGTAACTCCAGTCGGCTACTACCTGGTGCCTCGTACTCGGCAGTAGGGTTTCATCGCGACTGAGGACCCGATCGCCTCACCAGCGGCAGGTAGAGGATATAGGCCGGCGCGGGGGCACCCACCACTTCCAGGTGAACCGGCATCACCCGTTCGCTGCCACCGCTGTGGAAGGTCACGCGGCCTTCGTGGACGCCGGGAGACAGGCCGGCCACGTCCACCCGCACCACGACCACCGCCGGCGTGATCCCCGAGGCCGGCTCCACGCTCAGCCAGGCGGCACCCGCCTCGGCGGTCCAGGTCAACTCCTCCGGGGTGCTGCTGATCAGTAGCACCTCCTGGGACGTCGGGTTGGGGCCGCCCTCCGGGGCGGCGAAGCGCAGCTCCGTGCGGCTGACCAGCAGTTGCGGCGGCTGGGGCTGACGCCCCGGATCGCCGGGCAGGCTCCCACCCGTCACCTCCGCTCCGTCCAGGACGCCGTCGCCGTCACTATCCGGGTTGGCAGGATCGGTACCCCAGGCGGCTTCGCCCCGATTGGTCAGGCCGTCCTGGTCAGGGTCCGCACCCGCGTCCTCGGGGTTCCACCAGTCCAGCACTCCCTGGCCCTGCTCGTACTCGTCCGAGAGGCCGTCTTCGTCGAAGTCGGCCAGCACCTGGATGGCGACCGTGCCCCGGGCCGCCTGGCGGTCGCTGTCGGTGGCCTCCAGGGTGAGGAGGTGCTGCCCCACGGTGAGCGTGGTGGTGATGGTCTCGCCGCGACCCAGTACGCCGTCCCGGTCCGAGGACCAGACCAACGCCTCGCCGGACAGCGCCCCATCCTCCAGGTCGTAGCCCGCGCCGGCCAGGGTGAGGAGGCGGGACTGCACCAGCCGGTCGCCATCTGACGGCGCGAAGATGCCGGCCCACAGCGGCGGTTTCTCCCCCACCCGGAAGGGCGTATCGCTGCGGTCGCTGGCAGTGTGGAAGCCGTCGCTGGTCTCCACCTCGATGAGAACATCGTCCGAGCCTGGCAAAGTGCTCAGCGGGACGCGCAGCTCGTTGCCAAGCGCCGCCGAGGAAGGGTTGGATGACGTTGAATGTGGCGATTTCCAGCTCCTTCTCCTCCACTTCGTGGTCCGGCACCGTGAACTCGACCGGGAACGGGTGCTCGCCGATGACCGCATTGCCGGCCAGGAAACGCAAAACATA
>JBHIAO010000226.1:0-9182 GCA_046758565.1 Anaerolineae bacterium
TTCAAGTACCATCCCGCAGGCGAGCGCGCCCGCAGGGCGGACCTGGTCAACGGGGTGGTGACCGAGACCCTGGAGGGGCGGGGGCCCATCTATTGCGACTGCACCCATCTGCCGGAGGCGGACGTTCGCCGCCTTGTGAACACGCTTGGGGTGGATCGGCCCGCTCTGCCCGATTTTTTTGCCCAGAAGAGAATCGACCTTGCCAGAGAGCCCTTCGAGGTCACCATGTCGGAGATAGCGACCGTGCGCGCCGGCGCGCTTTTCCGCGGTGCCGGGGTGCACATCGACGCGGAATGCGCGAGCAGCATACCCGGTCTTTTCGCAGCCGGCGACTGTTGCACCATGAACGCGGGCGTCGCAGGCGCGGCGGTTATGGGCCAGGTGGCGGGTGAGAGCGCCGCCCGCTATGCCCTCTCGCAGCCCCCTCCCGAACCGCTCTCCTCGGAGGAACGGGAGCGCATCCGGGAAACGCTTTTCCGTCCCTTGCACCTGGAGGATGGGCTCGAGTTCCGCCAGTTCGAGGATGAGGTGCGCGAGATTGTGACGGGCTACATCGGCTACTGGCGTGATGAGGAGCGTTTGCGGGAGGCGCTGCGCAGGCTACAGGCGCTGTGGTCGCAAGAGGGCGACATGATGGCGCAGGACTTCCATGGGGTCATGCGCGTCAATGAAGCCCGTAACATCCGTGCAGTGGCGGAAGCCATCGCCGCCAGCGCTATTGAGCGGCGGGAGACACGCGGCGGCGCAGCCCATATTCGGGTGGACTATCCTGAGACTGATGACGAGAACGGCCGCCGAATCATCATGGTAGAGCAGGCGGAGGACACGTTGCGGGTTTCTGTGCGCCCGACCGGTATCCCGGCCGCAGTGCTCCCCGCTCTGCCGAAAGAACTGAAAAGTTAATGTCATTAGCCGCTCTGGCCGGTCTCTGACCGAGCCAGGGGCGCCTTAACCGGGGGCACGGTCGGGAGGATTCTGTTGAAAAACCGGGTCAGGGGACCCGAGCTGTCCACATTTTGTGGTGAGCTCGGGTCCTCTGACCCGATATCTGGGGCCTCGCCCGTGCGTGGGAGCGTTTTTCAACAAAGTCCGGGAGACCGGCCCCAGCGAGATAGATAGGAGGAAGAACGACGATGCCTATCGTCATTGACGAAAAAATCTGCCTGGATGGATGCACGATTTGTGACGTTTTCTGCCCTGGCGACATCATCTACCGCGAGGCGAGGGATAAGCCGCCGGAGGTGAAGTATCAGGACGAGTGCTGGTACTGCGGTGCCTGCGCCCTCTTCTGCCCTGTCGATGCTGTGAGCGTCGTTTTTCCGCCCGAAATGCTGCAATGCGAGACGACGGTGGAATCCCTCTTGCAGGTTCCGGCGTAAAGCACAGGAGATATCCCATTATGAAGGCACTTGTTCTCGAGGAAATCAGCGGCCCGCTCGTTCTCAAGGATTTGCTCACGCCAGAACCTGCGTCTGGCGAGGTATTGCTGCGGGTGAGGGCCTGCGCAGTAGACCAGTTCGATCTTAAGATCAGGTACGGCAAGGTGCCGCACGCGAGACCGCCGATTGTCCTGGGGCACGAAGTGGCGGGCGAAATCGCCGGCCTGGGACCGGGCGTGAGCCATTGGCAGATCGGCCAGCGCGTGACGACGACGCTGTACCTGACCTGCGGTCGCTGCCGCAAATGCCAGACTGGGCGCGAGACGATCTGTGAGAATTTCATTGGCTACCTCGGCATCCAGACGCCGGGCGGCTATGCCGAGTATACGGTCGTACCAGAAGTTAACCTGGTTGAACTGCCGGCATCAATCTCGTTTCCCGAGGGCTCGATCCTGGCCAATGCCATCGGCACACCCCTTCATGCCTTCACCAAACGTATGCGTTTGCAGCCTGGCGAGCGGGTGATCATCACCGGCGCGGGGGGTGGTGTGGGACTACATGCCGTCCAACTGGCACGGCTGATGGGTGGCCTGGTGATGGCCGTGGATATCGGGGCGGCCAAGCTGGGCGCCGCGGGGAAGTGGGGCGCGGATGTCGTCGTAGACCCGACGGAAAATGACTTCGCCGAGGTTGCGCGCAAGTGGACGAACGGCGAAGGCGTCGAGGGGGTGCTTGAACTGGTCGGCGCGGCTACGCTGCCCACCAGCTTGCGGGCACTGGGCAAAGGTGGCCGGCTGGTGATCGTCGGCTTTCACACCGGCAGTCAGTTTGCCGTCGAGGCCAGCCAGATGGTCGCGAACGAGTGGGAAATACTCGGCTCGCGCAACGTGACCAAACGTGAGTTGGCAGAGGTGGTTGCGCTGGTGCAGGCCGGCCGCGTGAGCCCTATCGTCACCGGTGTGCATCCACTTGAGGAGGCGGAAACCATCCACGCTCGCCTGCGCGACGGTGAGATCATTGGACGAGTGGCGTTGGAGCCGTAACCTTAAGGCTCTGGCCGGTCTCTAGGGCTCTGGCCGGTCTCTGACCGAGCCAGGGGACGCGGTCTGGAGACCGGCCCCAGCTTAGGGGTCTTAAGGCTCTGGCCGGTCTCCAGACCGAGCCAGGGGACGACCGGCCCCAGCTTAGGGGTCGTAGAACGGAGGTTCGTGATGAGCGTGGGTAAATCAGTGCCGATGTTGGATTCCGTGGCCCGGGTGACGGGCACGGTGCCCTTTGCCGTCAACCTGAGATTGCCGGATATGCTCGTGGCGAAGGTGCTGCGCAGTCCTTTGCCCCATGCCCGGATCGTGCGAATGGATGCGACTGCGGCCGGGCAACTGCCCGGCGTGGTCGCCGTGTTCACCGGGGCGGACCTGGACCAACCCGGTGGGCCGGCGTCGGTGTATGGCGTCATGAAGAAAGATCAGCCGGTGGTGGCGCAGGACCGCGTACGCTACGTCGGGGAACCGGTGGCGGTGGTGGCGGCCGAAAATGCTGAGATCGCTGAGGAGGCGCTGGCGCTGATTGACGTCGAATACGAGGAATTGCCCGCGGTGTACGACGCCGTCGATGCGATGCAGCCGGGCGCTCCGATAATCCACGACACCCACCCCAACAACTGCTTTGTGTACAGAAAGTTGCGCCACGGCGATGTGGAGGCCGGCTTTGATGCAGCGGACGAAATTATCGAAGAGACCTTCACCAGCCCAATTGCGCAGACCGTTACACTAGAGCCGCACGTGACCGCGGCGCAGTGGGCTGATGGGCAACTCACGGTTTGGTCGGGGGCACAAGCACCGCACCGCGTGAGGCAGGTGCTGGCTGAGTTGTTCGGGCTGGACCCGGAAGCCGTGCAGGTGATTGTACCGCCGCTGGGTGGCGGCTACGGGGGCAAGGGGCACGTTCGCATTGAACCAATGGTGGCGGCGTTGGCATGGAAGGCTTCAGCCCCTTCGGCAACGCTCAGGGCAGGCCTGAAGGACTTTCAAGTCCAAAGGGTCAGTGGCCGGCCCGTCAAACTTGTTCTGACTCGCGCTGAAGAGTTCGTCACCGTCACCAAGCACGCTGCGACCATCACCATCAAATCGGGCGTCAAGCGGGACGGGACCTTCACCGCCCGCCAGGTGACGCTCTACTGGAATGGCGGCGCTTACGCCGATGCCAGTCCATTCCTGGTCGGGTCTGGCATGGTGCGCGCCGTGGGACCATATCGCATCCCGGCGGTGTGGGTGGACTCGTATGGCATCTACACGAACCTGCCCCCGGCAGCCGCTTATCGCGGCGCAATGAGCTCGCAGACCACCTGGGCCTACGAGTCGCACATGGATACCATCGCTCATCGCCTGGGCCTGGACCCGTTGGAGTTTCGGCTTAGAAACCTGCTGCGCTCTGGCGACCAATTTGCTACTGGTGAAACGATGCACGACGTGCATTTTGTGGAATGCCTCGAAGCAGCCGCCAAAGGACTGGAGCGCGGGAGCAGGGGAGCAGGGGAGCAAGGGAGCAGGGGAGCAGGGGAGCAGGGGAGCAGGGGAGCAGGGGAGCAAGGGAGCGGGGAAGCTAGAGAGACCTCACCCGTGCACCCCAGCACCCCAGCATCCCAGCACCCCAGCACCTCTGCACAAATGATGAAGCGTGGGCGGGGACTTGCGGTTATGATGAAGAGCACAATAGCAACATCCAGATCGCAGTGTCGTCTGGTTCTGGATGCCGAAGGTTGGGTGACGCTTTTCACCAGTACTGTCGAGATGGGGCAGGGAGCACACACTGCCCTGGCCCAGATCGCAGCGGAAGCGGTCGGCGTGCCCTTCGAGAAGGTGTCCGTCGTCGGTCCTGACACAGCGCGGACCCCTTTTGACACCACCACCAGCGCCAGCCGGTCCACCAGCATGATGGGGGGCGCCATTCTGGAGGGGGCGGGAACGCTCAAGCAGAAACTAGTGGAGGCAGCCGCTCGGTTTTTCGAAGTGCCACCTGAAGAATTGTCTGCCGCCGACGGATATGTGTTTGCGACGGCTGATCCAGGGATGCGCCTGCCGTACGCCGATGTTCTGCGGTGGAATAAGATGGAGTCGATTGACGCAATGGGCGAGGTTCAGACTCAGGGTGGCCTGGACCTTGAAACCGGGCAAGGCACTGCCAGCCCGCATTGGCATCAAGGTGCAGGTGCGTGTGAGGTAGAGGTGGATACGGAGACAGGCAAAGTGCAGGTGGTGCGCTATCATGCCGCCTCGTTCGCGGGGCGGGTGGTCAACCCTCGCCTGGCCCAGCTTCAGAACGACGGCAACGTGATCTTCGGGATGGGGCCGGCTCTGCTGGAGGAAATGGTGGTGGATCACGGCCAGGTTGTCAACGCCAACCTGTCGGACTATTTAACCCCATCGTTTCTCGATATGCCCCCGGAACTGGAGAGCACCGCGCTGGAGGCGGAAGGGAGCGAATTTCACGGCATCGGTGAGATGACCCTGCCGCCGGTTGCGCCGGCCATTGCCAACGCCATCTTTGACGCGGTGGGCGTACGGATTCGCGATCTGCCAATCACAGCCGAGAAGCTTCTACGGGCACTGCGTCAATCTGCGCACGAAAATTCGCCACCCGTGGAAGGAGTGTAGTCGGACCCTATCAGTGGGCCTTGACAGGTCGATGATCGTGTTGTACAATGTATCATGTATACAATACACAGCATCCAGGATACGAGTAACTGCCAACTTAAGGAGCGTACGGTGGAGTACTTAGGAATTGATGCCGCAAGCGTTTTCCAAACGCGAGAGGAATTCGTGACAGAAAGACTTCGTGAAGCCATTCTACGAGGCCATCTCAAGCCGGGCCAAAGACTTGATCAGAATGAAATCGCCGAAGCCTTGAATGTCAGCCGCAGTCCCGTCAGAGATGCTCTGCGCACTCTGGCTGTCGAGAACCTGGTTGAGCTGTATCCGCATCGCGGGGCTGTCGTTGCCGAGCTCTCGCCAGAAGAGCTGGAAGAAATCTACTTTATTCGCGGCGTTCTCGAAGGCATGGCAGCTCGCCTGGGTGCACCCAAAATGGACGAAGATCGGATCGCTACCGTGCAAACCATCCTGGAAGAAATGGAAAAAACGTCCGACCTTGATCGGTGGCTGGAACTCAACCGCCGTTTCCATCACACGATCTACCAGGTGGCCAATCGACCGCGCTTGCTCTCCATCATTGAAAACCTCCGCAATACCTCCGCTCCGTACATCCGACAGTTCATTGCCTTCTCTGAACACATGGCAGAGGCACGTGTAAGCCACCGGCGCATTTTCGAAGCCTGTGCAAACCGGGATGGGTTGCTCGCCCAAGAAGAGACCCAGAAACATCTAAAGGCTGTATGTGAGGGCGTGCTGGTGTACGTAGGATCCACATTGGCTACTGCTTGAGACGACTCACGACCATTCCTGCAAAAAGGAGGACTCCATGGGACACAGGCTGGATACAAGCTTCATTGGCCGGCCACATGAATGGGATCCACGCCGTGTTTACAGCCAGACCGGTGCTGATTGGCAGTACCGGGTCGATTTCGATCGGCTGCGCACAGAGCGCCTCGAACGCACACGCGAGCAAATGGATGCCCATGACCTGGGCGCGCTGGTCCTGTTTGCCGGCGCCAACATCCGCTACGTGACCGGCTCCTACCAGGGCAACTGGAAGTACAACATCAACATCCGCTACGCCGTGCTCCCCAATGGCGGCGAGCCTGTACTATTCGAGACAGCCGGCTCGGACCTGCAATGCGCCATCATCGACCTGCCCTGGATGGAGGGTCGTATCCATCCAGCCATGACCTGGCAGTGGGCAGAGGGTGCCGTGCCCTACATGGCCGGGAAGATGGCCGATAGCGTCATCGAGGTCTTGGGGGATCACGGCGTTCGAAACGAGCGCATCGGCATCGACAACCTGGACATGCCGGCGTTGTATGCCCTCGAGGAGCGCGGCCTCGACATCGTGAACGGTTGGCCGGCCATGTCGGCCGCGCGCGTCGTGAAGACCCGCGATGAGATCGAGCTGCTGAAGCAGGCATCCTCCATCGGCGACGCCGCCATGTGGAAGATCAAGTACGAGTGGCTCAAACCAGGTGTGCGCGAGCGCGAGATCGAGGCCAAGGTCCACGAGTTCATGCTGTCCCAGGGCTGCGAGATCATCTACGACATCATCGTTGCTTCAGGCGGCAACACCAGCCCCTACCGCCGCTGGGCTACCGACAAGATCATCCGCCAGGGCGATCTGGTCATTGTAGACATCAACGCCGTCGGGCCGTCCGGCTACTTCATTGACTTCGTGCGCTGCTTCAAATGTGCCAGCAAGATGACGCAACAGGAGATCGACCTGTACCGCGAGGTCTACGATTCGATGTACGCCGGCATCGAACAATTACGGCCCGGCAACACGACGGCTGATGTGGCGGCTGCTTTCCCTGAGTACGATGACGACAAGTACGGCACTGTCACCCTCCAGCAGTTCGCCCACAGTATCGGCATCACGCTCTACGAGGGTATGTGGATCTCGCGCGCCTACTCCCTCGACTACCCGGCCGAGATCAAGGAGAACATGTACTTCGCCATCGAGACATTTGCCGGATACCCCGGTCTGCGACAGACCTGTCGGCTGGAGGAGAACGTGCTGGTCACGGCCGACGGACCGGTCGTCTACACGCTTATGGAGCACATGGAAGAGGCGATGAGGTAGTCAATGGGTAGCCTGCTGGTTGCAGTCACCGACTCCGTCTTCCCGGACCTGGAGCCGGCCAGGCAGGTGTTGGCCGACATCGGTGCCGAGTTACAGTTGGCGAATGAGCCAACCCCTGAGGCGATTCTAGACATCGCTCGACAGGCCGGTGGCCTTCTGGTCACCTATGTTCAGGTCACGCGTGACATCATCGAGCAGCTCGATCGCTGCCGCGTCATTGCGCGCTTCGGCATCGGTGTGGATAACATAGACATTCAGGCGGCGACCCGGGCCGGCATTGTAGTCACCTACGTACCCGACTATTGCATCGACGAGGTCTCCGATCACGCGCTGGCGCTGCTCCTGACGCTGGCACGCAAGATCACCTACGCTGATCGGCGGGTGCAGGCCGGCCAGTGGGAGATGCGGGCAGTGGTCCCCCTGCATCGTCTGCGGGGACGCACCCTGGGCCTGGTCGGCTTTGGCAAGATTCCGCGAGCGCTGGCACCCAAAGCACAGGCCCTCGGCCTGACAGTCGTGACCTATGATCCCTACGTGTCGGATGAGGTCACGGTCCCGCTGGGGGTGGGGCGGGTGGATTTCGACGAACTGTTGCGGTCGGCTGACTACATCTCCATCCACGCGCCGCTGACGGCCGAAACCCATCACATGTTCAACGCCGATGCTTTCCGCCAGATGAAGCCTGGGGCGTTGTTGATCAACACGGCGCGCGGGCCGCTGGTGGACGAACGCGCTCTGGCAGACGCGCTGGACGAAGGTCAGTTGGCCGGCGCCGGACTGGATGTCGTGCCGCAAGAGCCCCCTCCGGCTGACTCGCCGCTCCTGGGCCGCGACAACGTGATACTCACCCCCCACATCGGCTTTTACTCGGAGGAGTCACTCGTAGAACTCCAGACTAAAGCGGCACAGGAAGTCGCGCGGGTGCTCAGCGGGGAATCGCCCCGGTACCCGGTCAATCCCGAAGTTTTGGAGTAGTTGAGGAGTCGGTTGGAGTACCGAGACCATCTGACTAACTTCAAAGGAGGCGCCATGCCAGCGCTTCCCGCTACCAAATCACGAATAAAAATCGTTCGTCTTGCGTCGACCGTTCGCCGCTCACTGTTCACTGTTTACTGATCACTGATCACTGGCATTTTCAAAGGAGCAGTTCATGGTCAATCAACCGTGGAAGACAGATGACTGGTTTGTGAGCCCCTGGAACTTTGCGGAAGAGGTGCGGGCCGGCCTCAACTTCCCGAAACAGATCAAGGTCCACGACGTCACGCTGCGCGACGGGGAGCAGCAGGCCGGCATTGTCTTCACCCAGGACGACAAAATCCGCATCGCCGAGGGGTTGGCCGAGGCTGGTGTGCACCGCATCGAAGCCGGCATGCCTGCGGTCTCGCCAGCCGATGAGGCGGCCATCAAGGAAATAGTGAAACGGGACCTGGGTCCCCAGATCTTCGGCTTCTCGCGCTGTATGATCGACGACGTGAAGCGCGCCGTCGATTGCGGCGTTTCGGGCGTGGTGATGGAAATTCCGTCCAGCGAACACATAATCGAATATGCCTACCAGTGGCGGCTTGAGAAGGCTATCGATCTCTCCATCGAATCCACCGCTTACGCTCACGAACAGGGCCTGGAAGTCGTCTTCTTCCCTATCGACTTCACCCGGGCCGATATCAACTGGGTGTTGGACCTCATCACCCGGGTTGCGGATGAGGGTCACATGGACGCTCTAGGCCTGGTCGACACCTTCGGCGTATGCTCGCCTCACGCCATGCAGTACCTGGTGCGCCACGTAAAGGCTCGCATTGATAAGCGGCTGGAAACCCACTTTCACATGGACTTCGGCATGGGGATTGCCAACACAATCATGGCGCTGGCCGAAGGGGTGGAGGTGATGCACACCACCGTCCTCGGGATTGGCGAACGGGCCGGCAATGCCCCCATGGAAGAGACGGTGATGGGCCTGCTGACGATGTACGGGGTTGACATCGACATCGATTATGGGAAACTCCACGGTCTGGCCAAACTGGTGCAACAACTGTCCGGTCAGGCCGTGCCCACCAACAAGCC
>JBHIAO010000227.1:0-9173 GCA_046758565.1 Anaerolineae bacterium
TTTACGTTTCACGTTTTACGCAGTTTGGTTGCGGCCAAAGGCTGCGTTAAGTTTTGCGTTTCAGACCTTGGTGCTGAGCCATCAGCCGGAGGAGGCTAGCCAGCATGGCCGTCCGCGGAACGATGCTGGTCACGTCGATATACTCCTCTGGGCTGTGACCATGGCCCCCAACGGGACCAAGGCCATCCAGGACAGGTACCCCGATAGCAGCCAGCGGGTTCGCATCCGATGTGCCGCCGGTCAACGTGTCTTGTACCTCGAAGCCTAGCTCGTGAGCGGCTTGTTGAGCCAACTCGACCAGAAAGGCGATGGCCGGCGTCTTCTCCATGGGCGGCTTGGAAATGCCGCCGCTGATCTCCACCGTCGTTCCAGGGACGACGGTATCCTGCGCCAGCGCTGCCACGGCGTCCTCTAACGGAGCGATGGCGGCCAGCTCTACGACCCGCACGTCAACGCTGGCCTCGGCCGATGCCGGCACCACGTTGGTTCGTGTGCCTCCTTTGGCGAAACAGACGTTCACGGTTGTCCCGGGGGTCATACCGTTCAACGCCGTGATGGCCTGAATCTGGTGCGCCAGCTCGACAATCGCGTTGACACCCTTCTCGGGTTCGACGCCGGCGTGGGCCTCGCGACCGGTCACACGGATGTCGAGCTTGCCGCCGCCCTTGCGAGCGCTCACAATATCGCCGTTGGCTCGCGCCGACTCCAGCACCAGCGCGACGTCGATATCGCGAGCGATTTCGGTGTAGATGGGAGTGGAGGCCGGCGAGCCCACCTCTTCCTCGCTGTTGATAAAGAAGATGATCTCAGCAAAGTCGCGGAAGCCCGTGGCCAGCAGGGCATCCACCGCGAAGATGCCGGTCAGGAGTCCCGATTTCATGTCGGAGACGCCGGGGCCCAGCGCGCGGTCGTTCTCGAAGCGCAGCGGTCGTTCGGCCGCCGTGCCGTCGGGGTACACCGTGTCCAGGTGGCCCAGCAGCATGATCCGCACCTGGCCGTGGCCGGCAAATCGGGCTTCGAGGAAGTCGCCGTACCGGGGCTGCGGATGCGCGCGCACCGACCAGGCCCGCGCCTCCAGCATGTCGCGCACCATCGCGCCCACAGCATCGACGCCGGCCTTGTTGTGGGTTCCACAGTCGATGTTCACCAGCCGTTCCAGGTGGGCCAGGTAATCAGGTAGATACTCGTCCAAGAAGCTGACGATGGGATCGCTCATGACATAGGATTATAGCGGATGGCGGGCGACGGGTCAATTGCTTACCCGTACGCACATTGACGAATTGTCGTTATAGGTGTTATAATCATGGCGCATATGACATTTCCGTATCGTTTTTGCCCCACTTGCGGTGCACTTCTGGATCCACCCGAAGGGGATGGCGTTGAGCAGGTATGTCTGGCCTGTCGGACCGCGTATTATCACAATGCCAAGCCATGCGCCGGCGCCTGTGTCGTGCGCGACGGCAAAGTCATGCTCGTGCGGCGGGGTATTGAACCCTACAAGGACTGGTGGGACATTCCTGGCGGGTTCCTGGCGCCTGACGAGCATCCGGAGGAAGGCGCTGTACGCGAGGTACGGGAAGAGACGGGGCTGCTCGTCCACATCACGAACCTGGTGGGCATCTATGTGGATACGTACGGCGAGGACGCGTCCGAGTACACCCTCAACATCCACTATCGAGCTGAGGTTGTTGAGGGTGTCGCTGAACCGCGGACTGACGCCGTCGAGATCGGCTGGTTCGGGCCCGACGAGTTGCCCGACAAGATTGCGTTCGATCATGCTCGTGTTGCTCTGGAGGAATGGGCAGCGTTTGAGCGGGGTAGCGAGGGGGCGAGGGAGCGGGAGAGCACGGGTGGGGGGAGCATTAAGCCTCGCGTTGCAGGAAACTGGGATTTTGAGGATGACATTCAGCAGGGAGGATAGCAGCGCATGATGAAGACAATTAAGCGTGCCATAAAGCTGGCGGCCATCGGTGCGATCGGTTATGTGATCTTTCAGCGTTTGAAGGGCGGTGACAATAATGGCTGGAAGCCGGCAGGAAGGGTGACCGACGAAGATATGGCGGTGACTGCCACAGACACCGGGTACGAGATTGATGAGAGCAAACTGGGCGGTGAAGTAGGTCAAGACTTGCTCGATATCCTGGTCTGTCCGGATGACAAACAGGAGTTGGAATATGTCGATGGTAAGTGGCTGGTGTGTCACACCTGTGGCCGGCAGTACCCGATCGTAGACGGGATCCCGGTCATGCTCATCGAGGTGGGCGACAAGTATAAGGACGAAAGCCTGATAACGGCGGAGCCGGCTGCCGGCTGATCTGACCGGGGCCGGCCGCCGAACTTCACAGTCAAGTAGCCGAGGGGCCGCCGCCGGTCGTTTCGACGACCTGTGGCGGCCATATGCTATAATATCAGATGCCCATGACTCCAATAGATCACCCACACGCATACCCAGCCCACGAAGTCGTCGAGCTGTTGGAGACTGATGCCGAGGTCGGCCTTACTGTCGAGGAGGCCAGGGCCCGGCTCACGCAGTATGGTACCAACGAGCTGCAGGAATGGCCTCGACCAGGCTTGCTGGCGATGCTGTGGAACCAGTTCGACGATTTCGTCGTCTGGATGCTTATTGTCGCCGCCGGCATTTCCGCCCTCGTTGGGTATTATGATGGCGAGGGCTACACCGATGCCATCGCCATCGTCGCCATCGTTATATTGAACGCGGTGATAGGGCTGATTCAGGAGCGGCGGGCGGAAAATGCGCTGCGCGCGCTGAAGAAGATGGCCTCACCCGACGCTCGGGTCGTCCGTGATGGGTGTGTCAAGACCATCCCGTCTCGCGAAGTTGTGCCTGGTGATATCGTGCTCCTGGAAACCGGCAACTACGTGCCGTCTGATGTGCGGCTGGTCGAGGCTGTGAACCTGAAAATCGAAGAGGCGTCGCTGACTGGCGAGTCGGTGCCGGTTGTCAAACACGCCGACGCCATCCTGGGTGCCAATACGGAATTGGCAGACCGGACCAATACGGCGTCTATGGGTACGATCGTCGCCTACGGCCGCGGACGCGGCGTGGTGGTCAACACAGGGATGTCCACCCAAATCGGCCGGATCGCAGAGATGATCCAGACGTACGAAGAGGAGGAGACACCGCTCCAACGCCGGCTGAATCATCTGGGTCGTGCGCTCGGTTATGCCACCCTGGTCGTTTGTGGCATCGTCTTTGGCGTGAGTGTGGTCCGCGACACGGCGGTGGGCACCTTTATGACCGCTCCGTTGGCGTACCTGACGACCTATCGGGGCCATGTGTTAGAGTTGTTCATGGTGGCGGTCAGTCTGGCCATCGCCGCCGTGCCTGAAGGGCTGCCGGCGGTCGTCACAATTACACTGGCCCTGGGCATGCAGCGGATGATCAGGCGGCACGCACTTATCCGCCGGCTGCCGGCGGTCGAAACTTTGGGCAGTGCGACCACGATCTGCGCGGACAAGACAGGCACGCTGACTCAGAACGAGATGATGGTCGTTCAAGTCGAGCTGGATGGTGAAACTCTCAAAGTGGGTGGCGAGGGCTACCGACCGGCCGGGGCGTTCAGCCGGAACGGACGCGAGGTGGACGTGCAGGAGGACAAGGACTTACAAGTGCTCCTGCAGGCGAGTCTACTCGCCAGCGACGCAGTGCTGAACGAGGCCGAGGATGGTCGTGGGTGGGTGGTTGCCGGCGATCCGACGGAGGGCGCACTGGTCACTCTTGCAGCGAAGGGTGGCTATCGCCGGGAGGAGTTGGAGTCCAAACAGCCGCGAGTCGCGGAGATTCCGTTCGACTCGGAACGAAAGCGAATGACCACGGTGCACGACGTCCGGAACGCGCATGCGCTTCCCGAGGGGTGGGGACCGCCATACATCGCCTACGTGAAGGGCGCGCCAGACGTCATAGTGGATCTTAGTGATCGCTATCACCACAATGGATTGCCGGCACCCCTGACCGACGATGTCCGCGAGCGTATTGCGCGAGCCAATGAACGGATGGCCAGCCGGGCGTTGCGTGTCCTGGCCATTGCATACAAGCCCTTGGACGAGGTTCCCGAAGAACTGTCGTCTGAATGGATGGAGAAGGAACTCGTGTTTCTAGGCATGGTGGGCATGCGAGATCCAGTTCGTCCTGAAGTGGGGCCGGCCATCGAACAAGCGCGCAGGGCCGGCGTCCGGACGGTCATGATCACGGGCGATTACAAGGACACGGCTGTAGCTGTAGCCAAGGAACTAAATCTGCTCAGACGAGGCTCAAAGGTGTTGACTGGTCAGGAATTGAATGCCCTGACCGACGATGAGTTGACGGCGCTGGTTGAGACAGTCGACGTCTATACCCGTGTATCCCCGGAGCACAAAGTGCGGATCGTTGAAGCCTTGAAGTGCCGAGGTGCCGTCGTCGCCATGACTGGCGATGGCGTCAATGACGCGCCGGCCCTCAAACGGTCACACATCGGCGTGGCCATGGGGGTAACGGGAACCGACGTCGCCCGAGAGACGGCTGACATGGTCCTGACTGATGACAACTACGCCTCGATTGTATCGGCCATTGAGCAAGGACGCGTCATCTATGACAACATCCGGAAGTTCGTCTTTTACCTGTTGAGTTGCAACGTGGGTGAGATCCTGATCATCTTCACGGCAATCCTGGCCGGCCTGCCATCACCGTTGGCACCGATTCATCTGCTGTGGCTGAACCTGGTGACCGATGGGCTGCCCGCACTGGCTCTGGGGTTGGAGAAGGGCGAGCCAGACATCATGGAGCGCCCGCCGCGTCCACCGGAGCAGCCGATCCTCACGCGAGACCTATGGACGCTCGTGGGTGTGCAGGCACTCATCGATATGGTAGTTACTGTTGGGGCTTTCGTGTGGGCGATGAATACCTCAGGGAATGATCTCGTATTCGCGCGCACGGTGGCGTTCACCACCCTCGTGATGTCCGAGCTGGTCAGGGCCTATACGTCCCGCTCCGAACGCCACAGTGTGTTCAAGCTTGGGCCGTTGACCAACCGGTGGATGGTTGGAGCGACCCTGTCCTCACTGATCCTCCTGTTGATAGTGGTGTACTTGCCATTCTTGCAGCCGGTGTTCAACACGGTGCCCCTTGACCTGAGTGTCTGGCTGGTGGTCATCCCTTTGATGCTGATGCCGGGTACTGGAGCTGAAATTGCCAAGTTCTTCTTGCGGCGCCGGCCACCCGGGGGTGGCGAGGGTGAGCGGTCGCGTCGCCCCGTCGCCGCAGCCGGCGAAGCCGGGTGATGGGCGCAGGGGAGCAGGGGGGCAGGGGGGCAGAGGAGCGGAGGGGCTGAGGAGCAGAGGAGATTGCAATGGCGTTAACTAGAGAAGACGTGGCTCACGTTGCGGAATTGGCGAAGCTGGGATTGACTGAGGAGGAGCTGGAGCGCTTCCGCGAGCAACTGTCGGCGATTCTTGAATACGCCGAAAGGCTACAGGAGCTGGACACCGCCGCCATTCCACCGACGGCCTCGGTGCTTGACCTGCAGAACGTGATGCGTCCGGATCGGGTTCGGCCGTCGATGCCTCGAGAAGATGTGCTGGCAAACGCGCCGGATCAGGAGGCGGGTCAGTTCAGGGTGAGAGCGGTGTTGGAGTAAGCGAGCTCTCGGCTGAAGCTCCGGATTCAGAACGTAAGACATGTGTGATTTTGGTTTTCTGAGACTTGATCGACAAGAGGACGAAAGAGTTGGCACTGCCCTGTAAACACGAAGAACAGGTAACAAAACAGGTACAGCCCACTATTGATTTGCTGACCAATATGGACGAGTGGCATCCGGATGTGCTGCTTCAACACGATATTCAACCAGCCGACTACAAGAGCGGTCTGGTCTTTCGGTCGGCCATTGAGAGTATTCGTGGTACGTTTATCGCTTCTTCGAAGCCCGGTCGCGAAGGTTTGATAAAGGATGTTCTAGAGAACTTGCTACAACGCGAGGGTATAGAAGATTATGAGCAAACCGGTAGCCGCCGTCGACACGACTTCACCGTCGTCCTAAAACGTGATCCCGACTACTTTGCTGCATTAGAAGTCAAGGGGGGTGAGGGCAACAGTATCAACATTTCTGATCGCCCTTTATGGGCTAGGGAATTTGGTGTCTGGTGCCATCTTGACGGTGCCATCGTTAATCAGCCGGCGCATGGTGCGCATTCGATTGTTAATCGCCTAACCAACGAACTAGTACGTCGGCGCAAATTGGTGGATGTCTTGTTCATCAAAGACTTACTTTGCGGCACACGAACGCGACCTTGTCCGAAATATCCAGGTCAAGAAGATAATATCGGACTCCGCGCGGCACCCGACGTGTTCTTGCTCCCACGGCGTATTCCTTCGCTTGACGATCCCGAGCCACCTGTCCACACGCTGGATACACTGATGCTGCCAGGGCTGATTTTGGCGCTATTCGGTGTAGATGCCGCCGCACACGACAGACATATCTGGGAAGTCCGAACGAAGGTGGTCGAGCTTGACGATGGTCGGCTCCGTAGGGAGGTCCAAGTCTGGCATCAAGGGAAGTTGGTTGACGAAAGCAAATCTCGCACGTGGCGACCATAGGAGCAGCTATCATGTCTAAACGCATGAAGGAAGCGCGACAATTATATCTCTTTGAGGATGCAGAGCTGATTACCGAGCTTGATGCGCGGCTGTGGCACGGTTCGTTCAACAGCCGAGAAAGCACGTTACAGCAGTTATCTCCTTACGTGGGTAAAATGAAATCGGGGATGGCAAGGGTGCTTGTAAATCTGTATTCGGAATCGGGAGACACGGTTCTGGATCCATTCTCTGGCTCCGGGGTAGTTCCTCTTGAGGCAGCGCTGGCCGGGCGGTGTGCCTGGGCCAATGACCTGAGCCCCTACGCCTATGTGCTGACTCGGGGGAAATTGGAAGCACCTGGTAGCCGAAAGGTAGCTGTTGAAGGGGCCAAAGCATTAATTGAGGCTGTAGAACGAGATGCACCATCGGTAAACCTGACTGAGATCCCCGAATGGATACGCGAGTTTTTTCATCCTGACACATTGCGCGAAGTCGTGACAGCCTTCCGTCTACTCCGGCAACAGGAAGATTATTTCCTGACTGCCTGCCTGTTGGGGATTTTACATCATGTGCGTCCTGGTTTTCTTTCTTATCCTGCCAGCCACTTGGTTCCCTACTTGCGCAAAAACAAGTACCCGCCTGACGAATTTCCAGAGATGTACACCTATCGTGATTTACGTTCCCGGTTGCTGGCAAAAGTCAAGCGGGCTTATCGTCGCCACATGTTGCCGGTGGATTGGGAACGTCGCCAGTATCGGGTATGGCAGACAAATACGATGAACTTGCCAATACAGGATGAATCTGTAGATGCGATTATTTCAAGTCCACCATACTTTGGAGCGTTGGACTACGCCCGTGACAACCGGTTACGGCTGTGGTTTCTTGGTTGCGAAGACTGGAAAGAATTGGATCAATCCCTAACAGCTAGTCGGAAGGTGTACTTGCCACAGATGTCGGTCTGCCTGAAAGAAATGAGCCGCGTCCTAAAGCCAGGCGGTAATTGCATACTGGTTCTGGGAGACGTGGAACGAGATGGGAAAACGCGGCGCACGGCAGAAATCCTGGCTGATTTGGCGGTTGAGGCAACGCAGGATCATTTTGTAATTGACACTATCTACGACGATCGTATACCCGACGAGCGGCGTTCACGGCGGCGGACACGAACAACCAAGTTCGAACGTATTTTGGTTATGCACAAGGAGTAGTTGCGTGATAGGGTTCGGTTGGAGCCCCACGTCCAATGGTTGGTTTCCTTCATACCACAGCGATACGCAATACGCAGTACGCAGTTGGTGTCATGGAGCTTCCTTGATTGAACGAACTACATAGACTCAGCGTACATGCGGCCCATCAGTTGCTCCAAGCCGGCGAAATTACGTCGGTGGAACTGACGGAGGCGTTGCTGGATCGTATCGCGGCGGTTGACAACACCGTGAAGGCGTATCTCACGATGACGCCGGAACTGGCGCTGGAGCAGGCCCGTGAGGCCGACGCGCGCCGGCAGGTGGGGGAGGATAACCCCCTGCTGGGGGTTCCCATGGCTGTCAAGGATCTGATCTCAACCGAGGGCGTCCCGACGACAGCCGGCTCGCGTATCCTGGATGGGTACGTCCCACCCTTCAATGCAACGGTCATGGACAGGCTGTACGATGCCGGCGCGGTTCTGCTGGGAAAGACTAACCTGGACGAGTTCGCCATGGGCTCATCCACTGAGAACTCGGCGTTCTGCGCCACGCGCAATCCGTGGGATTTGGATCGGGTGCCGGGGGGCTCCAGCGGGGGTAGTGCCGCCGCCATCGCCGCCGATGAGGCGGTGTTCGCGCTGGGAACCGACACGGGTGGGAGCGTCCGACAGCCGGCCGCGCTGTGCGGCGTCATCGGTTTGAAGCCGACGTACGGACGTGTGTCGCGCTACGGCCTCATTGCCTTCGCCTCCTCTCTGGACCAGATCGGCCCCATCACAAAAACGGTGCGTGATGCGGCGCTGGTGCTGAATGCGATTGCCGGCCATGACCCGCGCGATTCCACTTCGGTCGATCGGCCGGTGCCCGACTACACCGCCGGGTTGAACGGTGATATCAGCGGTGTTCGGCTGGCGGTTCCTCGAGAGTATTTCGTCGAAGGCATGGAGGCTGGTGTGGAGTCGGCGGTGCGGGCTGCTCTGGACACGCTGGTCGATCTGGGGGCGGAGGTTCAGGAGGTGAGTTTGCCGCATACGGACTACGCTCTTCCAACCTACTACTTGATTGCGCCCGCCGAGGCGTCGGCGAATCTGGCGCGCTACGATGGCGTCAAGTACGGGTTGTCGGTGCCGGCCGGTGAGATGTGGGAGGGCTTTCGGCAGACCCGTGGCCAGGGCTTCGGTCCTGAAGTCAAGCGCCGGATCATGCTGGGGACGTATGCGCTATCAGCCGGCTACTACGAGGCCTACTACAAGCGGGCGCAGCAGGTTCGGACCCTGATTCGACAGGATTTCGACGAGGTGTTGCAGTCTTGCGACGTGGTCGTGGCGCCGACGTCTCCGACCACCGCGTTCCGCCTCGGCGAGAGGATCGACGATCCGCTACAGATGTACCTGAGTGATATTTTCACGTTGAGTGTGAAC
>JBHIAO010000228.1:0-9125 GCA_046758565.1 Anaerolineae bacterium
TAAAGCTGCTGGTTGAGAAAGGGTCATTACCCTCAGCGCTTCAATCTTTGCAACTCCTCGGCAATGAGCTCCCGTCGCGACGGTTTCCCGATCAGGGTTTTTGGAATTCCGTTTCGGAACTCGATCTCCCTCGGCATCTCGTACGGCGCGAGCTTATCTTTAAGAAATTCATGGAGTTCAGCCGCCGGGAGCCTGACACCGTCGCGGAGCTTGACATACGCTTTGACGATCTCGCCACGGTGCTGGTTTGGGATGCCACAGACTGCTACCTCCTCGACCGCGGGGTGGAGGTGGATGGCTTCCTCCACTACACGAGGGTAGACGTTGAACCCACCGTTAATGATGAGATCCTTGATGCGGTCGATCACAAAGACGAATCCGTCTTTGTCCATGGTGCCAATGTCGCCGGTCCGCAGTCGCCCGCCGCGCAGCACGGCGCCGGTCTCTTCCGCGCGATTCCAATAACCGGCCATGACCTGAGGTCCAGAGATGCAGATTTCTCCACGCTTGCCAAGGGGGACGGTCTTTCGAGGATTATCGAGCGAAACGATCTCGATGAAAGTCCCGGGAAGGGGTAGTCCGATGGAACCTGGCTTGTTGGGGCCGGTAAATGGGTTGAGGGTGCACACTGGGCCGGCCTCTGTCAGGCCATAGCCCTCGATCAAGGTACAGCCCGTCAGCCGCTCGAATGCATCTTTGATCTCGAGAGACAGCGGGGCCCCACCCGAGATACAGAACTTCAGGCTCGACAGGTCATATTTATCACAGTCTTTGTGTCCATTTATGGCTGAGTAGATGGTGGGAACTCCCATCAAAACCGACGGGCGCTCCTTGCCTATCACCTTCAGGACTTCAGCGACCTTGAACTGAGGCAGCAAGACGATCTCAGCCCCGATGTACAGGCCCAGATTCATCACGCCTGTCATGCCGAATACATGGAAGAGGGGTAAAACCGCGAGGATCTTTTCCTCTCCAGGCTTGATTGCGGTAGCCCAGGTTCGGGTCTGAACAGTGTTCGTGTACAAGTTGCCGTGAGTTAACATCGCCCCCTTTGGAGATCCCGTCGTCCCTCCAGTATATTGCAAAACGGCTACGTCCTGACCTGGGTCGATATTGACCTGTCCGAAGTCCCCGTCGTTCGCAGTCAGCTCCTCAAAGGTGACGTGCCTGCCGTCGGACGGAGTAGCGGCGGTCTCCTTGCGCTTCAGAATGGCGAAGAGGGCGTTTTCGGGGAAGGGCAGCGCAAAGCGCATGCCGCACACCACTATTTTCTCCAGGCAGGTATCGGCGAGCCGATTGGCAATCCTCGGATACAGGCTTTTCAGGTTCATGGTCACCATGATCCTGGTCTCGGAATCCCGGATCTGACAAGCCACCTCACGCTCGGCGCAGAGCGGATTGAAGTTGACTATAGTCCCACCGGCCTTGAGTATCGCGTAGTAGCAGATAACGAAGTAGGGGGAGTTGGGCAGGAACAGTCCGACCCTTACACCCTTGGCGACGCCGAGGCCCTGGAATCCCTTCGCTGCCCTTGCGACTAGCGAGCTGATCTCCCGGTAGGTGTATCTCTTACCAAAGAATTGGAGGCAAGGTTTGTCGGGATAGGTCGTAACTGCGTCGTCGAGGATCGCAAAGAGCGGTCGAGGCTCGATGTCCAAACGCCAGCATACGCCTTCTGGATAGGCTGCCTCCCAGGGATAGGGCCTCTTCTTAGCTCTGGGTTCACGTTTTCCATACGACAGCGATAGCAGGAAGGCGACGCTTTTTCTCAGTCCGGCCAAAACTTTCATCGTGACGGTGTCCTTTTATCTACGACGCTCGGATGGCAACTCCATGGACACGAGACCGTATCCATATGGTGTCAAAGAGCGTACCGGTCAAAACCATTCCTCTCGGATATCCATGATCGGCCTCGCGCCGGTCATGATCGCCGCAAAGAGACCCGAGGTCTGAGGGAGAAGGCGCTTCATGTAGAAATTGGCCGTTGCAAGCTTGGCCTGGTAAAACCCACCGTTCTCGTCCCCAACCTTCCCGATTGCGACCTTGGCCGTCCGAGCCCACATGTACGCCAGGGCCACAAGCCCGAACAGACGTAAATAGTCGGTTGCGGCAGCGCCGGCCTCTTCACGGTCCCTCAGGCTCTCCTGCGCAACCCAGAGTGTAGCCTGTTGCAGCCTGGTGAATGCCTTGGCAAGCGGCGGTACGATTCCCTGCAACTGCGGTTCGTCTGTGTTCTCCTCGATGAACCGGGACACCGGATGGAAGAACCGTCGCAGTAGCCGCCCCGAGTGCTCCGGCATTTTACGGCCCACCAGGTCGAGCGATTGAATACCGTTTGTGCCCTCGTAGATCTGGCCGATACGTGCGTCCCGCACCAGCTGCTCCATTCCGGAATCCCGGATGTATCCGTAGCCACCGAAGACCTGGAGCCCGAGATTCGTTGCCTCGAAACCGTAGTCGGTGAGGAATGCCTTGATGATAGGCGTCATCAGGGCGACCAAATCGTCCGCCTCCATCCGGCGGTCTGGGTCAGGATGCCTGGCAGCGATATCAACGGCGGTGCCGACCCACAGGGCGAGTGCCCGCGCTCCCTCATTGTAAGCCCGCACGGTGAGCAAGTTTTTGCGCACGTCCGGGTGGACGATAATAGGGTCGGCGGGCTTATCCGGGAACTTGGGTCCTGTCAGCGAGCGACCCTGCAGCCGCTCCCTGGCGTAGGCAACTGCCGACTGATAGGCTGTCTCGGCTAGGCCCAGGCCCTGGAGGCCGATCGAGAGGCGTGCTGTGTTCATCATGGTGAACATGTAACGCATTCCCTTGTGGGGCTCGCCAATGAGATAACCTTCCGCGCCGTCGAAGTTCATGGCGCAGGTCGCGGATGCCTTGATACCCATCTTGTGCTCAATAGAACTGCAGCTGACCCCGTTGCGTGCGCCCAGCGTGCCGTCCGGCTTCAGCAGGACCTTGGGCACGATGAAGAGGCTGATCCCTCTGGTACCGGACGGCGAGCCCGATATCCGTGCCAACACCATGTGGATGATATTCTCGGTCAAGTCGTGCTCGCCCGCCGAGGTGAAGATCTTTGTGCCGGTAATCTTAAAAGTGCCGTTGCCGCGTGGCTCGGCCCTGGTGCGGATTAGACCGAGGTCAGTGCCGCACTGCGGCTCCGTAAGGCACATGGTGCCAGACCACCTACCCTCTACCAGCTTGGGCAGGAACAGCCGTTTCAACTCGTCGCTGCCGTGCCGCGCCAGCGCATTGTAGCCCGCATGGCTTATGCCAGGGTAGATACCGAAGCTCAGGTTGGTCGAGCAGATCAGTTCCTCGAGCACGAACTGGAGTACGTTCGGTAGGCCCTGGCCGCCGTAATGGGGGTCGCAGGGGAGGCCGGTCCAGCCGGCTGTGGTAAAGGCCTGGTATGCCTCCTTGAAGCCTCGCGGCGTGCGCACAACGCCGTTCTCGAAAGTGCAACCCTCGGCATCGCCCGGGGCATTCAGCGGCAGGAGTTTGTTCTCACAGAAGCGGGCCGCCTCGTCGAGCACCGGGTCCACCACGTCGCGCGTTGCCTCCTTGTAGCAAGGGAGTCCGGCGACCGTGCGCTCGTAATCCAGGAGGTCGTAGAGGACGAACCGGATGTCCTCGAGTGGCGCTCTGTAACTTATCATCGCGTGCCTCTCAGTTCCTCAGCGGTCTGCCGGTCTCAAGCGTGTGCTCCATGCGGGCGAGTGTCTCCTTGGTCTTGACGAGTCGCATGAAGGCCGCGCGCTCCAACGCCATCACGTTGTCTTCGCTGATTGGCTCGGACTGGTCCGCTTCCGGGCCGCCGGTCAGTACCTCGGCGAGCGCGCCTGCTACCAGCTCGTCGTGGGCGGTCAGCCTTCCCTTCGCATGGTACTCGCGCAGCACGAGATCGAGTGCGGCCTTGCCGGCGCGGCCAGGCAGGGTGAGCTCTACCGGTTCGGGCGGCCGGTAACTTTCGGCAAGCTCAAGGGACTTGGCCTTGGCCTCGGCAAGGAGCCGGTCGCGGTTGAAGGTGATGCCGTCGGTCGGCCTGAGGAAGCCCAGCTCCTTGGCCTCGAAAGCCGACTTCGCTACCTTGGCGAGTGCGATGGTCTCGAAGGCCGCGGCAACATGTGGCATGGGCCCGCGCGGGAGGCGTGGATCATCACCGAGCCGGGCGAGCAGCTCCTTACAGCCCCCCCAGGCCGGCACTATACCCACGCCGGTTTCGACCAGGCCTATGTAACTCTCCGTGTGTGCCTGTATCGCATCACAATGCAGTAAGAACTCGCAGCCGCCGCCGATGGCAAGCCCTGAGGATGCGGCCACTATTGGGAAAGGGGAGTATTTGAGCGCCTTATAGATCTCCTGGCCCTGTGTCACCAGGTCCTCCATCATCGGCCAGGCAGCGACGTTGGCGGCGAAGAGGGCGAGACCCAGGTTTACGCCAGCAGAGAAGTGTTGACCTTCGTTGTAGATCACCAGGGACCTGTAGCCGCCCCGCACGGTCTCAAGCGCTTTGCGGATCATCGAAAAGACATCGGGGTCGATGGTGTTCAACTTTGTGTGCACCTCGAGGCACACGACTCCGTCACCAATGTCCCACAGGCTGGCCGAGCCGTTCCTGGCGAGGGGCTTGCTAGTTAACTTTATGTCGGAGAGTAAGAGGACACCGTCCTCTTGCGGTATGTCGACGTAGCCGCTGGCAGTGATCTGCTGCCTGTGGCCGTCCTGCACTCGGTAGAATCCGCCGGCTGCAGCAGCCTTCTGTAACAGCGCAGGCACCTCTTTACGGTTCTGCTCCAAATGTTTGGCGAGGTAACCAGCACCCAGCCGGTCGATCAGCTCGAAGGGTCCATAGGTCCAGTTGAAGCCGAGCTTCATTGCGCGGTCGACAGCGAGGATATCATCAGCGATCTCGAGTGCCACTGCGGAGGCGTTAGCAAGGGTTTGTGAGAGTACCGCCCAGGCGTATTGCCCTCCCTTGTCGGGATGTTCGATGAGTCCGCGAAGGCCTGCCGCCTTGCCGGTCTCCAGGCTGTCAAGTACTGGCCTTGCTGCGGGCTCGTAGTTGCCGGTAGTGAGGTCGATGGCCTCTTTGACACGTTCTCCATCGTTGACCTTTAGACGATAGAAGCCGCCCTTGCCCTTGCGGCCGGTGTGACCTTTTTCGACCATTCGGCGTAGAAGCTTTAGGTCGCGGCGGATCTCCTGGTACGGGTCGTCCGCCGGCAGATTCTCCGCAAGGCTTTCGTCGACATTTAGCATGACGTCGAGTCCGACCAGATCCAGAAGGCCGAAGGCGCCTGTCTTGGGGACGCCGAAGGCCTGGCTTATCGTCGCATCCGCCTCTTCGATGGTGAGTCCCCTGTCAACCGCTTCAGAGAATGCGCACAGAAGCCAGAAGGCTCCAATGCGGTTGGCGATGAAGCCTGGTGTGTCCTGTGAGAAGACCACGCTCTTGCCGAGGCGACGGTCGGCGAAGTCACGGATCGTAGCAACTGCATCGGGCAGCGTCTTAGGGCCGGCGACCAGCTCCAACAGGCGCATGTAGCGTGGCGGGTTGAAGAAATGGCTGATCAGGAAGTCGCGGGCGAAGCGCTCCGGCATACCCTCGACCAGCCTGGCGAGTGGCAAGGTGGAGGTGTTGGACGAGACGATAGAGCCCTCCTTCCTGGCCTCTTCGATACGCCGGTAGAGAGCACGTTTTGTATCCAAATCCTCCACCACTGCTTCCACAATCCAATCGATCCTACCTAGCAGGTCGAGATGATCCTCCACGTTGGCCGGCGTCACCAATTTGACGGCCCTCTTGTGCATAAACGCCGGCGGGTCGCTTCTGAGGAGCTTTTCAAGCGCCCCCTCGGCGACCGTGTTACGGTTCTTCGACTCCGCGGGGACAATGTCCATAAGAACAACGGGGACTCCGGCGTTCGCGAGGTGCGCTGCGATTCCGCTTCCCATCACACCCGCCCCGATGACCGCGGCGTTTTTAATTTCAGCCATCTAAACGGCCTCAAGCACGGTTGCGATTCCCTGGCCACCGCCGATGCACATCGTCGCAAGCGCATATTTTCCACCGTGCCGTTTTAAGAGCGAGGCGACTTTACCTGTGATCCGGGCGCCGGATGCGCCGAGTGGATGTCCCAATGCCAACGCCCCCCCCTCAACGTTCAACTTTTCCAGTGCAATGTTGAGTTCTTGCACGCATGCCAGCGTCTGCACCGCGAAGGCTTCGTTCAATTCGATGAAATCCATATCATTGAGGGTTAGGTCTGCCCGCTTTAGAGCTTTACGTACTGCGTAAACCGGCCCAATGCCCATCATCTCGGGTGTGCAGCCGGCTACCGCAATACCCCTGATACGGGCGAGGGCTTTGAGGTCTTTGCGCTTGGCATAGTCTTCGGAACAGACCAGGACGGCGGCCGCACCGTCAGTTAGGGGGGCAGAGGTCCCGGCCGTAACAATGCCGTCTTTATCGAAGGCCGGTTTTAGGTTCGCGAGCGCCTCCAGACTGGTTTCAGGGCGGATACACCCGTCCTTATCGATCGTGTCGCCATTGTGCACGATCGGAATGATCTCGTCGGAGAAGTTTCCGGCGGTCTCGGAGGCCGCCGCCTTTCGGTGGCTGGCGAGGGCGAACTCTTCCTGGGCTGTGCGAGGAATTTCATATTGGCGCGCGAGGTGCTCCGTAGCAAGACCCATCGAGATGTAGACCTGAGGATAAGACTCGCAGAGCCCCGGGTGGGGCAGTGGATTGAAGCCCATCATTGGGACACGGGTCATAGACTCGACACCTCCGCAAAGGAACACCTCCCCGGCCCCCATTTGAATAGTCCCGGCGGCCATGTGAATCGCCTGCATCGACGATCCACAAAACCGGTTGACCGTGGCGCCGGCCACCGAGATCGGCAACCCAGCGAGAAAGCCGACAATTCGAGCGACATTGAGACCCTGTTCGCCTTCTGGAAAAGCACATCCCAAGATCATGTCTTCCACGTCGTCTACTTTAACTCCCGTTTTCTTCACCAGCCCTTTGACGACCTGTGCCGCCAGTTCGTCCGGACGAACCTTGGCGAGTTTGCCCTTCTTCGCCGGAGTGAACGGAGACCGCGCATAGCCTGCGATAACTACGTCTTTCATTGCGAAACACTCCTCTGTGTCGATTCCGCTGAACCCGCTGCATTTTGGGTTATGCTTTTTTGCCACGGGGACACCCCATCGTCCGAAGAGGAAAGGGCCGCCAGAGACGAGATAACTATCTTGTGGGTATCGCCGCTATTCTCGTACAGGATCCCATGCCGGTTTGCAGGTACTGTCAAAAGCTGTTTTTGGCAGGACCCAACCCTCTTGTGGATGAGTTCGGCGCTAATGGGCTCGACGACCGGATCGTCGGTTCCTTGAACGAGGGTTACCGGACACTGCACATCCGGCAGGCGCTCTTCCATCTCGTCGACCAAGCGCCGGAGCTCATAGAGGCCGCGGATTGGGATGTTGAGGTAGTTGATATGGGGGTGCTCCGAATCCCTAGATCGAAACGGCATCATGCCTTCAAAAGATGGAAGCCAGCCCACCAGCTGGTTCGCTCCGTGCACCAGCGGCACGAAGATCATGCTGCGGTCCTGGAACTTCAGGGGCACGGAGATAGCTATAACTCCGACGAGTCGCTCTGGCCGATCTGCGGCAAGTCGCAGCGAGAGCGCTCCACCGGCTGAGAATCCGACCAGGCATATCCGGCGTGCGAACGCCGACATAATGACGAAGCCTTGTCGCACCGACTCCAGCCAATCCTGCCAAACCCGCTTCCGGAGGTCCCAAGGAGAGGTGCCGTGACCCTTGAGTCGTACCCCGATGACCGGGTAACCGAGGGTCACCAGTTTCTCGCCGAATGACCGGACCTCCGCAGGCGAGGCCAGGAAGCCGTGCACCAGAACGACACCCAGATCCCTTCTCTCTTCAGGCAATAAAAGGAACGGTTCCCCACTTTCAGTAGCGGTTTCCTGCTCGTTGATTTCACTGTAGCGAGGCTTGGAGAAGTATTGCCTGTCCCAGTTGTAAGCCATGAGTTCGTCGTCAAAGCGCATCGTCGCCAGCTTCCTGTCATCCAGCGCGGGCGCCTCCTTCATCGCCTGCTTCACCGAGCGTAGGACCCCGGAAATTGGCGCAGCTTCATTGGCGTAGACTGCTACCAGGTTCTCGAGACGGATCTCGTCGAAACCTTGCTCCTGAGAGAGTTTGGGGAGGAAGCGGTACCGTCCATTTTCTCTCTGTACGAGATCCATGGAAGCGATGGTCATCCAGAATTGGTCCAGCCTGTCACATTGACCGGTGATGACCCCGCTGTAGGCCTCAGGGTTTTTGACGCTTCGATGAAGCATCACAGAGGGTTCCTTCTGGATGTTCTTGACCGTGAGATAAAGGGCCTTGTGGAAAGTAGCCTCGTCGACTTCCGTTTGCCCTTTGCCTGTGAACGCCAGGATGATGTGTGACGCCAGGTGACTGAGATTGACAGTGACGTCGCTGTACATCCTGTGCATATACTCGTCCCGGATTTTTATGGCCTTGCGTCTTATGCGCTGTGCTATAAGGCGCGCCTCCCATTTCCTTCCGTCTGGCATTCGCTGAAAGAAGCCGTCCAGGGAATCGATTTTTTGGGACAGATGGGCGATAAGCTTCCGTTCCCACCAACGCCAGAACTCGCCGGCTCGCACGGGGTCACTCAGGCGTACATCCATGTCCGTGTCCTTGAGTAGGATATTCCCCTCGATCATGAGCTCCTCAGAGAGCTTCCGGCTCAGATTCCTGTTAAGAAGCTCCCCCATCTTTCGGAGGATGTTGTCGCCCACTCGAATAGGATAGAAGGTAATATTAGCGGGCACGATTAGTGTTGGCCGTCGCGCCGCGGTTATCAGTGCTTCCTCGCTGTCCAGACGTAACGCCTCGGCCCATGCCTCCACACGGCGCGTGTTCCCGCTCTCATAAGCATGCAGAACAGCCGTCTTGAACGCGTCGAGTGCCAGCGCCAGGACGGCGGCGCCCGTGTGCTGTTTGCGCTTCCTCATGGCCGTGGGAGAATAGACGCTATACCGTCCTTTGCTGTCCAGCACCCGGCGATCCTTCACCAT
>JBHIAO010000229.1:0-9119 GCA_046758565.1 Anaerolineae bacterium
ATCACGTTTCACGTTTCACGTCATACGTCCCGCTCGTCATACCCAGCGGTGCTTCCTCAACGGATGGTTCTGATTCTACCTGGGTTCTAATCTGCTCCCACGACAAATGCTCGCGCCAGAGATAAAAGGCGCCCAGGGCGGTGATCGGCAGCCAGAGGGCCGCGTGGAGCACTGCGGTATACGCCGTGGCCACGTTGCCGGCGACGCCGAAGTTTTCCAGAATCTCAATGCCCGGCGCGTCAAATGTGCCAATGTAGCCGGGGGCGGCCGGCAGCGTTGTGAAGAGATTCACCACGCCGTTCATCAACATCAGCACATAGAAATCGACATGAAATGGGAAGGCGTGCATTACGAACCAGTACTTGCCGGTCTCAAACAACCAGATGACCACCGACGTGACGAAAATCATCATGACGGCTTGCCCGCTGCGCAGCGAATACAGTCCCTCCAGAAAACGGTCGAGGGTTTCTCGTATCGGGTTCTGGAGTCTTTTGGGCAGCAGGCGTTCGATGGCCCAGCCGTAAATTGCCTGAGCGCGCTCGGGCTGGGCCGCGAGAAACAGGAAGACGATGAGTGCCCCGAAGAACAGCAGGCTGAACGAAACCACGAAGGTGCTGTAGCGGGATCCGAGGCCGGCGATAGGCAGTGTGACAAACACAAATAGGAGCATTGTGAGACCGTCGAACAGTCGCTCTACAACGACGGTCGCAAAGCTGGCGCTGATGGGCACCCCTGTCCGCCTTTTCAGCGCGTACGAGCGCAAGAGCTCACCAGCTCGAGCTGGATAGATGTTATTGCCCATGTAGCCGATACATACGAAGGGGAACAGTTGCGACAGGGAAATGGGCTTCAACGGTCGGAGCATGTAGTGCCAGCGCCAGGTGCGTGCCCACACGCCGAGGAAATACACAGCGATGCCTGGCAGGAGCCAGAGATATTGCGCATTTTGCAGAGCGTGCCACACTTCGGAGAGGTTCTGCTTGCGGAGCACAATCACCAGGAGGATGGCGCTAATGAATATCCCTAACCAGAACCGCCAACGTTTCCGCATTCCTATTCGCTCTTGCACTTCCTCAAGTAATACTACTGACCGCTGCTCACGGGGTAGCCGGCCTGCTGCCAGGCGCCGAAGCCACCCAGAAGAGCGCTCACGTTCGTGTAGCCCTCGTTCATCAGGATGCGCGCCGCACGGGCGCTCGTGTTCTCAGCCGGTCAGGTACAGTAAGTGATGATCTCCGCATCGCGAGGTAGATCCGCGCTCTGGCTGCTTAGATCAGACAACGGTAGCGCGATGGCGTTGGGTATGTGCTTGCGCTCGTATTCCTCCAGTGAGCGTGTGTCCACGAACAACGCCGTACCCGCGTCAAACTTCGTCTTAGCCTCTGCCAAGGGGGTGCGTGGCACCTCAGAATAGGGGATGTCCTGTTGGGTGGCGGCACTGGGTGTGCTGGTCGTGGGCGGTGATGACCGGGCTGCAATCAGGATGCCGACGGCTCCCACCAATACCAGTGCTATGCCGCCCAATGTCCACTTGTTGATCAAATTGCCAAAAGCGCTCTGTCTGGTTTGCCGGCGAGTGCGCCGTCTCTTGGCACTCGCCCGGCTGCGTGATCTTCGTGCCATACTCTTCGTAACCCTCCGTGCTGTTCCCTCATGCCTCTGACACCCCGCAATTGTAGATTGCCTGGGGCTCGTAGTCAAGAGCCGGCCAGCGACATAGTTTGATGGTCCCCAGCGGGTGTTCTATAACCAAGGGGTGAACATCAGAAAGCGAAGGACAAAAGCTGGAAAATGAACAAACTTGCAGAGCCGGCCCGAGGACGGGTCTTCGAGCGGCAGAATTGGATTCGCTGCGCAAGCCCGAGGCCAGTGCGCGTTGCGCTTCACTGCCTCGTCGGCTATAATCAAAGTCGATTATGGTCGATGTCTGGTCGTCATTCGTGTGGTTTGCTGCGCTGCTCGTTCCCCTGGTCTGGCTGAAGCGTGAGATTAACGGCCGGTTGTTGCATGTCGGTTGGCTCCTGTTCCACCACGAGCAAGCGGCCGTACTTCTGTACTTTCTGATCATGTTGCCCGGCGTGCTGGTCCACGAAGTCAGCCACCTGATAGTGGCCACACTCGTGGGGGTGCGGGCCGGCGGTCTTTCACTCCGTCCCAAGGTTCAGCGCGATGGGCTCCAACTGGGCTCCGTACAGGTGGCGCGGACAGACGTCGTGCGTGAGAGCCTCATCGGACTGGCTCCGCTGCTCGGCGGGAGTTTGGTGATTCTACTCATCGCCGGCCTGGCATTCGAAATCCCCCTGAAGGGTCAAGGCGATATGGCAGACCGGCTGGCCTATGTTGTGAACAATGCTGAGACCCTGCTGGCACAGCCGAACGCCGTGCTCTGGCTGTACTTGATCTTTGCCACCAGCAACGCCATGCTGCCTAGCCCATCCGACCGACAGCCGTGGCAGACGTTAGTAATCTTTGTTGGCGTGGTGGCGACAGCGGTCCTCTTCCTCAACGGCGGGTTGCCGCGAATCCCTGACGATTTCGTGGCCGGCCTCACCCACGCCATCGATCTCCTGGTTCTGGCCTTCGTGTTCACACTGCTGGTCGATCTCGTCTTCGTCGCCGGCATTTTGGTAGCAGAACAAACGCTCATCGCCCTGCGGCGTTAGCACGTCCTCGCGGTACAGGTTACAGGTTGAAGGTTGACTCTACTGAAAAAACACCCCCAAGCATCGGTGAGGTTCCAGATATCGGGTCAGGGGACCCGAGCTCACCACAAAATATGGACAGCCCGGGTCCCCCGACCCGTTTTTTCAGTGGAGTCAAGGTTGCACGTTACGAATCATTCTGCAGCCGGATCTCTGGGACATGTTCCCCATTCAATCTGTACCTGCAACCTTCCAACGTAATAACCTTCAACTTCTTGGACAAAGTGATGCCCTTGGGGTACAATTAATGTGTGACGCAATCAACTTTCAAATACAGGAGGTGGTTGGTGGCTGAAGAGTTTGAGACGCTGAGTGAGTTGGAAGCAGCCGTTCGGGTTTGCCTCTTGTGTGACCTGTCAAAGTCCAGGACGAACGCAGTCCCTGGCGAAGGCCCCGATGATGCCGACATTATGTTTGTGGGCGAAGGGCCCGGATTCCACGAAGATCGGCAGGGCCGGCCTTTCGTTGGCGCAGCCGGCCAGTACCTGGAGGAGCTGCTGGCCTCTATTGGGATGAAACGGGAAGACGTTTATATTACCAACGTTGTCAAATGCTTCATTAGCCCACGGGTACTGATTTACACCGCAGAAGGTTATAAGCCTATAAAGGACATCCGTCCGGGGGATCTGGTTCTGACCCACAAAGGCCGGTTCCGGAAGGTGGTGTATGTGCGTCCACAGGAAGTGTTGCCAAAGGGGAGCCAAGTCGTGCGCTTCACGGTTCGCTCTGAAAATGGCGGCAATGCAAGACCTGTAAGTCTGACAGTTACCCCTGAGCACCCCTTTCTGGTCAATGAACAGTGGAAGCAAGCCAGGGACATCCGGGTCGGGGATCAGGTTCAAGCCCTGGGCGACCGCTGCGAGATCTGCAACTGTACTTACTTCGTCCGTTACGATCGTTACGAGGTCCGTTCCTATCATACATGCAGCCACCGTTGTCACAACCGCCGCATATTCCACAATGCTGAGGCCAGGCGAAAAGTCAGTAAGGCTATGGCTCAACAGTATGCAACTGGGGCACGGGATCGTCAAACCATCACTGCTCGGGCCAATGAGCGGACTCGAGAACTGGTCGCTGCTGGACAGGCTAAGATCCAACACCTGCTGCCCCGTTTTAAACTCCTGCTAGAAGTACGCGGACCTGGATTTAACAACCGGGCCGCTCAAGAGGCGGCCATGGTCAAAGACCAACTGGCCGAGAAATACGGCTATCTGGTGGTCAATCTTTGGTGGGCTCAGATCATCGAGCAACCCCAAATGGTCGAAGAAATCCTGAACAGGATCTTAAAGAATCACGCTAGCGACTATGTCTTCGTTGACCTTGTGGTCACGGAGGTTGAGCATCGCAATACGCGTCGGGCTTTTCCGCTATACAACATAGGTGTAGAGGAAGATGAGTCCTACGTGGCAGCGGGTATTGTTAGCCATAATTGCCGCCCGCCGGAAAATCGCGATCCACGCCCCGACGAGATTGAAACCTGCCGGCCTTACCTGGACCGGCAGATTGAACTGATCCAGCCTAAGATGATTGTCACCCTGGGTCGCTTCTCGATGAACCTATTCATGCCAGAAGCTCAAATCTCGAAAGTGCATGGCAAGCCCCGGAAAATCCAGGGCATCATATACTATCCCATTTACCATCCGGCGGCCGGCCTGCATCAGCCCCGTTGGAAATCAATCATAGAAGAGGATTTCAAGCGCATTCCGGAAGTGCTCGCTCAGGCCTTGCACATGCCTGACGAGGAGCCTCCGGAAGACGCCGAACAACTCAGCTTGTTCTAGCTATTTAGGAGGCATACCTTGGCAAGCAAGAAGCTGCGAATCATCCCCCTGGGTGGCATCGGGGAAATCGGCCGCAACATGACTTTACTTGAGTATGGTGAGAACATCATCGTCATCGATTGCGGCATCATGTTCCCCGAAAGCCACATGCTCGGAGTCGACTTAGTCATTCCGAATACGGAATACCTTATTGAGAACAAGAGGATCGTTCGTGGCATCGTCCTGACCCATGGCCACGAGGACCACATTGGCGCGCTGCCGTACGTGTTGCCGAACGTGCCAGCACCCATGTACGCGACACGCTTGACGCGCGGACTCATCGAAGTGAAGCTGGAAGAGGCCGGCCTGCTCAGTGCTGCCGAAATCCATACAATCGAACCCGGCGACCAGGTGAACATCGGACCTTTCCAGGTCAAGTTCTTCCATGTGAGTCACAGCATCCCGGGCGCCGTCGGCGTGGCCATCGACACGCCCCTGGGCCTCATCGTGCACACGGGCGAATACAAGTTCGACTACACCCCTGTAGATGGCCGGTTGACAGACTTTCAACGGTTGGCGGAATACGGCGGCCGCGGCGTGCTCTGCCTGCTGGCCGACAGCACCAACGCTGAGCGAGCTGGCTACACACCGTCGGAACAGATCGTAAGCGAGACGTTCGAGCGCGTCTTCGCCCGAGCGCGCGGTCGGGTGATTGTCTCCACCTTCGCCAGTAACATCAGCCGTGTGCAGCAGGCCATCGATACAGCCCTGCGGCATGGCCGGCGGGTTGGGGTGGTCGGTCGGAGCATGGTTAACAACTTCGCGATGGCACGCCAACTGGGCTACATCAGAATCTCCGACGACGATATTATCCCACCAGAGAAACTCGATCACCTGCCTGCCCAAGAGGTCGCCATCGTGTGCACCGGCAGCCAGGGAGAAGCCTTCTCAGCCCTGGTCCGCATGTCAAACCGCGATCACCGGTGGGTGACCATTCGCGATGGAGACACGGTTATTCTCTCGGCGACGCCCATTCCAGGCAACGAGGAACTGGTGCATGCCACTCTGAACAACCTCTATCGACAGGGGGCCACGGTGATCTATCATCCGCTTGAGCCCGTTCACGTATCTGGACATGCCGGCCGTGAGGAGTTGAAGATGATGCTTGGCCTCACGAAACCCAGGTACTTCATCCCAATTCAGGGCGAATACCGCCACCTGGTTCTGCACAGCGAGCTCGCGCAGGCACTGGGCATTCCGAGGGAGAACATCTTCGTCATCGAAAGCGGTCAGATCGTAGAATTCGACGCGGATGGTGCGCGTCTAGGTGAGTCGGTCTCGGGCAGTTATGTGTTTGTTGACGGCCTGGGAATCGGTGATGTGGGGGAAATCGTGCTGCGCGATCGGCACCACCTGGCCCGTGACGGGTTCTTCATCGTCGTCGCTGCCGTTGATCACGAGACTGGCGAGCTCTTGCGGGAGCCCGATGTCGTCTCGCGCGGCTTCGTTTTTATGCGCGATGCTGACGTACTCATCGAGAAGACGAAACAACGCGTCGTGGACATCATCAGCAACGGTGGGGGCAACCCTGAGGCGTTGAAAAGGAAGCTGCGCGACGACCTCGGCCAATACCTGTACAACGAAACGCGCCGCCGGCCGATGATTTTGCCGGTGATTCTTGAGGTGTAACATGGCACGGCGGAAGGGCAAGAAGAAGCCAGGCTCGGGGTTCAACCTGCCGCCGGCACGGCAGCGGGAGATCGTCGGCCTCCTGCTGATCACCGTTGCCGGTGTCACGGTATTGAGCCTGCTGTCAGCCAACCAGGGCACCGTTACCGAGACATGGCTCCAGGTGCTGCGCCGGCTGTTCGGCTGGGGCTTCGTGCTGGTCCCTTTGGGCCTGGGCGCTGTTGGCTTCTGGATGGTGTTGGATAGCCTGGATGAGGAAAGCGACGTTGGCTGGGAGCGACCGTTGGGGGGTGTTCTCATTTTCCTCGTCATCATCGGCCTGTTTCACCTTTTCCCCTCAGTTCTCTTCCCCGATGATCCCCAGGATCTGGCTGATGCGAACCGGGGTGGCGGTCTCATCGGCTATGCTCTGAGCCGTGTACTGCTACTGGGCGTTGGACCACTGGGCTCACTGGTGATTCTGTTCGCAGTACTTGCCATCGGGTTGATCATGCTGTTCAGCCTTTCACTGGCCGAGCTAGGCGCTGTCACCGCCGGTGTGTGGCACCACGCCCGTTCCGGTGTCCGCGACCGCTACGACGACATCGTCATCCGCGGTCCGAACAGCCCTCCACCACCACCCGTCGAGGAGAGACCAGGCCTTCGAGAACGTGTTATCGACCGTGTCAGGGAAAGCCCCGTCGCGCCGGGCCGGCATGGACAGTCCGAAGCCGCTGCGCCTCCTCGAGGTTTGAGCACACCTGCCCAGCAGCGCCGGCCTCTCGTGCCTCGAATTATCGGAGGGCAGGGGCCACGAGAGTGGCGTCTGCCACGCATCAGCGACATCCTAGAAGAGAACATCGATCAGGAACTGAGCCAGGCTGAAATTCGCCAGAAGGTCCAGATCATTGAGCAAACCCTACGCGAATTCGGCGTGCCGGCCAGTGTGGTTGAGGTGAACCAGGGGCCGACCGTCACGCAGTTCGGCGTGGAGCCAGGCTACGTAGAGCGGAAGACGGGTGGCAAGGTCAAACGCACCAAGGTGAAAGTCAGCAGGATCAACGCGTTGGCAGATGACCTGGCGCTGGCCCTCGCTGCGTCACCGATCCGCATTGAAGCACCGGTACCTGGCCGATCCGTCGTCGGCATCGAAGTGCCCAACAGCGACATCCACCTGGTCGCCCTTCGCGGCGTCATGGAGTCCGAGACGTTTCAGCAAACTAAAGGAGAGCTCAAGATCGCTCTGGGCCAGGATGTCTCTGGACAGCCAGTGGTGACCGATCTCACTCGACTACCACATCTCCTCATCGCTGGTGCCACGGGCTCCGGAAAGAGCGTCTGCATCAACAGTGTCCTGGCATGCCTGCTGCTCCGACGCACGCCTGAGAACCTGCGACTCGTCCTGATCGACCCTAAGCGCGTGGAGTTGACCAACTTCGACAACATACCCCATCTCGCGGCACCCGTCGTAGTCGAACTCGAGCGCGTCGTCGGCCTCTTGCGGTGGGCGACTCGCGAGATGGACCGGCGCTACAAGCTGTTTGCCGAGGTTGGTGCACGCAACATCGCTGCCTACAACCAGCAGGCAGTAGAGGCCGGCAACCCCAAGCTGCCGTATCAGTTGCTGGTTATCGATGAGTTGGCCGACCTCATGATGATCTCACCCGATGAGGTTGAGCGGCTGATCTGCCGGCTGGCTCAGATGGCACGTGCAACGGGCATACACCTGGTCATCGCGACGCAACGACCATCAGTTGACGTCGTGACTGGTCTCATCAAGGCCAATTTCCCGGCTCGCATCTCCTTCGCAGTGACTAGCCAGGTCGATTCTCGCGTGATCCTGGATGCCGTCGGCGCAGAGCGATTGTTGGGCCGGGGTGACATGTTGTGGATGGCACCAGATTCCAGCAAGCTTAAGCGCTTACAGGGCTGCTTCGTGTCCGATAGAGAGCTGGATCGGCTAGTGCGATACTGGAAAGGGATGGGGCCACATCCCGAGCGGTGGTCAAGTCTTGACGGTCCCGGAGAGCCCATCCAGGCAGCGCTTTGGGAGGATGAAACCGACGCCGGAGATGACGATGAAGACCCTCTATGGGAGGATGCCCTGGATATCGTCCGGCAGCACAGGAGTGCGTCCGTGTCCCTGCTGCAGCGCAAGCTTAGAATCGGCTATTCCCGGGCCGCACGCCTGATCGACATCATGGAGGAGCGTGGAATTGTGGGGCCGGCCAGAGGCAACCAGCCGCGCCCCGTGTTGGACCTGGAGAATAGCGAGCGTGACTGGATTGACTTCTAGCCAGTTTGTCGGAGAACCGGGTCAAGGGACCCGGGCTGTCCATATCTTGTGGTGAGCTCGGGTCCCCTGACCCGATATGTGGCGTGCTTGACTGTTGGAGGCGTTTTCTCCGACAAACTGCTAGCCAGTTGACAACCGACAATTGGGCACCTATAATAGGCCGCGAAAGGAGCGAACATGAGTGACATCTATCTAGACCTTACTATCACGAACATCAACGACCCAGAACGCCAGCAAGACGTTTCGTTTTTGGTAGATACCGGAGCCACCTTGGCCTGGATATCGGAAGAGATGGCTGAGGCCGTTGGGATAGAGCCGATTGGCACAATTCCCCTGGAATTGGCAGATGGTAGCATCACGGAACGTTCTTATGGATTTTGTCTCTTTGTCTACGACGGAGAGACTATGGCGGGGAATGTTGTGATTGGTCCGCCCGAGTCTGAATCGCTTGTTGGCACTCATGTCCTTCAGGACTTTCGATTGATCGTTGATCTGGAACGCCACGAAGTGACCCGCGGCCGGGCGTTGCGGGCGAAAAGAACCAGTGGGGAGCTCTGAGCGGACGACAGTCCGCGACGCCAGATGTTGTAGGCCTGTAACGTTGAGCGCACAAGATACGGGGACTGTCGTCCCCTTCGAGCACGTTAATCCCACTATTCTGCGTAGAGCCATCAGTAATCAGTGATCCGTAGC
>JBHIAO010000230.1:0-9048 GCA_046758565.1 Anaerolineae bacterium
TCGAGACCAAGCGGGCCATGCTCTTCTGTCACCAGAGCCAGGTGAAATGGCTCAAAGACCACGACAACATCGACATCATAGACTTCATGGTAACCATGGCCAAACTTCGGGGCCTGCAATGTGGTGTCCCCTTCGCCGAGGGCTTCCGCAAAGAGCCCGTTTGGCTTCGGGGGGTTACGCGGCGGCTTCTCCCATGACGTCCCACAAAAGCTCGCGGCGGATCGCCAGACTTGTGGTGAGTGGAGCCGAACCATCCCCCGCCGAACCGCTGGATTTGGCAATCCAGCGGGAGCGAATTGCGATCTGCTGAGTAGTAAAAAAAGAGAATCTTCTTCAGGAGGAGGAACGGATGGGTTTCGAATACGATCTGGCTCAGTTTATCACCTTCCGTGATCGGGCGGCCTGCGCCCGAGTCCGGGCCATCGGAAAAGAAGACATCGTCAAGCACCCCAACTCAGACTTCAAGATCAGGGTCATCGAAGACCCGTACGACTTCTACACCGCCTTCGCCATCGACATCGTGCGGCGTATCAAAGAGACCCTGGAAGCCGGCCGCCTCTTCGTGGCGATCTTCCCCGTAGGACCCATGCCCCAGTACCCCATCGCCGCCCGGATGATCAACCAACTGCGCATCTCCTGCAAACATATCCACTCCTTCAACATGGACGAGTATGCTGACCAGGACGGCAACACCGCCCCGTCAGACTGGCCCGGCTCCTTCCAGAAAGCCATGATGGAGAACTTCTTCCTGCTCATTGACACGGACCTCCGCCCACCTGCGGAGCAGATCCACTTCCCAACTGCGGAAACATTGGCTGACTACGGGAGGATGATCGAAGACCTGGGCGGCGCGGACGTGGTCTATGGGGGCATCGGTTGGTGTGGCCACATCGCTTTCTGGGAAGCCCATCTGGGCCATGAGTTTGGGGACGATCTGGAGGCGTTCAAGCAGGCCGGGCCGCGCCTGGTGGAACTTCACCCGATGACCATCATGCAGAATGCTCTCCACTCCTTCGGTGGGGATTGGTCGTGGGTCCCACCCAAGGCCAACACCATCGGGCCGGCTCAAATCGTGAATGCCAGGGATCGCAGCTTCTGGCTGGACGGGCACATCCTGGGCAGCATCACCTGGCAACGGTTCATCGCTCGACTGTGCGCCCATGGTCCCGTCACCCCTCTGGTGCCAGGCTCGATCCTGCAGACTCTCCCCGGCACGTACACTATCCTGGGCGGCGTCGCGGACAACCTGGAAATCGTCATGCGCTAGCCGCTGACCACGACCCGCGCCGAGGGAAGGAGGAGTATCAATGATCCACCCTGATAACGCCCTCAACGACGAACCTTCCGTGGATAAGGTGAAAGCCTACGCGGGAACGATAACGCTGCCCACCTACGAGATCCGCGGTGAGAACAGGAACCCTGTCTTTCACTCGCAGTACGGCGTGGCCCACATCTACCCGTACACCTTGCTCGATGACATCGCCCCCACTCCCAGGGAGGTGACCTACCGCACGCTTAACCTGGAGAACCGCTACCTGCGCGTGACAGTGCTGCCCGACCTGGGCGGTCGGGTCTACTCGGTCTACGACAAAGTTTCCGGGCGCGAAATGTTCTACAAGAACTCCGTCGTCAAGTTCGCTCCCCTGGCCATACGGGGCGCCTTCTTCTCGGGCGGTCTGGAGTTCAGCTTCCCGGTAGCCCATGCCCCTACCACGGCGGACGCTGTGAACTGGGACCTCCGGGGGAACGAAGACGGGAGCGCCACCATCGCCTGCGGGGGATTGGAGCACATGTCCCGCATGCGCTGGACGATTTCGCTGACCCTGTACCCGGACCGCTGCGCCCTGGCCCAGGATGTGCAACTCCAGAACCCGTCGCCGGTGCCGGGGCGATACCACTATTGGACCAACGCCTCCCTGGAGGCCGATGATCAGACTGAGTTCGTCTACCCACTGCGGCGGGTCAGATCGTACGAGTTTGCCGGCACGGCTTCCTGGCCCGGCGCCCGCATTGACCTGATCACGGAAGACCCGGGGCTGGAGGGGATGGAGGGCGTGCCTGAGTGGCCGGCCCACCGGCTCCACGAACCCATCGACTTCCGCTGGCAGAAGAACATGCTGGCCCAGATATCCATCTTCGGGCGCGACGTGCAATGGGACTTTTTCGGTGCCTGGCAGCACTCGTCGGACCACGGCTACGCCCACTTCGCTGACCAGCGTGACGTCTCGGGGATGAAACTGTGGTCCTGGGGCAACGCCGGCGTCGGCATCATGAACCAGGCCGCCCTTACGGACGACGGCTCACTCTACGCCGAGACCCAATGCGGTGCCATGGAGACACAGCTTGATTTTGACTTCTTGCCGCCAGACCACACCCGTCGGTGGCGCGAGTGGTGGCTCCCCTTGCGCGGACTGGGTGGCCTGAGTTGCGCCAGCGCCGAGGTCGGAGCACGCGTCGCCCTTGCCAGCAGCGACAGAGCCGGCTGGGTAGACCTGACGGTGGGCATCTGCCCCGCCCGTCGGTTGGACAAGGCCACCGTAAGGCTGTCGGTTCCGGAGAGGGTGCTTCTGGAAAAGGAGGTGGCTGTCGCGCCAGAGAAACCGTGGGTGTACACAGAGGCCGTGAGGGCGCGGGAGCTTGCCGGCCACCCCATAACGCTCACTGTTCTGGATGACAGGCGCCAGGTGATCCTGGAGTACACTCACGACCGCGACGTGGGCGCGGTAGAGCCGTTCCACCCCCGGGATGAGGCGGAGCCGGCGACGGCCGAGGACTTTTACAGCCTTGGCCTTAAGCACGAGAACTTCGACAATCGCGCAGAAGTGTTGAAAGCCTACGCAAAGGCGCTGGCTCTGGACCCCTCGCACGGGCCGTCCCATCTGCGACTCGGCCTGATGCTGCTGAGAGCTGCCGATTTGGCTACCGCCGAGGCCCACTTCCGGCAGGCGGTCGCCGCCGGCGAGGCCGAGGCGAACTACTATCTGGGCACCCTTCGGCTCTACCAGGACGATCCCGGGGAAGCCGAGGCGCATTTCCGGGGCGTGCCGGCCGGCACCCCGGTTTCGGCAGCCGCCGCGTGTGGCCTGGGGCGCATCGCCCTGGGGCGAGGCGAATGGGAAGAAGCCGCTGAGCTTTTCAGACAGGCCCGAGCCGAAGACACGACCTCCATCGTGGCCCGGCTGCTCCTGGCAATGGCCCTCCGCCAGGCTGGTCGTGGAGCGGAAGCCCGTCACGAACTTGAGGAGGTCTTGCTGGAGGACCCACTGAACCATCCAGCGCTGCGGGAGATGGCCCTCGCCCTGGGAGATGAGGGCGCGTCCTACTCCGCCAAACTCAACCGCTTGCTGGCAGACGACCGGCAGTACATCCTGGACCTGGCCTGCTTCTACGTGGACGCCGGGCTGCTCGACGATGCTCTCGTCATCCTGAGAGACGCGGCGGAGGAGCAGGGTCCTGAGGCCTCCGCCGAAGGGTGGGATTACCCGATGCTTCACTACCTGGCCGGCGAGCTGTGCCGGCGTCTCGGGAGGCAGGATGAGGCGGCGGAGTGGTTCGCGCGGGGAGCCGAGGCGGACCCCGATCTGGTCTTCCCCAGCCGGCTGGAAGAAATCCTGATCCTCAGCCGAATCGTGGAGGAGCACCCCCACGACTACAAGGCGAAGTACTACCTGGGCAACTTCCTCTATGCGCACCAGCGGTTCGAGGAGGCCGTTCAATTGTGGGAGGAGGCTGCAGCCGGCCTCGATGCCTTCGACGTAGTCCACCGGAACCTGGGATTGGCCTACTGGCAGAGGCGGCGTCCTGAGCCTCGTCCTGAGCCCCGTCGAAGGGCTGTCAAAGGAAGGGACGACCTGGAGCGGGCGAGCGTGCTATTTGAGAGAGCGCTGCAGATCAACCCCCGGAACCAGGACCTGTACTTACACCTGGACGACCTGTACGTGGCCCAGGGACTGCCGGACAAACGGCAGGCGCTGCTGGAGAAGATGCGGGCGCTCATCGACCCCAGAGATGACCTGCACAAACGGATGGTGATCATGCTGGTTGACCTGGGGCACTACGAGCAGGCGATCCAGATGCTCACCGAAGAGCGCTTCGTGCCCTCGGAAATGGATCAGAGCTTCCGCCTGGCGTATGTTCGGGCATATCTACAGCGGGCCCAGGCGCACATCGAGGCCGGCAGCATCGAAGAGGCCATCGCCGACTACCGCAGTGCTCTGGAATACCCGGAGAACGTCGGCGTGGGCCGACCTTTGTCCGCGGCCAATGCAGAGATCCTTTATCGGCTCGGATGTGCCTGCGAGCAGCTAGGCAGATTCGATGAGGCCATAGCCGCCTGGCGAGAAGCGGCCTGTGAGCATCACGCCAAGGGAACCGAGTTGTTCCCCTTCGTCCAGATGTCGCTCGACAAGCTCAACCGCTACAGCGAGCTTGGTTTTTTGTAGATGCCTCTGCCTGCCAGGTAACATGCCCTATACAACACGATTGACAAGGAGGTTGAGGCAATGAGAATACTCTACACCGGTGACGCATCGGCTAACCTGGGGCCGGTCTTTGTCGCCTCGCCCTTCAACGTGGAGGTTAAAGCGAGCCCCTCCGTGTTTGCTCGAAACGCCGGCCAGACTTATAATTCGATGCCTGTGTGCCGTACGACGTCACTGCCCCGCCCCGCTAGGAGATAAATTGCGCATGCGACTGGTCGCCTTCTCGGTAAGCCTTGTCCTGCTTGTCGTGGTAACACTGACTGGCTGTGGCGGTTCCACCCAGCCGGCACAACCGTCACCGACTGAGCCTCCCCAGCCAACAGCGTTGCCACCCACAGTCCCCCCGTCACCAACCTCCACGCCCAAGCCAACACCGACGCCGCTGTCGTTGTCGGATCTGGGAAGTGAGTTTCGGACGTTCGTGAATGAGGCCCATGATTACGCGATCCAGGTACCTGTCGATTGGGAAATCACACCCCGAGGTGCCGGCCACGCCGACAGCATCGAAGTCGCCGCCCCAGGTCCCAGCCAAATCAGGGGGCCTAATGTCGTTCCGCCTCTTGTGTTCTCCATCTCGGCCCTGGACCCCGAAGCCGGTTATACCAGCTTCGACGATGTTGAGGCCAATCGATCTCTTGGCGACGAGGTTCTCGACAAGGTCGATATCGAAGTCAACGGGTTGCCAGGGCGTCGCATCCGTTCTCACGACGCTGTGTACGGGAATTCCCTGCACTACATCATCCAACGCGACGGCCGGTTCTTCGTGGTCAACGCGTATGGCTATGACCAGGCGCCGATCGAACCGATCCTGAACACGTTTGGCTCACCACCTGATCTGACAACGGAAGCCGTCAACGGACAGATACAGAGCCTCGATTTCGAGACGCGCAGGATGACCGTTGCCACAGAGGCTGGCTCCGACCGTCAAGTGGTCTGGTTCACAGACACGGAGATACTGCCGAAAGGCCGGCTGGAAGGCCACATCGACCCAGGTGATCACGTCAGTGCGGAGGGATTCGTCATGGACGATGGTGAGGTTCAGGCGACAAGGGTCACGCTGCAGGCACCAGAGCATGCCGGCGGCAATCCTGTACTGGAGTTCCGGAGGGACGGTGGCATTGCCGGTTTCCATGATGCGCTCGTGGTTTTCGATGACGGTATGGCTCGCCTGCGGCGTGGCAGCGAGGAGCCGGTCGAGAAGGCCCTCTCGGAAGACCAGTGGAAGAAGGTGAAAAACGACCTCAGCATCTTTAAGCCGTTCGCCTGGCACCGTGAGGATAATCCGGGTGGACCCGACAATCTCGTGACGGATCTTGATTTCTACGGGGCCGGCAAGTTTGAAGCGGTCCTCGACAATCAGGAGGAAATCGCTGCCTACATCCAGGAAGTCCTCGATGCTTTAGAATAGCGGGATTTGGGCCTCGGCCTGTTCGATGATCGGGTCGAGACCCACAATCTTCTTAAATTCCTGCCGATCCACGTCGGCTGCGCCGGCCATCGCCAGAAGGTGTTGTGCCTTGACCAGCGCCCATCGGCGGTCGGCCAGTTCGCGACGCCACAGCGGATTTCGCACGATCTTGGCGCGTAACAGACTGACCATTCGATCGGGGAGGACGAGGTAGCCGGCCACGGAGTCCGGCAGCACCTCGATCCCCAGCTCACTCCAGCGTCCCGTCTCCACGATGCGAAACGCATGGGTTGCATGTCCACCCTCACCCCACACAACGTCGGCGATGCCGGCGCCAACGGAGAACCCCAGCCTCGTCCCAAGACGGTGCAGCGCATCCCGAATGGCCTGCTGCTCTGCCTGATCGGTAGGCCGCTGACCCCACGTGCCGACCCTAATCTCCTCGCCATAGGCCAAAAGCAGTGCCTCAACGAGTTCTGCCTCGGGGGTCAGCCAGCCCGAAAATCGACGATAAACCTCGGCCGGAGTGACCATTGGTTCGCGGCTCAGCAGATCCAGGACGGTCTGCTCCACGCGCTCGGACAGAGGCTCCTCTGGCAGCGGCTCCGGCACCCACCAGTGGGTCGGTTCGTCTCCCACGACTGGGGTCAAGAGCCCTTCAGCAAGTGCCGCGCGAAGGCTCTGGCGCACATGTTGTTTCACGAACGCCAGGGGCGAGGTGTCGGCGTCCAGGCCGGCGCTTGCCTGGTGTAACAGACCAGACTGGGCCAGGCGGACCATGGCCGCAGTGACTATCCAACCATAGGGCAAAGGTTCAGCTCTGGCACGGATCAGGTCACTACCGGCACCGACGGCGGCACTTTCAACGGCCTCCGCTAGGGCCGGCGGGTCCAGTGCCGGTGGCAGCGTCGCTGACTGTGCCGGCGTGAAGACCATGTGGTAAGCGCCGCCGACGACCTCGAAGAGATTGGCTGGCTCCACCAGCGGGGGCCGGTAGACGAAGTCTTCCAGGGTGGCGTATGGTGCCATGGCTGTCAGCAGCGCTGCCGCCCGATCCGGATCGCCATCCCGAAACTGGAAGATCACCCGTCCATCAGCGCGGAGAGCCGGCACCAAGATGGCCATCGTGGCATCCAATGCGCGAACGTGGCGTGCCCAACCACCAATCGGCGGTTGCAGCCCCACCGCCGAACCTCGGCCGAATATCCATCGACTCCACAACTGCTCCCAGATCCACGCATCAGCATCAAGCGTCGGAGGCGCGCCCAAGACGAGCTTAACGCTCTTCGGCAGCAAACGCCGCGTGAGCTGGCGGATCGGGCCGGCAACTAGGGCGACGCTGGGAGCCGGGGCAGACTTGTACTGAGCTTTGTCGAAGTATTCAAGAAAGAACGCCTCAAGGTCAGACGTCAGGCGAACCGGGACGTCGGTTTCGTCGGGCGCCGGCGCGTGGGTGAGCAGATGCCACACGTTACGCTCGACGATTCGAGAGCCATCGACAGCATCCGGCTGTTGCCGGCCGGCGTCCAGAGCGTGGAGCAACCACAAGCGCAGGAGACGCTGCGACGCCGGGTCGTCGGAGAGCTCAGCGTCGATCTTTCGAGTGATATCGGCGAGGGCCATCAAATTGCGTGGACTGTACTCGTCCAGATATCGGCGAGCTATGTCGCGCCCCAACGTGTCCTGGACGTCCACAAGCCACTCCAGGATGAACCAGAAACTCAGCCCACGCCGCTCAATCTGGGCAGCGCGTTTCACATCGGCGTCGTCGGCCAGCGCTCGCCCCTGGAAGCCACAGACCGCACACGCCAGCTCCTTTTCAACCGGACTCTGGCGAGCCGGATCCCAGATGAAGGCCGTCGCTGGCGTCGGCTCGCCACAGTCAGGACAGGCGGTCTGATAAAGACTGTTGATGTGCCGATCGAGCAGGGTGTCCCGCTTGGTTGTGCTAGCGAGCCGAGCCAAGGCACTCCGGCTGCTGGGATCGTCGGGGCGCACCAGACCGCCCCACAGACGGAGACGCTGTGCCGGTGTACGGACGAACAAGATCACACGCCGGCCCAGCTCAAGGGCCGCGCCGGCGATGGTGACATCGTCGGCAAACGGCACCAACACGACATCGCCCGGTGTCGAGTGGGTTTCGATGATGTCGGTCCAGAATGTAGCAGCCGACATCTGATCGTCGATGGGGATGAGAGGTTTCGTGCTCACGACACATCCTTCCGCTCAGAACTGCCACCTTCAGTATACCACAGAGTAGGCCTGCGGTGGTCAAGTCACTTCTGGCGGACAAACGGTGTGGCCTATAGCCTGATATTCCTTCACGATGGCGATCTTGTCCTCTGGCAGGAGGTTAGCGCGATAGCGTACGCCGAGGCTTCCTGCAAGGGCGGCCGCCGTCTGTTCATTGTCGCCGGTGAGCAGCTCGATGTCCTTCACACCCAGCGCGCGCACAGCGGCAAGGGCCGAAGATGGCCAGACGTGAAGGGTCAGAAAAGCCGCCTGGTTCTATTCTTCACTGCAAAGGCGGCTTCACCGCCGTGAACTTCACGCTGGCTATTTTCCCTTCCACAAGAGAACGGTCTTCCTTGCCAGGAGGCGGAGTGAATTCTTCGCCTGGACAACAGGCCATTGCTTCCAGCTATCATCCATTACTACGGAGACTACACCCGTCTTCAGCGATGTTCTTCCACACCCACCTGCCGACACATTTCGAACACCGGGCAGGTCGAGCATCGCGGGAGATTTCCGGTGCAAATATGTTTGCCGAAAGGGACCAGCAGGCGGTTAATTTCCACCCAGTACTTATGCTGATCGCCGCGTCGATTTGCTCCGGGGTCAACTTGCTCACCTGGGCTGGGGTGCGAGCGAGTTCAAACAGCCGCTGCGCACAGGGCATCGTGACTTCATCACGGGTACGGATGGAGATGATGCAAGCGACGAGCAGTTCGAACGGTGAATCGAAACCCTCCTCGGCGAGCTCGAACATAGCCGCCTTCGGGAAAGGGCTGACAGCCTTACGGATGCAATTGACCGCCAGATCAACATCGAATGGGCGTTTTTTCATTGGTACGCTGTCCCCTGGTCCTCTACTGATTCCCATATCCAGGTCCCGCGTCAGGTCTGCCAACGATCGCGTCCCCTTTTTCTTTTTACCCG
>JBHIAO010000231.1:0-9016 GCA_046758565.1 Anaerolineae bacterium
ATTACTTGGCGCTCTTGTACCAATCCAGAATTTCACCGCCGGTCATGAATAGGACCCCCTCATGTTGCTTGATGTATTCGAAGATCTGGTCGAAATACTTGATGCGATGGGGTACGCCGGTGACGTAGGGGTGAACCGAGATGGCCATCACCCGAGCGCTGTCGGCCCCTTCCCGATACAGGGTGTCAAATTGATCCCGCGCCCGTTCGAAGATCTCCGGGGACCGATGCTGCTGGATCAGGTAGATGGGAATATCATTGATCTCCAGGGTGTAGGGGATGGACACGAGCGCGCCGCTCTTGACCTTCATGGGATAGGGTTGATCGTCGTTGACCCAGTCAGCCAGGTACTCGATGCCCTCCTCGGCCAGGATGTCCGGCGTGTCAAAGGTCTCGGAGAGTCCTGGGCCCATCCAACCCCGGGGAGCCTGACCCGTGGTTCTGTCGATAAGCTCGATGGTTCTCCGAACGACATCGCGCTGATCCTCTTCCAGGCTCATTACCCGCTGCGTGTATGAATGAGCCAGGAACTCCCAACCACTATTCAGACACTCCTCCACGAGACGGGGATAAGCTTCACAGACAGAGGCATTCAGGCTCAAGGTCGCCCTTATCCCGTGCCTGTCCAGAACTTCCTTCAGCCGCCAGAACCCTACTCGCACGCCGTAGTCGAACCAACTGTAGTTGGCTACATCGGGGATCACTACCTGCCCCTGGGGATAGGGAATGAGCATGCGGGCCATGGGAGCATTGAAGTCCCAGACCTCCACATTGACTACCACCCAGACAGCCAGGCGAGCACCTCCTGGCAAAGCCAGTGGTTCACGATCGATCATAGGCACATATTCCGCTCTGGGGTTGTTCATTGAGTTTCCCTTCCTTCTAGCTCTTGAGCCTCCTGTTTCGCCTGGAGGGCAGCCAGGATCTTCTCAGGCGTGGCCGGCAGTTCGCGTATCCGAACCCCGACGGCGTCATAGATAGCATTGATGATGGCTGGAGCCGTCGGCAGCGGGGAAGCCTCGGCGATTCCCTTGGCACCAAAGGGACCTTTGGGAGCCGGCTTTTCCACAATCGCGAGCTCGATCTCGGGCACATCCAAAGCTGTTGGCAGAAGGTAGTCCGTGAACTGCTGGTTCCGCACCTCTCCACCCTCCAACACCATCTCTTCCAGCAAGCCGTATCCCAACCCCATGGCGATGCCACCTTCCAACTGCCCCTCCAGCAGCATGGGGTTGATGGCCTTCCCGCAATCGTGAGCTGCTGCTATCCGCAGTATCTCTACCTCGCCAGTCTCGGTGTCTACTTCTATCTCTGCAATCTGCGTCGCGTACACATATTCTTCGTAGGGCTTGCCTTGCCCAGTTTGGGGGTCGAGGAACGTGGTCACGGGATTGTAGCTTCCTGCTCCCATGGGAGGCCGGCCTTTGACCGTCGTGGCTTCCGCCGCCGCCTCGGCGATCGAAATATTGTGCTCCGGAAAGCCCCGTACGTAGATAAGGCCGTCGCCAACCTCCAGATCTTCGGTTCTCACCTCAAGTTTCTCGGAGGCGACTTCGAGGAGGACTCGTTTGGCTTCGGCGCCGGCCTGTTTAACCGCGTTGCCCACAATGTAAGTCACCCGGCTGGCCACAGAACCGAGATCGTAGGGGGTGCGCTCCGTGTCACTGGTCACCATGGTGACCGCATTGTAGGGAATGCCCAGCTCCTCGGCCGCGATCTGGGCCAGAGCGGTGGTGGAGCCCTGGCCAACGTCCGTGGCTCCGGTAAAGACCACGGCCGTCCCATCCAGATTGACCTTGATGAAGGCTGCCCCAGGATTGGGGTACGAGGTGAAGCCGATGGGGTAAATCATGCAGGCGATGCCTTTACCTCGCTTTTTCATCCCAATCGACCTCCTTCTTCCATCCGATCATCCGAACTGCCTCGCGAACTGTGTCTTTGAGGGTCACATTCTCCAAAACCTGACCGGTGGGCAGGCTTGAGCCATCGACGATTATGTTTTTCAGCCGGAATTCCAGGGGATCCATTCCCAGAGCAGCCGCCACCGTGTCCGTATGGCATTCGCAAGCGAACCCCAACTGGGGGACCCCGAAGCCGCGCATGGCACCTCCGACGTTGTTGTTCGTGTAAACCAGATAGCCGTCGATCTTCACGTGAGGGATCCGGTAAGGCCCTGCCGCGTGGATGCTGGCCTTGCTGAGGGTCGATACCCCCCAGGAGGCATAGGCCCCCGTGTCGCTGATGATCCTCACCTGGCGCGCCACAAGAGTGCCGTCCGTTTTCACCCCACTCTTGAACTCGACGATGTACGGATGTCTGACCGTCGTGGTCTCAAACTCCTCCTCGCGCGTGTAGATCATCTTGACGGGCTTCCGTGTTTTCAGGGCCAGAAGGCAGATGAAAAGCTCCATCGAGATTTCGTTCTTCCCGCCGAATCCACCGCCCACGGCCGTCGCTATGACCCGGATCCGGTTTTGAGGGATTTGGAGGACCTTGCCGAGATCGGAGGCGATCAGAAACGGCCGCTGCACGCTGCTGTATACCGTGATGACACCTCTGTGATCCATCTCTGCCAGGGCAGCGTGGGGTTCCAGGTGGCAGTGCTCCACCATCTGGGTCTTGAAGGTCTCCTCGATGATCTCGTCGGATTCTTGCCAACCCTGCTCGATGTCCCCGCGCCGGATCTTGATGTGGGAGGCGATGTTGCTCTCCGCGTGAATCTTGGGTGCCTCCGGTCGCATGGCCTCCAGGGGATCGAAAACTCCGGGCAATGGGTCGTACGCCACTTCGATGCAATGGATCGCCTCTTCTGCAATCTCGGGGGACGTCGCTGCCACGACAGCGATGGCGTCTCCCCGGTACCGCACCCGGTCCTCGGCCAGCAGGGGTTGGTCGAGGTGGGTGAACCCGAAGCGATTGTTCGGCACGTCCTCGGCTGTGACGACCGCTGCCACCCCGGGGAGGCGCTTCGCCCGGGAGATGTCCAACTTGAGGATCCGCGCATGTGGGTACTGGCTCCGCAGCACTTTCGCGAATAGCATGCCCGGGCGGTAGACATCGACCCCGTATTCTGCTCTCCCAGTGACCTGGAGAATGGCGTCGTGTCTGGGGATTCGCTCTCCGATAACGTGGCTCATCGCCTGCCCTCTCCTTGAGTCATGGCTTGTGCTGCAGCGTCGATAGATTCCACGATCTTGACATAGCCCGTACATCTGCAGATGTTACCGGAGATGACACAGCGGATTTCCTGCTCGGTGGGGTTTGGATTACCCCCGAGCAGCGCCTTGGCCGAGAGAAGCATTCCGGCAGCACAGAAGCCGCATTGCAGCGCGCCGTGGGTGATGAATGCTTCCTGGAGCAGGTGTAAATCTTCCGGTGTCCCCAAACCCTCGATCGTGGTGATCTCTGTGTTTTGCGCCCGAACAGCCAGCGTCAGGCAGGCGTTAACCGGTCGGTCGTCTAGCAGAACGGTGCACACGCCGCATTCCCCTGTTCCGCAACCGATCTTGGTGCCTGTGAGCCCCAGTTGATCTCGGAGCACATCGACCAGGAGCGCCTGCGGCCGGACCACCACCCGCTCGATCTGCCCATTCACCCGGAGCTCGATGGGGCCCTCGCCCACGATCCCCCCCGCAGCCTGCCCGGCGTCGCCAACGCCAATCTCCTCCGTGGCGACACGATAAGGAACTGTCTCTCCCCGTCTTCGCGCCCCCGCGTCTCCCCGTCTCCCCGTCTCCCTATCTCCCCCTCTCCGTGTCCCCCCCTCTCCCCCCTCGCCCGTTGCTCTGCGCCATGCGTGTAAGAGCGCGCGCTTCACCAGGACCCGGCTCACAGCCCGGCGGTACGTTGCTGTCGCCCGCAGGTCGCTGATGGGTTGCGTCTCGTCCGCCGCTGCCGCTGCTGCTTCGTCGATCAGGGACGCGGAGATGCCCCGCCCCATGAGGATGCTTTCTGCCTGCCTGGCCCGAAGCGGTGTGGGGGCTACCGCTCCCAGGGCGATTCGGGCGCTCTCAATGGTTCGACCGTCCGCGTCCAGCGAGAGCAGGGCTGCCGCGTTTACGATCGCCAGGGTCAAAGCCTTGCGCCGGCCCAGCTTAAGAAAGCTCGTGCCCGTGCGCGGGGGGAGAACCGGCACCTGGATTTCGACCAGGATTTCGTCCGCTTTCAGGTCGGTTTTCTTGGGCCCGGCGAAGAAGTGCTCCAGGGCCAATACCCGCTCCCCGTTGTGACCTGCGATCGTCGCCCGGGCATCGCGCACCAGGAGAGGTGGAGCCGAGTCGGCCGAGGGCACTGCGGAGCACAGGTTGCCCCCAATGGTTGCCATATTCCTGCACTGGACTCCCCCGATCTGCGCAATTGCTTCCGCCAGACACGGGAGGCCACGCCGCACGACCTCCGAATCCAATAACTCCGCAAACGTCGTCATGGCACCGATCTTTATCACGCCGGCCTCCTCCCGCACGTAACGCAGGCCGAGGCTGGTCAAGTCCACCAGATACTTCGGCACGGCGATCCCGGCGCGCATGTAAATGAGTAGATCGGTGCCCCCCGCGAGGGGCTTTGCTCCTTCACGACTCAACAGGGCGAGGGCCTCATCCACTGTCGATGGGGCCAGATACTCAAAGTCTCTCAGCATGATCGCCCTCCAGCACGTGAGAAATTCGGAAAGAAATGATCATCCCAATGGTGTTATGCTCGTGCGCCAGGACCGGGCAGGAACTCACCCCAACCCGGTTCCCCCACCGGCTTCCCATCCTCAGCCACCAGACGGCCGCGGACAAACGTTTTGACCGGCAGGCCCTTCACCTTCCGCCCTGCAAACGGCGTCCAGCCCACTTTGGAGACGACGTCGTCGTCCCGCAGCGTCTTTTCGGCCTCCAGGTCTACCAGGACGAAGTCGGCGTCTGCACCGAGGCTTAGGTTGCCCTTGCGAGGCCAGAGCCCGTACACCTGAGCCGGCACCTGAGAGCGGGCCGCCACCAGTCTCTCCAGGCTGACCCGTCCCTCGTTCACCCCGGTCAGCATGAGGGACAGCACCGTCTCGACGCCCGGCAGGCCGAAGGAGCAATCCCAAATGTCCTCCAGCCCCTGCGCCTTGTCCGCCTGGGTGGCCGGCGCGTGATCGGCGCATATCATATCCACATCTCCCGCCTCCAGCCGGCCCCACATCTCATCGGCCGAGGCGCGGTCCCTGGCCGGCGGTGTGAACTTATGCCACGGCCCCCGTTGATCAATCTCGTCCTCGGACAGGTGGAAATACTGCGGACAGCTTTCAACCCACAGTTTAGCGCCCAGGGCGCGCTCTCGGCTGACCAGATCGCACACCTCTGGGTGGCTGGCATGGGCGATGATGACCCGGCAGCCGGTCATGCGGGCCAGCAGGGCGGTGGTATTTACCGCCACTTGCTCTGCCTCGCGGGTCCGCCACTCTGGAACGACGCGGAAGTCCTTTCGCCCGGCTGCCTTCAGGCGTTCTTCGTTAGCTCGGGTGATGAATTCGTCTTCGGCGTGGACCAGGCAGAGGCCGTCGAAGGCGGCAACCTGGCGGAAGAGCTCCAGCATCTTGTCGGGGAGAACCGCCGGCGCACCGTGAAGGTTGCAGGTAAAGAGCTTGAATGCCGTAGCGCCGGCCTCCCACATCGGCCGGAGCTGCTCGATGTTGTCCGGGTGCCCACCACCGAACAGGGCATAATCAATCAATCCACGGTCCGCCAGATATGTGGCTTTCTCGCGGAGAATCTCGGCATTCACGACAAAGGGCAAGCTGCGGTGGTGCTCGACGACGGTCGTCACCCCGCCGACGGCAGCCGCACCTGTTCCGGTCGTGAAGTCTTCTCGCTCCGTCAGACCGGGATCCATCATGTGGACATGGGGATCCACCCCGCCCGGCAGGAGGTATAAACCAGAGGCGGCCACCACCTCTGAACCCTCACCTGTGCCGGAGGTAGCAATGCCGGCCACCCGGCCGCCGGAAACCAACAGGTCCCCCCGGGTCCTGCCCTGCGGTGAAACGATAATAGCATCGCGGATTACCAGATCAGCACTCACTGAAAACCTCCCGTTGTCGATATGCTATCCCTCGCTGACGACGACTTTCGCACCCTCGATTGGCAACACGAGTGCCAGCTCTTTTTCTCGCCCCGCGAAGAATATCCAGAACAGCAGGTTCGCTGCCAGATAGAATCCTGCCATGAGCAAGAATGGCGTGCGAAAATCGCCCACGTTCATCAACTGCGCGCCGGCGTAGCTTGCCAGGCCAGAGACGGCCGATGAAAGTGCGAGTTGAATCCCCACCTGGGTGCTGCGTTCCTCAGGGTCGAGGATCTCCATCCCGAACGCTGAGCGCACCGGCGAGGCCATGTTCATCAACGTGATACGCGCAACGTAGGCCAACCCCGCCACCGTGAGCACCGAGCCGATCACGCTGCCGACGTCTGGCGAAAAGGCAATGAGCAGAATGAAGGGGATCGATGCCATCCGAGTGAACACGACCGAGTTCACTTTTCCCAGCCGCACGGCGACAAGCGGTGCAAGGAACGACCCCACGACGAGAAATGCCTGCCCGGCCGCAAAAGTTGCACCGATTTCCACCTCCGGGCTGTCGAGGCCGCGATTGAAGAACACGTTCATTAACGGCAGGGCAAACCCGGCGCCGAAGCCGATGAGCACCTCCGGCGCCGTGAGCCGCCAGATACGGCCGGGATGCTTCACATTGGCAAAAACGCGTCTTCCGCGCGCATGATTTGTGGCCCGTACCGTGGCCGTCCGGCGCAGCATGATCGCCGGGATGAGTGACGCGAACCATCCGCCGATGCCAATGTACGCTACCAGGCGATATAGCTCGACCCTGGCCGATTGGTCTACCCCCGCGAAGACCAGGGGTACCAGCCCGGCCAACGCTGAGCCGATAATCGCCGCGGCTGTGCGCGTCCCGTCGGAGACGCTGAACAGGTGCACGCGCTCGAAGCTCTCTGAGTTCTCGGCCATGAATGCAGGTTCCGCGACACCATGCAGTGCCGCAAATATGCCACCGACGACTGCCGTTCCCAGTAGGAGTGTGGGGTTGGTGGTTGAAATCGCAATCAAGGACATGGCCGCGCCGACGCCGTCACCGAGAATGAATGACAACTTGCGCCCGATCCGATCGGAGATCATACCGGCTGGGATCGAGGCGACTGCTGCAGCAGCCGAACTGAGCAGAATCCGCAGACCGATGAAAGCCACATCGAACCCGACCGCAAGTAGATAAAGATTGAACAGTACATGCCACGTCCCGTAGATTACGTCCATCCCCACGACGTGGACCATAAACAGTCGCGCGTTGCGGCTAAAGAGGCGCATTTTGGCGATGTAGCCGCCGAAACCTGTAAGTTTGCCAAAGTTGGCTGCCCTTACTGCTGAGCGCCGGTCAGGTCTGCCGGTGAAGAGTATCACTGACACGGCACCAATGACGAGCGCGCCGAAGCCGAGGAAACCCCACGCAGCCGGCCCCGCAATGGCTGAGGCCTCGCGTCCACCGTCGCCATGGGCCAGCGCAGTGGTAGGGAAGGCCACCAGCACAAGAAGGAGACAGACGGGAAGGGAAAGTTTGAGGGAACGAAGAAGATGACGTTTGATCATCGTGTTTCCTCTGCTACGGCGTTTTGGCCATACTCTAATGAAATCCTGCAGGCGGGTGGTCAAGGGAGATTCTCGCCGGCAGGTATAATATCACGAATCGGGCGGGGGGGCAAGTAAAGGTCAAATACTTTGCCCCCACGTAACGCGCCAACACTGAACACTTGTCCACAGGGGCCTGGTGAGATATAATTGCTGTATACAGTCACAGCAGTATCTGGATCGAGACCCAAGTTGACCATCAAGACCAAGTCCCTCATCGAATTCCTGCGCGGTCGGCTGTCTTGGCGTGATTTGCCGGAGGAGATTAGCCTGCCGGCCAACCTGTGGCGCCAGATGGACGAGCTGTGGCAGCGCAGCATCGCACACATCGCTGATGGACAGGTGAGCGAGTGGGGTGGGACTCTGATTCTTGACCGAGAAGATCATCTCAAGCTGATCAACATTGTACAGGGAACGATGGGGTATGTGGCCCTTAATCACTCCACTGAGGACACCTTCGTGGGTACCTTCCATACTCACTCCGCGCTCAACGGCATGACGGGAATCGCCTTCAGTGGGGTAGACATTGCCGATGCGATCAACAGTGGAGAAATGCTCTCGCTGATCCAAAGCGGTAGGAATGTATATGCTTTGTTGAGGACCGATAGGACACCGCTACACGTGGACCGCCGACTGTGTGTTACAGATTTTGAGGAACAAGCTCTCGGGTATTTGGGCCAGGGTATGTCCCTTTCAAGAGCCATACGTTACACTAACATAGACCTGTGTCAACAATTCGATCTGTGCTTCTATGAAGGGATCGTCTTCGATGACCTGGTAGAGGAGTATCGACCGTGAATCAACAGTTGGGCGTAAAGGATGACCGTTCCCTCTTTGAGATGATTCGCCGCGAGAGGGAAAGACGGCGAGCTCTGGGTCTTCCCGATGAACCGGAAGAGGTAAGCGACCCGAGAACGGTAAAAGCCGAATACCAGCGTATGCAACAGGCACGGACGGCACCCTGGACCTACTACGTCGTGATCGAGTACAGGAACGGCGTTTACCACGCCTATGCTCTCAGCTTCCCCGAGGTCACTGCTCAGGGAGAGACGGTGGAGGCGGTCAAGGCGGAGATCACCCAGGCGTTGCAGGCGCACTTCGCGGCGCTGCGGGCCAGGGACGAGGCTGTACCAATGAGAGAGTACAAGCGGGTGGATACAGTGGAAGTGTCGTTTGAGGAAGTGCCGGCCCAGCCGGCGGCCGGGGCTGAAGAAAAGATGTCAGCGTGAAGCGTGAAAACGTGACGCGTGAGGTGTCATGGCGGGGCTTCACCCTTCACTCCCTGCCCGTTAGCACGTCTCCCGCCAGGTAACACCATCCTCCGACACGGCATACCTGAGCACATTTCAAGCGCATAT
>JBHIAO010000232.1:0-9012 GCA_046758565.1 Anaerolineae bacterium
GATGTATAGATTGATCTCCGAACCCTGCACGACAACCCGCAAGAGGTTAGGGGCGTCACCGCGATGGACGGCTTGAGATTCGGTCGCACTCACAAGAGAAACCCACTCGGCATTCACCCGCTTCCAAAGAGCATACGATCCGGCGTTGGGCAGCACATCGAAATCGTAGAAGTTGTCACTGTCTTGGTAGCAAAAGAGCAGACCGTAAGCTTTAGCCCGTTCTGCACCTACATGTCTGGCTTGCACCTGAGCGTCAAAATCGGTGAACGACACCTTTGCCGGGCACCAGGCGCTCAAATTCTCGGTCTTGACCAGTATACGGTACTCACCGCCCAGATAGCCCATCTCATAGTCGTCGTTATCAGCTACGCACCATCCGCTGGCGGGACTACTGAAGTCATCTTCGTAGAGTGGTTCTCCTGGACTCACCTCTGTGGCCGTTGGTGTTGGTTGTCCTGTTGGGATCCCTGTGGCTGTAGGGGTTGGAGTTGAGGTTGCGATGGGCGTGGTCGGGGTCGCTGTTGGTTCCTGAGTGCTTATGGGCGTTGGGGACGCTTCAACACGTGCAAAGATCTTGAAGTTGTCGAAACGAACATCCATGTTCGGCGTACTTTGGGACCAGGCGATAATTCCCATGCGCCGCTCTCCCGCAAGGGCAGGCAGTCGCTCCGTTGTCACGAAGTTGCCATTGGCATAGAAACTCACGTCATTGCCCACGCGTTCCGCTCTGAGCCGATTGAGCTCCTGGCGAGGCCTGATATGTTCGGAATGAGTCGGCCCTCTGACTAACGTCCATCGTTCCTGGAACCAGTCCCATTTCCAGAGTCGATAGTTGCTTCTTTCGTCGACCTCGAAGGTATAGATCTGCGACCAGTCATCACTTATGCCGAAGAGGAGTCTGTAGGTGCCATAGATGTTCGTAGCAAAGCGCGCCTCTACCTCAACGGCCGCATCGCTCAGCTTCGGCCCAGCTCGGACCATGGCCCAATAGTTGTCACTCTTTACAAAGATACGGTATTCCCCATTGTAGTAAGAGTACTCTCGATCAGGGTTGTCATCGACGGGCCACCCACTATTTGGGTCGCTGAAGTTCTCAAAATAGCGGAGTTGCCAGCTTTGCTGCAAGTTTGACTTCTGCAACGTCATAGCCGACGACGACTCATGACTTCGATGAGAAGGGGCAGTTACTGACCGTCTCCCAAGGCCATCTAAGTGATCAACGATGGGAGCTAATAACGGCGCCCCAGCTACACTAAAGGCCGACGCCAGGAGCAAGCACAGAGACAGCATTGAGGTCAATATCCACATTCGGCGCTGCTTAAACATGATTCTCCTCCCTAAACAGCACTTGGCATGCCCTTAAGTGGGCTTGAGACAACGGATTTCGGGCTGATCACACAAACCCTCACTTCTGCATCAGGGGAACAATGTGCCTGGACACAGCAGCGGGCGAGGGCTAGGTCGGCGATCTGAGGTGGAGCTACTCTCGCTCGGCCATTAGATTATACCACACAGAAGATCGTGCGACAATTACAACGTAGGGCGAGATGGCATCTCGCCCTACGCTTCGCTGACAGTTTTGCGGTATACCCGTTAGAGAGCGTAATAAGTCGGGTGGTGGGTCATATGTGGCCATGCCAGAGCGAGGAGACTCATTGCGTCATCCCCTGGCTCCATCAGATTGACAGACACATTCACTTTTGGTAGAATGGCAATGGTAAACAACCGATGTCTAGAAGTCCTCTTACAGTCTCCCATGCCTCGCCCATACCGAGAGCATACTTCGAATGACCGACACGATGACACAGCCGGCCATCCACTTCGAAAACGTGTCCAAGAAGTTCGTGATCCACCACGAGCGACCGCGGTCGTTCCAGGAAGTAGCCGTCGGCCTGTTTCGCGATGATGGCCGGCGGGAAGAGCTGTGGGCTGTTCGGGATGTTAGTTTCACGGTGGAGCGCGGCGAGGCGCTGGGGCTCGTCGGGCCGAACGGCTCCGGCAAAAGCACGATATTGAAACTCATCAGCCGCATCTTGGAGCCCACCGAGGGGAATATCGGCGTCAATGGCCGGCTGTCGGCCCTGTTGGAGCTGGGGGCTGGCTTTCACCCCGACCTCACTGGCCGTGAAAACATCTATCTCAACGGCTCGCTCCTGGGTCTCAGCCGGCGCGAAATGAACACCTGCTTCGACGAGATTGTCCGTTTCTCGGAGCTGGAACGCTTCATCGACATACCGGTGAAACATTACTCGTCGGGCATGGCCATGCGCTTAGGCTTCGCGGTGGCCATCCACGTTGAACCCGATGTGCTCCTCATTGATGAGGTGCTGGCTGTCGGCGATGAGTCGTTCCAGATGAAGTGCTTGGAGAAGATCAGCGAATTGCGGAGTCAGAACGTCACCATCATCTTTGTCTCTCACAGCCTGGACGCGGTCCGCGAACTGTGCGACCGAGCACTCTGGCTGCAGAACGGCGAAATGTGCAGGCTCGGACCCACCGAGCAGGTGATCGATCTGTATCGCGGCAGCGTGGCGGCCAAAGAGGAAGAGCGGCTGGCAGTGCAGCACGGCGAAGGCACCGGCGAACGTTGGGGCTCGGGCGAGGTGGAGATCATCGGCGTACGCTTTCGGGATGCGGCCGGCGCCGAGCGACACGTCTTCCGGACCGGGGAGCCGATGATGGCCTGTATCCGGTACCGCGCGCACGAGCGCATCGACAATCCGGTCTTCGGCGTCGCGATCCACCGCAGCGACGGGTTGCACGTAAACGGCCCAAACACCAAAGTGGCTGGCTACCCCATCGACTACGTCGAAGGCGAAGGCGAGATTCACTACGTCATCGAGGCGCTGCACCTGCTGGAGGGCATCTACCAGTTCTCAGCCACGTGCTACGACAACGCATGCGTGCATCCCTACGACCATCACCACCGCATGTACACCTTTCGCGTTCAGCGGGGCCAGGTCAAAGAAGAGCTTGGAGCCTTCTACATCCCCAGCCGCTGGGAGCACCTCAATCGGATTTCGGATTTCGGATTTCGGATTTCGGATTGTTCATTCCGAAGTCCGGAATCCGAGCGTCCTGTTAGTCATCCGGAGTGACGGATGAAGCCTGAAATTCGAAATCCGAAATTCGAAATCCGAAATCCGATTGAGGGCCTGGACCACGCCTTCCTCCGTTGGTTGCCCGTGGTCCCTGAAGACCAAAAGGCGTATCAAAGCTTCTATCTGCGTTTTTTCGAAGACTGTAAGACGATTGTCGATCTCGGATGCGGCGAAGGGAACTTCGTCGAACTCCTGACAGAGCACGGGATCCAAGCCATCGGCGTGGATTTCGACCGGCAATGCTGCGAGGCGGCATGGGAACGCGGCATCAACGTCGTCTATCAAGACGCGCTGACCTATCTGGCCGAGGCAGATGCCGAGAGCTTCGACGGAGTCTTCTCGGCTCATCTCGTCGAGCACCTGCCCTACGAGACGGTCATCGAATTGATCCGCCGCTCGTATCGCGTGCTGAAGCCCGGTGGCGTTATAGTGCTGACCACGCCGAACGTGCGTGGACTCTTCTCGCACCTGGAGATGTTCTACATCCACTTCGGACATGTGACGTTCTATCATCCGCGCCTGCTGTGCTTCTTCTTGGAGTTCGCCGGCTTCGCCGAGCCTGAGTCGGGGGAGAATCCGACACAGCCACATCCCCTCTGTGGCGATATCCTGCACACTCTGACGACTCAACAAAACCAGCAGACCGATTCACAGCCGACCATCACCCCAATCAGCTACGAGCCTAAGTTGCCAAAACCGGCCAACCCGCTGCGCCGGCTCATCTGGCACGGCAAGATGTTCCTGGTCAAGCTCATCGTCCAACCTTACCTGGATCATTTCATGACCGAGATCAATCGCGGATTTGGTGAAATCAACCAGGAGTTCAACCGAACAAATACCGCGCTCGACCACAGTCTGGCTCAGTTTCTTGCGACGATGCAACAACTCGACCGGCCCTTCGAGGCCTACGCCACGGCGCGGAAGCCGGAGGAGATCCCGTCGTGAGGGAATCTCCTTTGATCAGCGTGGTGGTTCTGAACTACAACGGTCGCCAGCATCTAGAGGCCTGCTTCCGCTCCCTGCAGAAATTGGACTACCCGCAAGAGAGGCTCGAACTCATCCTGGTGGACAATGCCTCGACCGACGGCTCAATAGGCTTCATGGCGAAGCACTTTCCAGAGGTGCGCATCATACAGAACCAGAGCAACGTCGGCTTCGCCAAGGGTAATAACATTGGTGCCGAGGCGGCACGAGGAGAGTACGTCGCTTTCCTCAATAATGACACCCGCGTTGATGAAGCCTGGGCGAGAGAATTGGTGCGGCCCACCCTGCGTGACAAAAGCGTGGTCTGCGCGGCCTCCAAGATCGTAGACTGGGAAGGCAAGGTCATAGATTTCGTGAAGGGTGTGATGAACTTCTACGGCCATGGTCATCAGAAGGGTCTCGGCCGGAAAAACATTGGTGGGGAACGAGAGGAGCCAATCTTGTTTCCATGTGGCGGCTCAATGCTCATCGACCGCGAAGTTTTCCTGGAGACGGGTGGCTTTGACGAAGACTATTTTATCTACTTCGAAGACGTTGACCTGGGCTGGCGGCTGTGGTTGATGGGCTGTCAGGTGATACTGGTCCCCACAGCCATCACTTATCACCACCAGCATGCCACAATGAATCGGGTCTTCGATTACCGCAAGGCTGTCCTCTACGAACGCAACGCCCTGTATACCATCATTAAGAACTACAGCCAGGAAACGTTGAACAAGATACTGCCGGCAGCTTTCTTGCTGGCTGCGAAGCGGATGAAAGAATACATGGAGATAGACGGCGTGGACTTCACGCCGTATCACATCACCGGTGCCAAGACCACCACCAGCGATGCCGAGTCAGTGAGCAAACTTTCCCTGGCCCCACTGGTGGCACTCAATGAGGTTATCGACAACTTTCCGGCGCTCATGCGGAAGCGAGAATGCGTCCAGAAGCGACGGCGTCGACCTGACGCCGAGATCTTCGAGCTATTCGGACAACCTTTCCGTCCAATCCCACCTGTCACGACAGAGTACGTTGCCAGCCAGTATATGCTGGCCCAGGAATTCGGCATAGGTCAGTTGTTCGAAGGTCTCCGGCGTAGGGTGCTGATGGTTAGCTCTGAGCCACTGGCCAATAGAGATGAGTCCCTTGGAGACGACGACCGGCCCTGGCAACTGCGCCAGGCCCTGAAGAACCGAGGGCATGAAGTCCTATTGGCTGCGCCTCAGGAAGCCGGATCAGACTGGTCAGCTCTGGCCGGGGATGGCGAACCACTTTGGGATAACCAGTCTCTGGTACACCTGGTTCAGCGAATCTCTCCCGACGTCGTGGTAGCCTGCGGGGTTGGCGGGCTGGAGGAATTGGCCAGCTACCCGGTCCCAACGGTCTTCTACCCGCGCAACGAGGAGCAGGTGCGCCCAATCCTTCCCGAGTGTCCATTCGACCTATCCATAGATGGGTCCGTGGAAGAGATCATCGAGCCTTTAGACCAGTTCTGCCGGCTACCAACTATGACAAGGGAGCCGTCGGCTTCGCAACAAACCAGGACGCGTCAGACATCCCTCGGCGAGCTCTTCGGAGAAGCTTGGCATCACTATCAGCGTGGCGGGATGCGAACGCTACTCAAAGAAACGCGGGGGGTCTTGCGGCACCGCTTGCGGAGGTAAGCATTTGTCCCTCAAACGAGTACTCGTGGTGAGTAGTGATGTCCTTCCCCTACCTGGCTTCCCTACCACGGGGGCTGGACTGCGTTCCTGGGGATTGGGCAAGGGGCTGGAGAGTCGGGGCCATGAAGTGATTTTCTCAATGCCGGCCCTATACCTGGACAAAGGCCAGCAGGTTCCCAAGGATATCGCTAACTACGCCTGGGATCCGAGCGGGCTCAGCCAGGTAGTTCAGAAGACCAGACCGAATATTGCTGTGTTCTGCCACTGGCCGACCATGCACATTCAGCAGAAGCTGGACATTCCCACCGTACTGGACTTCCACGGACCTCATCTGCTGGAGAGGGAGATGCAGGGGTACAGCCGGCGCCCGGCCAACGTGCATGAGAAAATCACTGCCATCCGCAAAGCCGACTTCTTCGTCTGCGCCGGCGAGAAGCAGCGACTATACTTCCTGAGCTGGCTCCTGGCCGCCGGCATCGACCTTTCCGAAGACGTGATTGCCTCAGTCCCGGTGTCGCTATCGCCCGAGCTACCGAACCACGAATGGTCCGCTGCCGAGCCGACCTTTGTGTACGGAGGCGTGTTCCTGCCGTGGCAGGACCCGTTCAACGGCCTGGAAATTCTCATCGAGACAATCGCCGAGCTCAACCGGGGCACGCTCAAGTTCTTCGGGGGCCGGCATCCGGGGTACGCCGACCAGATCGGCAACCTGGAGCGCTTCGACGCCCTGGAGGTCCGCTTACGTCGCAGCCCGAGGGCGCGGCTGGAAGGCATGGTGGAACATGCGCGTCTCATCGACGAATACCGCCGCGCTCATGTGGCGCTGGACGTCATGGGGCGCAACCCAGAGCGCGAGCTGGCGTTCACCACACGCACTGTCGAGTATCTGTGGTGTGGCCTACCAGTGATCCACCACGACTACGCCGAGCTGTCAGGCCACATCGAGGAATACCAGGCCGGCTGGATCGTCGATCCGGAGGATCGGAAAGCTATCCGCCAGGCGGTTGAGGAGGCCCTCACGTGCCCTGAAGAGGTGCGCCGGCGTGGCGAAAACGCTCAAACCCTGGTGCGAGAGCGATTGACCTGGGATCGGGCCATCGAGCCCCTGGACGCGTTCTGCCGCTCGCCGTGGCAACGTGCCCCCATCGAGTTGCCGGCCCTCGGGTCACAGCCGGCGCTGGTCATCGAAGTCCCCGTCGCGAACAAGGGCCTGCGGAAACTCCTCCGCGAAGCATTGTATCACTGCCGACACGGGGGTGTGCGCCGGCTGGCTTACTACAGCCTCGGGTTTCTTCAGAAGCGACTGAATCAGACAGGAGATGGTTAACATATGAGAATACTGGTGACCGGTGGGGCCGGCTTTATTGGCTCCCACCTGGTGGATGCACTCATCGTCGAAGGACACGATGTTCGTGTGTTCGACAGCTTGGTGCCGCAGGTACACGGACGACGGATGACGGACGACCCTTCGACAGGCTCAGGGCGTCGCGGACGATCGCCGGCGTACCTCAACCCAAAAGCCGAGTTCATCTATGGTGATGTCTGTAGCGCCAATTCCCTGGGCGAGGCACTGCAGGGCGTAGAGGTCGTGTTCCACCAGGCGGCTGAGGTCGGCGTCGGCCAGTCAATGTACGAGATCACGCGCTATGTGGACGCCAACACGGGCGGCACGGGCGTGCTCCTGGAGCTGCTGGCCAACGAACCGCACACCGTCCAGAAGCTCATCGTCGCCTCGTCCATGTCTATCTACGGCGAAGGAGCCTACGAGTGCCCGGTCCACGGCGTAGTCTACCCAGAACTGCGTCCAACGGAGCAACTGGCAGCCCGAGACTGGGAAGTCCGCTGCCCACTGACGAACAACACAATACGCAGTACGCAGTACGCAGTACGCAATACACCCTGCGGCCTCACACTGAAACCCCTCCCCACCCCCGAAGACAAACCTCTCCTCCCGACCTCTATCTACGCCATCTCCAAGATGGACCAGGAGTTGATGTGCCTGGCCATCGGTCGAGCGTACGATATTCCGACGGTGGCCTTGCGCTACTTCAACGTATACGGGCCGCGGCAGGCACTAAGCAATCCCTACACCGGCGTGGCGGCTATTTTCAGCAGCCGGCTTCTCAACGGCAATCCGCCTCTGGTCTTCGAGGATGGCCTTCAAAGCCGAGACTTTGTCCACGTGAGCGACATCGTGCGGACCAACCTTCTGGCCTTGGAGCGGGACGAGGCCAACTACGGCGTATTCAACGTGGGCACGGGCCGGCCTCGCACCGTGCTGGACGTAGCCCATACCCTGGCGGCCGGCCTGGGCCTCGACATCGAACCTGAGATCGTAGGGCAGTTCCGGGCCGGCGACATCCGCCACTGCTACGCCGACATCACTCGCATCCGCCAGACCCTGGGCTTCGAGCCCCGGGTCAGCTTCGAAGACGGCATGGTCGACTTGGTGGAATGGATCCGCGATCAAGAAGGAGTGGACCTGGTAGAACAGGCCCAGGAAGAGCTGGAGCGGAGGGGATTGACACGTTGAACGTGCAGTGCTACTCCAACGGCGGATGCAGGCCAGCCCGAATCCAGATTCGCCTCGCCTGGACAATCCAATCGCTGTTTAGCCGCAGCGCTTCGATTGTTGCTCGTGCAGAGGGGGTCTTGCCGATGATGAGAAGACCATCCTCACTCCAGGTGAAATGATCGTACCATTGCTGGGTGGCAGGGTCGAAGAGGGGTGTCAGTTCGCCGGTCGAGGGATCAGGGGCTTCGGTTTTGGCTCCTTTGAACTCATTACAGCGATAGCATGCCAGACAGAGGTTGTCAAAATCGGAACTTCCACCTACCTTCAGAGGAATGATATGGTCGATGGCCATCGGCACACCGACCATTTCGGGGCTGCGACAATAGCTACAACGGTGACCAGCACGCTCAGCGACTGCTTGACGCAGACGTCCGGGGATCGGCCTACGTCGGCGCATGCTGTGGTGGTGGCTTCTCTGATGTTGGGATGGCGTGTCCGCGCCACTTCAGAAGCGCCAACGCAAATGATCGACAGAGTACCAACCGGTCGGTCTCTGTGCGGAGGCGATCCAGCTCGCGCCGCTCCTCTTCATTCAGCACACCGTCGGCGTTCTTTTGCAGAAGTTGTTCGTGCCGGCGCCATTGGTCTAGCGGGACGGTGCTCTGCGCCACGGCCCACAGCTCATCATCGCCCAACTGTTGCAGAGGATGCAAGTCGTCTCGCATTTCTACTGGGATGTCGTCCAGGAATGGTGGGACGTTGCCGG
>JBHIAO010000233.1:0-9009 GCA_046758565.1 Anaerolineae bacterium
GTTCGTCACCGTCAGCGTGCCGGTGGGTGTCACCGTCGCGGTAACGGTTGCCGTTTCGGTCGCCGTGGTTGTCGCCGTCGGCGTGTTCGTCACTGTCAGCGTACCGGTGGGTGTCGCCGTCGCGGTAGCGGTCGCCGTTTCGGTCGCTGTGGCCGTCGCTGTCGGCGTGTTGGTCACCGTCAGTGTGCCGGTGGGTGTCGCCGTCACGGTGACAGTTGTGGTTGGGGTGTTCGTCGCAGTAGCAGTATTTGTGGGCGTTGCCGTGACAGTTCCCGTAGCCGTCGGCGTGGGCGTGTCGGTGGGTGGCTGCACCTGGGATAGCAGACAGAAATCCTGGAAATCAACTGGTATCTCTGGAGCACCAGTGTCTTTGCCGTTCCACGCACCCAGGCCGACACGCGGGTTGCTGAAATTGACGTTCTCGAATCGGCCGACTTCAACAAGATCAGCACCGGTTCGATAGTATCCGATATATGTACGATCCACCTTCACTATGCGCAGCTCGAGAACATTGGCGTCCACAGCGACAAAGTGAGCCTGTACCTCGCCGTCTTGTTGCCATACAAAGAAGACCCGTTGACCAAACGCGAAAGTACGCGTGAGCCGCAGGAAGTTATTGTCATCCTGATGGACCAGGATGCCACCCTGGTGGAAATTGGCGAGCGGATGGATCTCCACATGTGTCCAAATTCTGTCCATATCGCCAACGAACGGGCGCAACAGGAGGTTTCGCGCCGTAGCCACGTCCTGGAACATGGCTCCCTCCTGAGTCAGGATTCGCATGTAGTCTGACCGTGCAGTCAGACTCCAATGAGTGGGGTCTTCCCGCACAAACGACCAACCCGGTCTCAATACTGGCGAATCGAAGTCATCGTAGAAAGCCACTTGGCCCGACCCAGGTATGCAGAAGATCGTTGGGGGGGCCGTTGGCGTAGCCGTTGCTGTAGGTGTACTCGATTGAGTCGCCGTCGGGGTAGTTGTGGGCGTAGCGCTGGCAGTAGCTGTGTGAGTACGTGTTGGTGTGACCGTTGGCGTATGGGTGGGCGTTGGTGTCAGCGTACTTGTAGGTGTATCTGTCGGCGTCGATGTGTTGGTCGGCGTTGGCGTGACCGTTGGCGTATTGCTGGGCGTCGCCGTCGCTGTGTTCGTTGGTGTTGGTGTTGCCGTTGTCGTAGGTGTATCTGTCGGTGTCGACGTAGAGGTGTTCGTGGGCGTCGCAGTATTTGTAGGCGTATTCGTAGGCGTGTTCGTCGGGGTATTCGTAGGTGTGTTTGTAGGCGTCGGGGTAATGGTTGGCGTGTTGGTTGGCGTAGCTGTGGGCAACAGCAGCTTCGCACGGAACACGAGCAGCGCCGATCGGAGGGAACCAAAGTTCTCGCGTGTGATTCGCTTTCTAACGGGACTGTTGGGACACGGAAAAAGTGTGAAACTCCTATACTCGGTGGGGTATTCAACCTCAAAGAACGCCTCATCCCCCGGAAGGAAGTTGACGTTTCTTGAGAAGTGCAGGTATCCAAGAGCCCCAGTAACCTTCTGTTCTCGACCACCATCAGGCCTGATGAACGTGACTCGCGCACCCGGCAGAGGCCAGTCAGTCCCGTTGTTGAAGAACGTATCGCATCCCCCACGCTCGACCCGGTCCACAAACACGAATACCGAGATGTTTGCCTGGCACATGCTGTCAGGATCGAGTCTGTTGCACGGGGGCCTGGGCGTCTCCGTCGGCAGAGGGGTCGCCGTGGGCGGAGCCGTGGCCGTTGGCTCGAGCGTCGCAGTAGGTGGAACCGGTGTGGCTGTAACCGTCTCCGTCGGCTGCAAGGCAGAGGGGGGCGCAGCCGTCGGAGAAGATCCGTACGGCGGCGGATACGATGACGGCGGCTCAATTGGTTGTGGGAGTACAGGAGCCGGCTCTGGGGGTTCGGTGGGTTGTGGCAGAATGGGTGCTGGCTTAGGGGGCTCTGTCGGTTTGGCCGGCGCAGGATAGGCCATCACCTGCTGCCACATCGAGTGGGCCTGGCCGGCAACACCATCACGTTCCGTAGCTATGCCAGAAGCATGAATCAATGCGAGGGCGCAGACGCTGAATGCCACGATCAAGATTATGGTGCGAGGTTTACCTATCATGATTTGGCTCTTATCCTTGCTTGGTGGCCTAGGTTCATGGTCCAGCGAAGTACGTAATGGCGCCGAGAAGTGCTCACGATCCGCCGAGTGGGAATATCAACGATAATTGTACGGTGACAGTATCACGACCACGTCACATTGACCGCCTCGGAAGGATAACAGTTCTTACCAGGCATGTTCAATGTGATATAGTTAAGGTGCTAGCATTCGGGCGCTGGGGCTTGACCAAAGGGCATTACGAAGCCTACGGTAGTGCCACGGGCAGCCTACTACATTAAGACGTTCGGTATATGGGAGCGTTATGCCCCTCCGTCCAGCTCGGTGCTGAATCATACAAAGCTCCATTGCTTTGCCTTCACCGTAAGTTGTGTGCTAGAATTGCTGCCCAGCCCGCCACATGCGTGGCCGAAAGGCCCATTTTCCGCAGTGAAGAATAATGTTGATGGAGCGTTCCCGGCTACCCTTGCCTCCTTTGCCTGTAGTAACTATTATTGTATCATTCAACCTGATTCTGTCAAGTGCCCCGATATGCCCACAGAACCGAGGGCTGATGCATCCCGAACAGGAGTAGCGCATGGTTACGACTCAGCGTATCAAGCTCGAGACCAAAGGACATGGCGACGTCCACGACGTTACGCGCCAGGTCGCTAGTGCGGTGCAGCAATCTGGGCTCCGCGCCGGCACAGTGGCAGTCTTCACCCCCAGTTCGACGAGCGCACTGACTACCATCGAATACGAGTCCGGCTGTCTGGCAGATCTGAACCGACTGCTGGACGAGATCGCCCCACCTGGCCGCGACTATGCGCACAATTTGCGGTGGGGGGACGGCAACGGGCACTCGCACATCCGGGCTGCCCTCCTCGGCCCGTCCCTGACGATTCCCTTTGTCGATGGCCGGCTGACCCTGGGCACCTGGCAGCAGATCGTGTTGTGCGATTTCGACAATCGGGCACGGCATCGCGAACTAGTGGTGCAGATAGTGGGGGAATGAGGTGTGTGGACAGTAGGGCGAGGCGAGAAGCACAGCCTGTTCCCTAACGACAACCTACGCCGGTTCGTTAAAGACAACACACCGCTTTGGAGAACTCACGGGAGCTCACCCGGCCTTTGCGTATCGAGTAGCCGGCTCAACCAGGGTTGCTCGCAGGCGGTGCTGGACGATGGAGGATGTAGCGGCAATCAGTTCGAGATCTGTCGTTCCGACAAACTGTCGGAGATACCAAATAGCTCCTCAACAAGCGCGCCGACCTTCTGGCGATCCCAGTCCAGGACCTGCCAACCTTGGTCGGTTGTCATATTGTAGGTCATCGACTCATCGATAACGCCGCGATGAATCTGATCACGATCGATTTGCATGCCCAGGTGTGCTAACTTGATGACTTCGATCAGAGATAAATCCGTCTGGACAGCTTTACCCTTAGTGGCCCACAACTCAGGGAGTCGTGGAATTACACGGATGCTCGTCGCCTTGTCATATATGGCGAACAGTACCTGTTGCTGCCGGCGTGCGCGATCAAAATCACTGCTATAGTGGCGCGACCGCGCATACTTCAGCGCCTGGTCACCGTCCATGTGGTATTGCCCGGCGTCAAATTGAACTATTTGGTATTGACAGTCGTCTGTAGGGTAACGGTCATCCCAAATCGGTTCCTGCACGTCAAGTTCGACGCCACCCAATGCATCGATCACCTTTCGAAATCCGTCAAAGTTAATGCGGATGTAGTAATGCACTGGAACTGCAAGGTTTTCCTGGATCGTGCGCTTGGCCAGGGCCGGCCCGCCCCCGGGATAGTCGAATGCCTCACCGAAGAAGTGGGCCGCGTTGAGTCGATTGGGACCCACGGTTGGAACCTCGACCCACAGATCCCGTGGCAAAGATAACATCGATGCTGTCTTCGTTTCGGGATCAAGACTGACGAGAATCATGGTATCCGTTCGCCAGGCACCGCCGGTCTCCTCACACGACCGTTGATCCACGCCGAGAAGCAAGATATTGACGCGGCCCTGGTCCCAAGTGGGCGTAGGAGCCTTGTCAGGCGTCAGAGAAGTGTCTTGAGGTGGATTCGAATTACGGGGCTTCTGTCTGGGCAGGACTTTCGCAACCGTCTGCACCGCCGGCACGGACGGGTCTGCAAACAAGGCGCGCATTGTCCCGACGAACAGATATCCGAAATACAGTCCGCCGGCGATGTACGCCAGGAACAGGAGCGAAAAAAAGGCCCTATGCCACAGGGGAGAGGATGACCCTCCCGTGCTATGATAGCTCATGCTGGAATTCCGATGTTCCATAGATGATCGCCGAAAGCCGGTGAATTATACCATATGTGTTCAATATTTAACAAAAGAACCTCACTGCGCAGTACACGCGCCGATTGTTTGACTTTCGCCTGCACTCCCGCTATAGTTTTTCTCTACCCCACAGGGGATTTAAGGAGGACCGATTCATGACCGAGCTTGGCCAGATGCTGCGGGATGCCCGAGAATCTAGAGGCATCTCGCTGGCTGAAGCGGAAGACGCAACAAGAATTCGCCTCAAGTATTTGCGGGCACTGGAGGAAGCTGACTATGGTCTGTTACCACCAGGCGTCTACGTCCGCGGTTTCCTACGCAGCTACGCAAACTACCTTGGCCTGGACCCCGAGGAAGTGCTGATCGCCTATCAGAACGGCATCGGACAGCCCGCACAACCTACAGAACCTAACATTATTTCTGAACCGCTCACACCAAGCTCACCCATAAATTGGGAACTCATCGCCGGCGTGCTGATGCTCATAGCCGTCGGTATCATCCTCGTCCTGGTCTACCGGCAGTACGTTGCGCCCCTTGCGATGAGACCGGCCGGACCGACCCCGACGGCTGTTGCAGTGTCGGAGCTTGTGCCAGTTGAAACCCCCGTTGTCGCAGCCGGCTATTCCCAAGCGACGGCCACGCCGACGAGGATGGCAACGGCGACACCTACATCACCTCCACCGCCGCCCGCATCGCCAACGCCCACGGTGACGCGCACCCGCCGGCCCACTGCGACCCGGACGCCTCGGCCAACGCGCTCTCAGGAACTGACCTTGGGTCTGAGAGCCACGGCACGGTCGTGGCTTCGCGTTGTGCTGGACGGAGAGACCGTCTTTGAAGGTACTCTCATCCCCGGCGATGAACGTACCTGGAAAGCCAAGCGCGACATTGTGCTGCGGACTGGAAATGCCGGCGGTTTGATCGCCACAATAAACGGTCGAGATTTAGGTGCTTTGGGTAATTCGGGCCAGGTGTTAGACTACCTGTGGCGCTTGTCCACCAGTGGCCAGATCATCATGAGTACGCCAACACCTTGACTGACGAAGCCCGGGTCGTCCAGGCGCTGAGAGATTCCTGGCTGGCCCAGGTTAGCCAGATATGTTGCCCAGAGTTCCTTTGTCAGTTCGCCTCGGTTCCTCATGAGATCCCCTTTGAACCCAGGGTGGTGTAGTTGACCGTCACGCACAGAAAACCGGAAAGGGAGGAAGATCATGTCCGCACCCGTGGTTAGATTGCCCGATCGCATGAACGCAGCGACCTATTTCGTGGATGCCAACGTTGAGGGGGGACGTGGTGACAAGACCGCTATCTATTATGTAGGTGATGGCTCTACCTACACCTACAACGACGTCCTGGCCATGACCAACCGCACCGGCAACATACTCAAGGAGCTGGGTGTGCGCATGGAGGAGCGGGTGATGCTCCTCTTGCTGGATTGTCCGGAATTTGTCTTCAGTTTCTTCGGTGCCATCAAAGTGGGCACAGTGCCCGTTCCGACCAACACTCTGCTCAAGCCTCCCGACTACGAGTATCTTCTCAACGATTGCCGGGCGCGGGTGCTCATCGTCAGCGAGCCCCTGCTGGACCAGATCGAGCCGATTCGGGACGAGTTGCGCTACCTTGAGCAGATCGTGGTCGTCGGTCAGCCGCGCAGCGCGTACCAGTTGGCCTACCACGAATTGGTGGACAGTGCCTCCGACGCGCTGGAGGCCGAGCTAATGAGCAAGGACGATGCCTGCTTCTGGCTCTACAGCTCGGGCACCACTGGTTTCCCCAAGGGAGCCGTCCACCTACAGCACGATATGCTCTACTGCGCCGATCTGTACGCCGAGCCGACGTTGGGCATCGAGGAGGATGACCGAACCTTCTCGGTGGCCAAGCTGTTCTTCGCTTATGGGCTGGGCAACGCTCTCTACTTCCCGTTCCGCATCGGTGCTTCCACCGTGCTATACCCGGGCAAGCCGGACCCGGAGACGTTCTACGAGATCATCCAGGAGTACAAGCCGACCATCTTCTACTGCGTGCCTACGGCGTACGCGGCCATGCTGGCCGTGCCCGATGCCGAGACGCGGTTCGATACCAGCAGCCTGCGGCTGTGTGTGTCGGCCGGCGAGGCACTGCCGCCGGCCATCTACAATCGCTGGTACGAGCGCTTCGGGGTCGAGATCCTGGACGGCATTGGCTCTACAGAGATTCTCCACATCTTCATCTCCAACCGTCAGGGGCGGGTGAAGCCAGGTTCCAGCGGCGAACTCGTCCCCGGCTACGAGGCTCGCATCGTGGACGAAGAAGGGAATGATGTGCCCCGGGGCGGAATAGGTGACCTGCTGATCAAGGGGGACTCCATCTGTGCCTTCTACTGGAACAAGCATCAAAAGACCAAGGACACCATCATCGGCGAGTGGATCCGGACAGGAGACAAGTACAGCCAGGACGAGGACGGCTACTTCTGGTACCAGGGTCGCTCCGACGACATGCTGAAGGTAGGCGGCATCTGGGTGTCCCCGGTGGAGGTGGAGAACACCCTGATGGAGCATCCGGCGGTGCTGGAGTGCGGCGTCGTAGGTGCCGAGGACGCGGACAAGCTGATCAAGACCAAGGCCTACGTGGTTCTCAAGCCGGAGCACACGCCTTCGGACGAGCTGGCGGACGAACTCAAGCAGTTCGTCAAGGACCGCATTGCCGTTTACAAGTACCCGCGCTGGATCGAGTTCGTGTCGGACCTACCCAAGACCGCGACAGGCAAGATTCAGCGATACAAGCTGCGAGATCTGGGCTAGTGCTCTGTCAAGCGGGAGTGAGAGGCTCGCAGTGACCGGTTTAGCGGTTCAGGTGCCTGGTTGGGGCGACTGAAGTCGTTACTACAACCCCATTACAACAGGACTGACAGAGCACTAGCCGGCCAACTCCACCTCGTCCCGGTGCCCCAATCCCTTGGTGTTGTCGATGAAGTACACTCGGGTTGGCGTGAGCCGGTATACTCGTGTGGTGGCCAGCGCTTTGGCCAGGGCCGGCGGCGGATTGCGTAGGTCGCCAAGAAAGGGGTACTTGCCCACGTAAAGCCGCATCGGTCGGACAGCCTGGACCAGCGTCCCGACCAGCTCAGCCGTGCCCTCCATCTGGATGCCCTGGATGATCCGCCAGTCCTGGTAGTTCTCGTGGATCGCAACTGCCGCCTGGGGGTTGTGGGCGATGTCCTGCGAATGGCGAGTATCGGGGTCGGAGAGCCAGTAGAGATCAAACCCGTCGTTGACGTAGAAAAGGCCGGCTGCCCAGGGTCCGTCTGGTCCAACAGTAGCGAGGGTCATGACGTTGTGGTCCCGCAGATAGCTTAGGACCTGTTGGCGCAGCGTCTCACCCACGACCCCCTCCCACCTCGACGTGAACGCTCAGGATGTCGCCGTCCCGCAGTCCGAGGGTATCCCTGAGACTCACCGACGCGATTAGCTCCACCTGCGCGTTGGGATAACCTGACACGTCTGGCAGGATAATGGCTGCCGGCTGGCTGTAGTCCTGAGAATTGAGCGGGGAACCAGGCTTCACCACCATAGCCGGGAAGCCTTTTGCCTCACAGAAGTCAGGACTGACCGGTTCTATCCTGACGCCCGAATTCTCCTTGAGACGACTCCACTTCTCCAGCTCCGCCGGCTCGTCCAACCACAGATTCAGCGTTCCGGGGAACGGGTCAATGCCTAGCCGCTCCCCGAATTGGGTGCGCACCCACGGCAGTTGCGTGAACGCAGCGCCCTCACGGTGGCCTGTGATGACTCTGCCTCGAAGGGCTACGGTTCCCATTCCCGCAACTCAGCCAGCACAGCTTGCTCCATCGCCTCCATCTCCTCGTGTCGTCTGCGAATCCCGCGCCGCCGCCCAGGTCATAGCTGTGTGAGCGTAACGGTCCTCGCCGACGGTGAGCAGAAGCGCCGGCGCGCCCTCGCGTAGGAAGGTGACGAGTCGGCTGGCCAACTTAGTCACTTGAGGTGACTCCACTGGCACCCGAGATGCCCACAACGAGTCTCATGTCCTGCCCCCTCTCTGAAAGGCCTTGACAATGTCGCTGATAACCTGGAACGACCACCGATCGAGCTCAGTTCCCTCGTCGGGAGCCGACTGGTCATGAAGCTCGTCAGGTCCGAAGAACGCCACGGCGTCGGCGTCCTCCCCAGCCCGAGGATTGCCGCCTATCACCCGGCCGCGATAGGCGATGAACACGATACCTGTGTCTGGTTTTGAGTACACGTTCAGCAACCCGTCAATGGCGACGTCCAGATTTGTCTCCTCTTTCACTTCGCGCACCACCGCGTCCTCGACGGTCTCATCGTACTCCACGTACCCGCCCGGCGGGGCCCAGTAGCCTTTGAGGGGCTCGATGAGACGTCGTACCTGGAGCAACTTGCCATCCAGAGTGGCGCTCACCAGGACGATGGGAGCTGGATTGCGATAGTGCACAAAGCCACAGGCCTCGCAGATCGGTCGCTCACGCCCAGCCACGAAGCCGGCTGTTAATCTGGAACCACACTGGGGACAGTAGTTCATCATACTTTATGGGTGGCCGGCGGTTAGAAACCGCGCCTACCATTGCGAAGCCGGCCTGCG
>JBHIAO010000234.1:0-8946 GCA_046758565.1 Anaerolineae bacterium
ACGCAGTTTGGTTGCGGCCAAAGGCTGCGTTAAGTTTCACGTTTTACGTTTTACGAGGCCCCTTGGTCCAGCCCATCTCACGCACCACGTCCTAAGCAATCAATGCCTCTTGATGTACATATCCGTCCACAGCTTCCGGTAGGGGATGCGGGCACCCTGCTTGGACACGCGTACACCGCCGACGTACGGCTTGAACAGCACAGCCTGAATGGGGTGACCGACGAAGACGGCACCCACGTCCTCGACGAGAATCCGCTCCGCCTCATGGTAGAGTTGGCAGCGCTTCTCCGGATCCAGTTCGCTGCGGGCCTCGTCAACGAGCTCGTTGAAGCGCTCGTTCTTCCAGGTGTGGCGGGACTGGGTCGCCCACCAGTCGAGGAAATTGGTCGGATCTGCGTAGTCCTGTGCCCATTGGATGAGTCCGAGGGTGATTTCGTGCGCGCGCAGTTTGTCCATGTAGAAGGAGCGCTCTACGTCCCTGGGCTGAACTTCGACGCCGAGGTTGTCTTTCAGCATGCGCTGGATGGCTTCGGACTCGGTGACGATCTGTCTCTGGCGGGTCCAGAGCTCAAGGGTGGGGAAGCCCTCACCATTGGGGTAGCCGGCCTCGGCCAGCAACCGCCGCGCCAGTTCGGGGTCATAAGCCTGAATGTCCTGAACCTCCGCATCGTCGGCCTGGCTGCAGGGGAAGCCGGGCGGGAGCATTGAATAGGCGGGAATCTCCAGCCCTTGCATCACATTCTGGGAGATGGCCTCGCGGTCGATGGCGTGGCTGAAGGCCTGGCGCACCCTCAGGTCATCGAAGGGTGGTTCGTCGGTGTTGAAGAACACGTAGAAGGTGACGGCAGAGGCGAACTGGTCCACCTGATCCTTCAGCTTCGGGTCGTTTAGGGCCTCGATCAAGTCTGCGCCACTCACCCCGAGCAGGTCAATCTCATCCGCCTGGTACATCTGCAGCGTTGGAGCGCCAGTCTGCGGGATGATGTTCAGGATGATCTTCTCGACTTTGCCCTTGTGTGGTCCTTTGTAGTATGGGTTGAGGGTGAAGACTACGTTCTTCCCCTTGTTCCATTTGCTCACCATGTAGGGGCCGTTGCTCACAGCTGTCCCGGGACTGGATGCCCAGGCGTCGCCAACTTCCTCAACAACGTGCTTGGGGACAATGGTGGCAATAAACCCCAGAATCAGCGGCAGGTAGGGGATCGGCTGTTCGGTGGTGATGGTGATGGTGTAGTCATCCACCTCCTCCACGCCGAGTTGGGTAACATCCTGGAGCTCGCCCTGATGGATCGGTCTGGCATTCTTGATGCTGTAGTAGAACCAGCCGTACGGGTTCGCCGTCTCCGGGTCCAGCATGCGACGGAGGGAGAAAACCCAGTCGTCGGCTGTGACCGGCGTCCCATCGCTCCACTTGGCGTTCTTGCGCAGGTGGAACGTCCAGGTGAGACCATCCTCCGAGGTTTCCCACGCCTCCGCGCCACCCGGGTAGACGTTGAAGTCGGCGTCAAGCCAGACCAGCGGCTCCCAGGCATAACCCTGCATGCTGGAGCTCTCGTAGATGTTCTTTGTGGCGTCAAAGTGCTTGCCTTCAATGCCGGCATAGCGGAATACCTGTTGTTCGGCCGGTGCAGCATCCGGCAGTAGTTCAACGCCGGCGAAATTGACAACGACAGACGAGACGGGAGTCGCTACGACACCCCCCGACGGAACTGCCGGCGCGCAGGCGACGACCAAGGCCACCATCATGGTCAAGAACACAACCGAGAAAAGGCTTTTGCGCGTCATTCGCTCCCTCCGATTTCTGCTTAAATGGCCCGCCGGCGAAGCGCTAACCGCCAGTTGCGAACATCTTCTGTTTTGGATAAGGGTGACTGGACGACACGGGAATGTGGAGTAAATGAGGGGCGCGGATCCAGTCGTATGGCAGTATACCTCAGAAATGGAGGAAAGACAAACGTCGCCAGGTATCGTCGGGCAACAATTGATGACAGACACCCCGGGGAGAGTCGAAAGAGGAGGCCCTGTCCAGATATAGTGGTTCGAGGCTGCAGTGACCTACTACATCTAGTGGCTTTGCTAGAACAGCCCGACGGTGGTATAATGCGACATAATCACAACGGGGCGGAATGGTCCCGCCTTGAATCAGGTAGAGACCTGAAAGGGGGTGTAAGATAAGGCGACTTAGCCATTTGTCCTGAAGGTCGATAGGTCAGTATCAGCATACGATGTAGGGGACCTGCGCGTATGCACAGTAAATACGAAAGGACAAGCCCTGCCCATGGCAAGTCGAATTAAGGCGAGCACCGCTAATCGCTTCGGTGCCGCACCATGTCAGAAAGTGGAAATGGACGAACTGGTCGATCTTATGGCCAGGCGAACCGGATTGAATGAACAGGAAATCCGTGAGGTGCTGGAGGAACTCGCTGATACGGAGATTTATCTCCAATGTCCAGGATCAGCCTTGAGAACTGGGCAACTTGAGGACATGTTATCCAAAGACTGACCAGGTACTATCAGTAGTCTCGCTGCTGCCGGTTTGACAAACCGGAGATTGTTTGCTATCATTATTCCTGTCACCATGAGAATCATCGCGATCTTTGGCGCGCGCGACGCCAAGAAGGGCAAGTACAAGAAGCTGGACGATTCGTCTGGTTAGCCGTGCTTGCCTGAACTCATCGCGTAACCAACGCCGGCCACCAGACGAGGTGAGCCGGCCATTTTATTGTGGAGAGGAACTCTGAGAATGCTCTTCCCCACCAGGAAGCAGGACAACAAGTGTAAGCCAGACCTCGGTCTGGTCAGTCGTGCTTGTCCTTAGCTGCGTGGGACAGATAGCGTACAAGTGGGCTTGCCAGACTGAATCGGCAAGCCCACTTTTTGGTTGTCTGATCTTTTGATCAGAACGACCCGGAAAGGATCGGAGAACTGGCATGATTGTCGTCAAAGTTGGCGGGAGCGAAGGCATCGATCTGGACGCCGTATGCGTGGATGTAGCAGCACTGGTACAGGAGGGGCAACGATTGATCCTAATTCACGGCGGATCGCATCAGACGAATGAGGTGGCTGAGAAACTGGGGCATCCGCCGCGGTTTTTGACGTCGCCGTCGGGGTACACCAGCCGGCGCACTGATCGACGGACCCTGGAGATTTTCGAGATGGTCTACTGCGGCCAGATCAACAAGGGCGTTGTCGAACGATTGCAGCAGCACGGCGTGAACGCCATCGGCCTGTCCGGCATCGACGGGCGCGTCTGGGAAGGTCCGCGCAAGAGGGCGATCCGGGTCGTGGAAGATGGCAAGACGTTGATCGTGCGGGACGACTACACAGGCATCGTCGAGCGGGTCAACACTGGTTTGTTGCGGACCCTGCTCGATGCCGGCTACCTGCCGGTACTGACGCCGCCGGCCATCAGCTTCGAGGGCGAGGCCATCAACGTTGACGGGGACCGGGCGGCCGGCGCCACAGCCATCGCGTTTGGGGCCGAGGCGCTGCTCTTGCTGTCCAACGTGCCTGGCCTGCTACGCGACTTCCCCGACGAGAGCAGCCTCATCCGCCACATCGCCGGCGACGAAATTGAAGCCGCAGCGGAACACGCGGAAGGCCGTATGCGCATGAAGCTCCTGGGTGCCCGCGAGGCCCTGGAAGGCGGCGTGAAGCGGGTGATTCTGGGAGATGCCAGGGTCGAAGAGCCCGTGCGGCGGGCGCTGGAGGGAGAAGGGACAGTGATTGGAACTGAGGGGAATTAAGAGGAACTAAAGGGAGCTAAAGGGGAACTAAGAGGAACTAAAGGGAACTAAAGGGGAACTTAAGAGAATCTAGCGGGAACGAATGTGGGACCATTCTCCGAGTTCCTTGTCTAGTTCCCCTTAGTTCCTCTTAGTTCCCCTTAGTTCCCCTCTAGTTCCCCCAAGTTCCCCTTTTCGGGATATGCGATGAAGACAAACACAGACGTGATCAACCTGGAACGGCAGTTCACCAGCGGTGTCTATCCCAAACGAGACGTTGCCATCGTACGGGGCGAAGGTGCGCGGGTGTGGGACGCCGATGGGCGGGAGTACATCGACTGCGTGGGTGGGCATGGTGTGGCCAACCTGGGGCACTGCCATCCGGCCGTCGTGGAGGCTATCGCACAGCAGGCCCGGACGCTGATCACGTGCTCCGAGGTTTTCTACAACGATCGCCGGGCTGAGCTGCTGCGCCGGCTGTCTGCCCGCCTGCCCGATGGTCTGAACCGCATCTTCCTGTGCAACTCCGGCGCTGAGGCCGTCGAGGGAGCCATCAAGTTCGCCCGCCTGAGCACCGGCCGGCCCGGCATCGTCGCCACCATGCGCGGCTTCCACGGCCGTACCTTAGGTGCCTTGTCGGCAACGTGGGAGCGCAAGTATCGGGAACCGTTCGAGCCCCTGGTGCCAGCCTTCTCCCACGTCCCCTTCAATAATCTGGACCGTATGGCGCAAGCCGTGGATGAGGACACGGCGGCAGTACTGGTTGAGATTGTCCAGGGTGAGGGCGGCGTGCGACTCGGCGTACCCGAGTACTTCCAGGGGCTGCGGGAGCTGTGCGACGAACGTGGTGTGCTGCTCATCGTCGACGAGGTCCAGACCGGCTTTGGACGCACCGGACGCTGGTTCGCCGTGGAGCACGCCGGCATTGTCCCCGACCTGATGTGCCTGGGCAAGGCGATCGCCGGCGGCGTGCCGATGGGCGCTGTCGCCATCTGGCCGGCTGTGGCTGAGCTGCCGGCTGGGGTCCATGGCTCCACTTTCGGCGGTAACCCGCTGGCGTGTGCCGCCGCCATTGCAGTCCTCGAAGCCTACGAACACGGCGGCCTGATCCAGCGCTCCGCCGAGATGGGAGCATATCTGATGAAACGGCTGGAGGGCATCGAGTCGCCGTTGATCCGAGGATTACGCGGGCTGGGGCTGATGATTGGCATAGAGCTGAAGACTCGTGTGACGCCGGTGTTGCGGGAGCTGATGGGGCGCGGTGTGCTGGCGCTGCCGGCCGGCCCGACGGTGCTCCGGCTGCTGCCGCCGCTGGTGATTAGCCGCGAGGAGATCAACACAGTGGTTGATGCTGTTGCCACTACTCTGGTCAGTGAACAGTGAACGGTGAACAGTGAACGGTGAACGGTGAACGGTGAACAGTAGCCAGAAACTGGTTACTGGTTACTGGTTACTGGCTACTGGTCACTGGTCACTGACTTGGGACTGAAGTGATGGATGCCGTTGAGTTTTTGCGACAAATGCTGGAGATCGAGAGTCTGTCGCGCCATGAGCAGGAGCTGGCCGAGTTCCTGGTGGAGCGGATGGACGGCTGGGGATTTGACGCCCACGTGGACGAGGCCGGCAACGCCGTCGGCGTCGTAGGCGACGGCCCAAACGAGATCGTCCTTCTGGGCCACATGGACACAGTGCCCGGCCGGATTCCCGTTCGGATCGACGGCGAGCGGCTCTACGGCCGAGGGGCGGTTGATGCCAAGGGCCCGCTCGCAACGTTCATCGTTGCCACGGCAACGGCCGGCCCACTACCAGGCATGCGCATCATCGTCATCGGAGCTACTGAAGAAGAGGCGGCTACCTCCAAAGGTGCTCGCTTCGCGGCCCAGCGCTACCGGCCTAGTGCCTGCATTATCGGAGAGCCCAGTGGATGGGACGGCATCACTCTGGGCTACAAAGGCCGGCTGCTCATCGACTACCACCTGGAACGTCCGATGGGGCACACTGCCGGCCCCGAGCGCAGCGTCGCCGAAGAGGCGGTCACCTGGTGGCAGGCTCTCCGGGCGGAGGCCGAAGCCTTCAACGCCGGGCGCGACGGCGTTTTCAACCAATTGCTGCCTTCCCTGCGCGAGATTCGCACGCAGAGCGACGGGCTGACAAATTCAGTCGAAGCCACCGTCGCGTTTCGCCTGCCACCCAGCCACGACACCGTCGCCCTCGAACGCTCGGCTCGTGAGCTGGCCGGCGAGTCCCGCATCAGGTGCTACGGCTACGAGCCGGCGTTTCGGGCTTCGAAGAACACGCGGCTGGTCCGGGCTTTCCTGCAAGCCATCCGCGCCGAGGGAGGCCGGCCAACTTTCAAGCTGAAAACCGGCACGTCGGATATGAACGTCGTCGGATCGCTGTGGAACTGCCCCATCGTCGCCCACGGCCCCGGCGACTCGACGCTAGATCACACACCGGACGAACATATTCACATTCCGGAGTATTTGCGGGCAATCGACGTACTCGGCAGAGTTCTGCGTCTGTCGACCGGAACTAAGAGGAACTAGAAGGAACTAAGGGGAACTAAGAGGAACTCCGAGTCCTTAGTTCCCCTTAGTTCCCCTTAGTTCCCCTTTAGTTCCCCTTTTGGTTAGTTCCCCTTTTCGAAAGGAGTAGATAATGAGCCTGGAAAACTTCTCGATCATCGAGTCCACGCTTCGCGAAGGTGAGCAGTTCGTCAACGCCTTCTTCACGACAGAACAGAAGATCCAGATTGCACGCCTACTGGACGAGTTTGGCGTCGAGTATCTGGAACTGACGTCGCCGCTGGCGTCGCCCCAGAGCTTCGAAGATTGCAAAATCATCTCCGGCCTGGGCCTGCGCGCCAAGATTCTCACCCACACGCGCTGCCACCCGAAAGATGCCCAGCTCGCGGTCGAGACGGGCGTCGATGGCGTCGACGTGGTCATTGGCACCTCGTCGTACCTGCGGGAGTTCAGCCACGGCAAGAGTATTGATCAGATCATCGATCTGGCCCGCGACGTGGTGACTTACCTCAAGGAACAGGGGGTCGAGGTGCGCTTCAGTACCGAGGACAGCCTGCGAAGCGATCCCGAAGACATTTTCCGTGCCTACGAGGCCGTGGATGAGCTCGGCGTCAACCGCGTGGGGATCGCCGACACGGTGGGCGTTGGCACGCCGCGTCAGATATACAACCTGGTGAGCGAGCTCCAGCAGCGCGTGAAGTGCGACATCGAGTTCCACGGACACAACGACTCGGGCTGTGCCATTGCCAACAGTTTTGCCGCGCTGGAGGCCGGCGCCACTCACATCGACACCAGTGTTCTGGGCATCGGCGAGCGCAACGGCATCACGCCGTTGGGCGGCTTCATCGCCCGCCTCTACGCCACCGATCCGACGCTGGTTGAAAAGTACGACCTACCCCTGATCCGCGAGCTCGACCAGTTGGTGGCTGAGTTAGTCAGGGTTGACATCCCGTTCAACAATTACATCACTGGGTTCTCGGCCTTCACCCACAAGGCCGGCATCCATGCCAAGGCAGTCCTCAACCATCCATCGACCTACGAGATTCTGACCCCCGAGGCGTTCGGACTAACCCGCTACATTCACATTGCCCACCGGCTGACCGGCTGGAATGCCGTCCGTCACCGTGCTGAGCAGCTTGGCCTGGCGCTCGACGACGATCTCGTCAAGCAGCTGACAGAGCACATCAAAACCCTTGCCGATGAGCGCGCACTGACCCTGGACGACGTGGATGCCTTGCTGTACCATTGGGCGGATGGCGGTCAACGGATTGGCTTCGCCGAAACAGATTAACGGATTGGTGGTCAACGGATAGCTAGCAGATTAACGGATGGGCATCGGATGCGCAATCATCCGCTAATCCGCTACGCCGAAGGCAATCCGCTGACCACCATCCGTTGCGGAGGCAAATGACAATGGGACAGACTTTCGCACAGAAGGCACTGGCTCGGGCCGCCGGCCTCGATTATGTCGAGGTGGGCCAGGTAGTGGACGTAGTGCCCGACGTCGCCCTCAGCCACGATAACAGCGCGGCTATCCGGCGCATCTTCGAACAGTTGCCGGTCACGCGGGTGAAATATCCGGAACGGTTGGCGATCACGCTAGACCATGCCGTGCCGGCGCCGACCACGCAGCACGCCGAGAATCACGCAGAGATTCGCCAGTTTGTCCAACAGCAGGGCATCCCCAACTTCTACGACGTCGGGCGGGGCGTCTGTCACCAGGTGGTTAGCGAGGAAGTGCTCGTTCTGCCAGGCCAACTGATCTTAGGCGCGGACTCCCACACCCCGCACTTCGGTTGGCTCGGCGCCTTCGCCGCCGGCGTGGGGCGCAGCGAGATGGCCGCCATCTGGGCGACAGGCGAGCTGTGGCTCCGGGTCCCCGAGAGCATGCAGATTGTGCTCCATGGCCGGCTGCCGTCTGGGGTGACGTCCAAGGACCTGGCGCTACACATCATCGGAACCCTGGGCGCCGACGGTGGACTCTATCGGTCGGTGGAATTCGCCGGTGACGGCCTTACCACCCTCAGTCTGGAGAGCCGCATGGTCATCCCCAACATGATGGCCGAAATGGGTGCGAAAAACGCCTACCTCCCCCCCGATGACCTTGTCTTCGAGTGGTTAGCCGAGCGCCTCACAAATCGCGATGGCAGTCCCAACCCGGATCACGTTTCACGTTTCACGTTTCACGCCCTCTACCCCGACCCCAACGCCAAGTATGTCGAAACCCACGAATTCGACCTCTCCACCATCGAACCTCAGATCGCCTGTCCGCACACGGTGGACAACGTGGTGCCCCTGTCCCAGGTGGCCGGCCCTTCGACAGGCTCAGAGCCTGCCCTGAGCTTGCCGAAGGGACAGCGCCGGCGTGTGCATCAGGCCTTCATCGGCACCTGCACCAATGGCCGGCTGGAAGACATCGCGGCGGCGGCGGAGGTGGTGCGAGGGCGTCGCGTGGCACCGGGCACCCGGCTGCTGGTTGTGCCGGCCTCATCGCAGGTTCTTCAAGAGGCGATTGAGCGGGGGTACATCGCCGATCTGCTGGCCGCTGGCGCCGTCATCGGCACACCGGGCTGCGGGCCGTGCATGGGTAACCACATGGGCGTGCCGGCGCCGGGCGAGGTCACCATCAGCAGTGCCAACCGCAACTTCCGCGGCCGCATGGGCACCGCCGAGGCCGAAATCTACCTGGCCAGCCC
>JBHIAO010000235.1:0-8942 GCA_046758565.1 Anaerolineae bacterium
CCGGCCGGAGCCGAGTCGCCCGTACCCGAATTATTTTCTCAAGGTTCATCATTCGCTCCAGCCCCGCCGGGAACGACCGATGAGGCTTGAGAATTTAACCCGGTAATAGCGCGTTGCTTCTGAGCCGGCGCCCTGACTATTTTCTCAATCTTCATAAGTCGTCACTACGGAGAATACACAATACGCGGTACGCAACATGAGCATCGAAAGGGGTTTCCAATGAGAAAGTGGCTGCCTGTTCTGATCGTACTCGTCATCGCCCTCACGGTCGGCGTTTCTGTCAGTCAGAGCTTGCCGCTCTGGGCTGCCGGTCGTGAGACGCGCACCGTTGGCGTCGTCACGATTACCGCCGACACCTTCACCGACATGGGTGGTGGCCTCACCCGCGCCGAAGGGAACGTCTGGCTGGGCGACCACTTCAAGCTGGCCGGCGCTGATGACTACGTTACCTTCGACTCTACCACCATCAACGGCGTCGGCACGCTGGCCTTTCGGTTGACCGGGCTGGAGCTTTTCAGCGGTGACTGCTCCATCGCCGGCGAAGATGGCACCCTCACCCCTGGCACCGACCTGACCTACCGTCTGGCAGAGCTGGCCGGCTTCGGCCTGGACCCCAGTCTGAGCATCACCACGGCGAGCATCCTGGACGGTAGCGTCAGCGGCCACGCCGGCCTGATCGTGGACTTGCCAGGTGTTCAGAAAACCATCGACACCGACTTCACGCTGGACCACGCCGGCCTCCTCTCGGGCCACCCACCCGACTTTGACCTGCCCATCGCCGGCGCCACCCTCCACGTCTCCGGCGCCGTCCTGGACGAGACGGGGATCAGCGCCGCGACGATCACCCTGGCCCTGCCCGACCGCTTCGGCGGCGGTACGGTCCAGGTGAACGACCTGCAGATCACCCCAGACGACATCAGCCTGGGGCAGGCAGGGGCCGCTTTCGATCTGCCCGACGTCCAGTTCGGCGACGGCAGCAAGCTTAAGCTGACAAACAACCAGGCCTCACTGGTCTATGACAGCGTCAGCAACGCTTATCAGCTTGCCATCACCACCACCCTCTCGCTGAATCTGCCCCAGAACCAGCAGAACATCGCCATGAACGTGAGTCTGGCATCGGTGAACGGGCAGCCACAGTTGAGCGGCACCCTGGACAACCTGAGCCTGAACGTCGCCGGCACGACCCTGGCGATGACTGACATGGCTCTCAACAACAGTGGCCTCTCTGTCAGACAGGCGACGCTAACCCTGCCGCCGGCATTGGGCAGTGCTCAAGCCTCGGTTTATGCGGTCAGCATCACGGGCAGCGGCCTGACGGTCGGTGACACGAATGCCCGCTTCAGCCTGCCGCGTGTGCAGATCGGCGATGGGGACGAGGTCTCGCTGCAGCGCGGGATGGCGACGTTGGCGATTGAAGGCGACGCGTACCGCCTTGACGTCACCGCCGACCTGGTTCTCACCTTGCCGGAGAATCAACAGACCGTTGCTGTGTCGTTCAGTCTTGACGATGGGCAGGTCAGTGGCACGCTGGACGCATTGAGCCTCTCGGTCGCTGGCGCAACTCTGACGCTGCAGGACGTGGCGCTGAGCAATGCCGGCCTGGCCGTAGCCACAGCTACGCTGACCCTGCCCCAGGCCCTGGGCGGCGCTTCGGTGGAGATTGCCAACGTCACCATCGGGGACAGTGGGCTGGCTTTTGGTAGCGCCGGCGCCGATTTCGCCCTGCCCGACATCGCATTTGGCGGAGACGGCACCGCTGCGACGACGCGCGTGCCCGGACTGGCAGCACTGGCCGAAGTCTCGGCTCCAGCCCTGAGCCTGACCTCCAACCGGGCAACGCTGGATGTCCTCAGCGGCGGCAGCGGCTATCGCTTCCAGGCCAGCGGCACGCTCAACATCGACCTGCCTGGCAATGTGCAGAGTCGGAGCCTGACATTCAGCCTGGCTTACAACGCTCAGAGCCGCTTTCTCATCCAGGGCCAACTGGACGCCTTGACGCTGATCGTCGCCGGCAGCACGCTGCAACTGACGACCCTGACCCTCAACAACAGCGGCTTCGCGGTCCAGAACGCCTCGCTGAGCCTGCCGGCATCCCTGGGAGGCGCCAGCGTGGCACTCACCGATGTTTCCATCACCGGCGCCGGCCTGGTTGTCGGCAGCGGTCGCTTTGCCTTGCCCAACATCACCCTGGCCGGCGGCAAGCTGAATATCACCGGCGTGGACGCCGGTCTTGAGGTGGCGAATGGCCTGTATCGTCTGTCAGCCGAGGGCACGATGACCGTCAACCTGCCGGAAAACGCACAGACGGTGAGCCTGACGTTTGGGCTGGACAGCGGCGGCAACTTGCAGGGCACGCTCAGCCAGCTCAGTCTGGACATCGCCGGCAGTATGCTGGCGATGCAGAACCTGGAGCTGAACAACGACGGGCTCCGCGTTGCCACGGCGACCTTGAGCCTGCCATCATCCCTCGGCGGGTCGGTGACGCTCAGCGAGGTCAGCATCACCGGTGCGGGGCTGAACATCGGCAGCGGCACGTTCGCCCTGCCCGACATCACCTTCGGCGGCGATGGCAGCCGGGTCAAGGTCGGCAACTCCAGCGCCACGCTGGAAGTCAGCGGCGACAACTACCGGCTCCAGGGGCAGGGCGCCCTGATGCTGCGGCTGCCCAACAACTCGCAGAACATCGCGCTGCAATTCACCGTCAGCGGCGGCCAGTTCGACGCCAGCCTGTCGGGCGTGAACCTGACCGTGGCCGGCATGACCCTGGCCCTCCAGAACATCAACTTCGACAACAGTGGCCTGCTCGTGGGCAGCGCCACCATCACCATGCCGGCTGGCCTGGGCGGTGCCAGCGGCGCGCTCCAGGATGTCAAGATCACCGAGGATGGCCTGGTGATCGGCGGCGGCCGCTTCGCCCTGCCCGAGATCAAGATCGGTGATGGCTCGAAGGTGAAGATCAGTAACATCACCGCCGAACTGGCCATGATGGGCAGCGACTACACCCTGCTGGCTTCTGGCGCGCTCAACCTCAACCTGCCCGGCAACGCGCAGAACATCGCCGTCTCCTTCTCCGTGGACTCGTCGGGCGCTATGCAGGGCAGCCTCAATCAGCTCCAACTCGCTCTGGCCGGTTCTACGCTGACCATGGAGCAGGTCGTGCTGAACAACAGCGGCCTGGCGGTCAGCGTGGCAACACTGCAACTGCCCTCCTCCCTGGGCGGCGCGTCCGGCACAGTGAACGATGTGCGCATCACCGAGGATGGCCTCACCTTTGGTGGCGGAGCCATCACGCTGCCGGACATCAAGGTCGGCGACGGCAGCCGGGTCAAGCTGAACAATCCCACGGCGACGATTGCGGCGGCCACTGGCGGCTACACCTTTAGCATCAACGGCACGCTGCAGTTGCGTTTGCCGCAGAACAGCCAGGATATCACCATTACGGCCAGCATGAACACCGCCGGCCAGATCAGCGCCACCCTGAGCCAGTTGACGCTCAAGGCGGCCAGCCTGAATCTCCGGCTCACCAACGTGCTGTTCAACAACAGTGGTCTTTCGGTAGCGCAAGGCACGCTGCAACTGCCGGCGAGTCTGGGCGGTGCGTCGGGCACGGTCAGCAACGTCACCATTGACAAGGATGGATTGCACATCGGCGAGGCCGGCGCTACCTTCCCCTTCCCGGACTTCAAGCTGGGAGGCAGCAGTGGCTTCAGTGTGACCGGCGTCCAGGCGACCCTGGCGGTTGCCGGCGACCGGACGTACAAGCTAACCCTGGTGGGCACGGTAGCGATTGCGGTACCTGGGTCGAGCGCCAGCGCCAGCGGCACCGTGGTGGTGGATGGCAGCGGCAGTGTCAGCGGCAGTGTCAGCGCCTTCTCACTGACGGTGGCCGGCCTGCAACTGCAAGCCGCAGACGTTCAGATTAACGGCGATACGCTCTCAGTGGGATCGGCCTCCCTCAAAGTGCCGAGCCAGTGGGGCGGCGCCTCGGCAGCGGCGTACAACGTGACCGTTACGCCGGGCCAGGGTGTGCAGATCGGCGGCGGTGCATTCACGTTGCCCGACATCCAGACGGGCGGCTTCACCGTCAAGGAAGTCCATGGCTCGCTGAAGCGCGTGGGCAACGGATACGAGATCGGTGGGGGCGGCAAGTTCGGGGTGCCCGGCCTGGGCGGCGGCGGATCGTGTGCCATCGGCGTGGATGTGACAGTCTACGTAGACAGCACGGGCGCCACCGTGCTGGAGCTGTCTCCGCCGGCCGGCTACGACTTAGACCCTAAAGGTTTCCGAAAACCTTTAGGGTCTGTTGGAAAGAACATCCCTGAATCGCCCACCGAATCGCCCACCGCGCCGGCTGGCCTGCATCTGCGCGACGTTCATCTGGGCCTGTACGGCTGCACGATTCCCATCGGCAATACCGGGTTTGGCCTGACCCGCGTCGAAGGCCGGGTGACCCTCTCCTCGGGCAGCACGCGCATCCAGATCGGGGTGAGCGTGGAGAGCACGGCGTTGCGCGTGGCCGGCTATTCGGCGCTGCGCGGCGATGTGGACATGAGCATGGCCACCAACCCGGCCGAGTTCGGCCTGGCCGGCTCGATCTACGTCTTCGCCTTCCACGCCGGACAACTCAACGTCAAGATCACGGAGAGCGATGGCTTCCGGGGTACCCTCTGGATCGAGGCCATCGTCGCCCGCGGCCGTTTCAGCGTCCACGCCTGGAGCCGCTACGGTAACTTCCACCTGACCGGCTCCGCCACCATCGAAATCGGCATTCCCAGGGGCAAGATCGCGTCGTTCAGCATGCCGTATCCGTGCTGTACTTCCGGCTGGAGATGGGTGTCCAAGTGGTATGGCGGCTACTGGAAGTTTTGGATCCGCTGCAATTGGTGCCAGACGAGCGTCGTGATACCGCCCGGCAACTGGATTCTGGGCAACGTCAACGCCGAGTTCGGCGAGTTCCGGGTCAGCGGAGGCGGCAGCGCCTACGGCTTCAAGGGGTGGGTCAGCGTGATGGGCTACGGTGCCGGCTTCTATGTAGACAGCCGCGGCCGTCTGACCATCGGCAACGTGGATCGCTATCGCCTGGTGGATAGCTACCAGGTGCGGCAGGCCCTGGAGACGTGGCAGATGCTGAAGCAGGAGGGGCGCCTGGCAGCCGGCGAGCCGTGGGAACACGATGACCTGAACATCATGCCCAACGGTGATGTCATCGTCAGCGTGCCCGTGACGACCACCACCGATGTCATCTTCGCTCTGAGCCGCAACAGCGACCGGCCGGCCTTCAGCCTGACCGCGCCGGACGGGACCGAGATCACGCCGGACAACCTGCCGGCCAACGTCGCCTATAGTGAGACCGTCACAGCCACACTGGGCATTCCGCCACGGATGGCGGCACTGGCCGGGCTCGGCATCAGCCAGGAAGCCATGGCGGCTGGCGCGTCACGGCAAGTGCTGGAGCAGCCGCTGGATCAGTGTGAAATCGAGCCGGTGTCCCTGGCAGACCCTTCGACAGGCTCAGGGCAGGCTCTGACGGGCGAGCCGCAAGGCCGGATGCGCATCGTGCATGCCTCGCCGGAAGCGCCGGCGGTGGATGTGCTGCTAGATGGCGCCCCGATTTACCGCAACGTCCAGTTCACGCAGGCGACAGACTACCTGCCTGTGGCGGTCGGCTCCCACACGCTCCAGGTCATGCCGGCAGGTGCCACACAGCCGGTATTCATCAACACCAGCCTCAGCGTAGAGAAGGACGCGGACTACACGGTGGTGCTGTTGGGCGAGCTGACTAACATCGAGCCGCTGGTACTGACCGACGACAACAGCCTACCGGCGGCCGGCCAGACGCGCGTGCGCTTCGTACACGCCGCACCGGATGCCCCAACGGTGGACCTGGTCCTGGAGAACGGTCCAGACCTCTTCGCCAACGTGCCCTACAAGAGCGCAAGCACTTATCAGTCGCTCGACGCCGGCACGTACAACCTGGAACTGAGAGCATCAGACACGATGACCCGCGCGTTGAGCCTGGCCGGCGTTGAGCTGGCGGAAGGCACTGTGAACACCATGGTTTTGATGCCGTCGACTGACGGCGAGCCTGACCTGCAAGTGATCACCAGCGTGGACGCCAGACGTGCGACCCATGTGCGTGTCGTCCACGCGGCCCAGGATGCGCCGGCGCTGGACGTGCTGGTCGATGGCGTCAGGCTGTTCAGCAGTGTGCCTGTCTCGGCGACAACCGAGTACATCCCGCTGGAAGCCGGCACCTACTCTGTCGAGTTCGTGCCGGCGGAGACTACCGGGCCGGCGCTCGTCAGTACGACCATGCACGTAGACCCCAAGAAGGAGTACACCCTGGTGGTACTGGGCGACCTGGAGCACCTTCAGACCCTGGTGTTGACAGACGACAACACGCTGCCGGAACCCGGGCAGGTGCGCCTGCGCTTCGTGCACGTGTCCCCCAATGCCCCAGCCGGCGGGCCGGCCCTGGACTTGGTGGTACAGGACGGCCCGACGTGGTTCAGCAACGTCCCCTTCACCGGTGCGACGGATTACCTGGCGGTGCCGGCCGGCGCGTACACCCTGATGCTGCGCCTGGCGGGGACGTCCACCGACGTGCTGACCGCGCCCGACCTGCCTCTGGAGGAAGGCGCGGTCTACACGATCTTCGCCATGACAGGGCTGACCGACGGCGAGCCGTACCTGCAGCCTGTAGTCAGCCCGGACGCACTGAGCCAGAGAATCACCCAGGCGATGTACACCGTCCACCAGGCACAGGCAGGCACCTGGCGGGTGAGACTGAGCGGCGATATCGGTCCTGATGATGAGTATCTGCTATCTGCCCTGGGCAGCGACCCACCCCCGGTGTTGAGTGAGGTTCGAGTGGACACCCCCAATCCGGAGACCGCCAGCGTACACTGGCGTTTGCGCTCCGATGACCCGGACACCCTCGTTGATATCTACGCCACGCGGGGACCGATCACCTATACGGCGGTGATTACCAGAACCGACGGCACGACGACGACGCAGGAGTTTCCGCTCTACACCGGCAGCCTGCTGGCAGAGAGTGTGACCTCGCCCGTGGATGGCAGCCGGCACGCCCACACGCTGGACCTGAGCGAGCTGGAGAGCGGCACCTACTGGCTCTGGCTGGAAGCGGAAGACGGGCGCAATCCACCGGTACGCACCTATGCCCCGGATCCCATCGTGGTCACGCATCCCGGGGCCCTCGGGGGTCCCGGCATCTGGGATGCCGACATTGAGGTGACGCCGGTCTATCGCCGGCTCAGCGTGCAGTGGGATCGGCATCCCCATCCCGATGTGGATGGGTACGTGCTGCACGTCGGTACGACCCCGTTATCAGCCAGCCGGCCCATCACTGTGGAGGATGCAACCGTGGCGGACCTGGCGGGCCTGGACCCGGGTCGTACCTACTATCTGTCGGTGGGAGCCTATGACAACGAGGCGGGCGAGATCGCCCGATCCAGGGAAGTGGCGGCGACCACCGAGGTGGCCGGCTTCGACATGTCCGGGCCATCGGACGCGATCAGCGTCATCGGTGGCCACAGCCAGCAGGTGAGGGTAACGCTGACCACGCCGTTGTCCCCGTATCCGGCCACGGTAGGGCTGTCTGTGGGGTGCATCCAGCCTACAGCCCTGCCCTACACCGCCTACCTGCCCCTCATCATGAATGACAGCGCCGGCAGCACCTACCACGCCCCATACCAGAGCGCACGCCCGAGCGTGCTGTGCTCGGCGCTGGACGGCATCAGCATTCGCTTCGCGAACACCGTGGTGACGCCGGCGCCGGAGGGCACGCCGGTATCGATCGCCATCTCCACGACCGATTCGCTGCCTGGCGGCGAGTACGTCGTGCCCATCCTGGCGCGGGGCGGCGGTGTGACGCGCACTTTGGACCTGCGCGTGGTCGTCCTGGAGCCGAAGTTCACCTTGCAAGCGACACCGGAAGCTGTGACGCTGGCTCAGGGTGAATCTACCCAGGTCGTCATTTCGGCGAGCCGGTCGCATGGGGAAGGCGACCCGATCCACCTGGACCTGCGAGGTGCGCCGGCAGGGCTGGCCTGGAAGTTCAGCCAAGAGGTGGTGTACCCGGGCAAGAGCGTAAAGCTGACGCTGACCGATACGGGCGTCTCTGGTCACGGCCAATACGAGCTGCACGTCGTGGGGGAGGACGGCGAAAACAGGGTGAACTTGAGCCTGCCTCTCATCATTTCGGAGCCGGATTTTGACATTCAGACGGCCGAGCCACGCCTGCGAGTGCTCGCGGGGGAAACGGCGGTGTTCGTCCTGGACGTGGCGGCCCAGCATGGGTGGTCGGAGCCGGTAACGCTCACGGTGGACGCCCAGAGCGTGCCACCGCAGACCACGGTCGGTTTTCTGGAGACGCCGCCATCGCCTGGCGGGCGGGGTGTGCAACAGGGGATGCAGGATAGGTTGGTGGTGACGCCGCCGGCCCGCGCCTACGTGGCTGTGGTGACAGCTCCAAACACACCCGAGGGGCTGTACCTGCTCAGGGTCCTTGGTGAAGGGGACAGCCTCCAACGGTCCATTTTGCTGCAACTGGAGGTGTACGAAGAGCGTGTGTCTCGCCTGTCGGAATGACTGAGCGCAATATGCAACATGAGAACGGAGCTCTGGGGGGAGATCAGGATCGAGCTGGAGTAAATGCGACTGATCTAGGTATCGTGAGAAGACGGCCATGTATTCTCACCTATCAACACAGACGGAGGTGTAACCATGAAATGCTTTCCACGTTTTCAAGTCTCGCTCGGGATGTTCGTAACCGACACAAACGGAGGTGTGACCATGAAACGCTTTCTAGTTTCGTTCGCAGTGTTCGCACTGCTGGCCGGCCTGCTTACGATGAGCAGCAGCCATCCCACGCTGGCAAAAGGACCGCCGGAACCACAGGCGTCGCCAGGCATCCCCCGCCA
>JBHIAO010000236.1:0-8849 GCA_046758565.1 Anaerolineae bacterium
ACCCCGGACGTGAGTGGACCCTGCTGAGCGCCGACGTTGATCGGCTCGGCATGACACATGTACGTCTTCAGCAAACCTACCGGGGCGCGCCAGTGCTGGGCGCTGAGCTGCTGGTCCACTTCGATCCGAGCGGCCGATGGGTCACGGCGATCAATGGTGACTACCTTCCCGGCCTGGAACTCGGGACTGTGAAGCCCAGTATTCACGCAGACTGGGCTCTGCGCAGTGCTCAGGCTGCCCTTCCAGGGAGTGTGGTCCGGCACCCGCCGCGGGTCGTGATATTGGACGGTCGGCTAGATCCCGAACTGACTGGCGCCCACCTGGCCTGGCTGATCGAGCTGTACCATCACAGGCTGCCGGCCCGCAACGTCTACTTGATTGATGCCCAGACAGGCTTGATCCTGAAGAGCTACGATCGGCTTGCCAGGGAGCGAGACCGCCGGACCTACACCGCCGAGCACAGGCAAATCCTACCTGGCAGGCTGTGGTTCACCGAGGTCGGCCCTGTTGAAGGAGAGTCCCCCGACGACGACGGCCTCAACGCCCACAAGTTTGCCGGCGACACGTACGACTACTACTCGGCAACCCACGGCCGCGACAGCTTCGATAACAAAGGCGCCACCTTGATCGCGACAGTTCATTATGGTGTCAACTACCAAAACGCCTTCTGGAATGGCACCCAGATGGTGTACGGCGACGGGTTCGCCAGCGCCAACGACGTCGTGGCCCATGAATTGACACATGCGGTAACCGAGCACACCGCTAACCTCGTCTACCAGTACGAGTCTGGTGCGCTCAACGAAAGCTTCTCCGATATTTTCGCTGCGATGGTGGACCCTGAGGACTGGCTCATGGGCGAAGACCTGCCCACCGGCGCCATTCGCAGCCTGGCCAGCCCGCCGGCCTTCGGCGATCCGGAACACCTGGACCAATACAATACCACCTGCCTGGACAACGGCGGCGTGCACACCAATAGCGGGATTCCCAACAAAGTCGCGTACCTGGTGTCCGAGGCGCTGGGCCGGCCCACGGCCGAACAGATACTCTACCGCACGCTAACCTACTACCTGACATCAAACTCGGAGTTCAACGACGCGCGCGCCGGCGCCGTCCAAGCAGCCCAGGACTTGTTTGGGGCTGACAGTGAGGCAGTCAAGGAAACCACTGCCGCCTTTGGGGCGGTGGGCCTTGACGGAGTGCGCACACCGCCGGCCTCCTCTTGCGAATGCGCAGCCACTGCTACACTCAACGATCGGTCGCTGTTTGCCGACGCCGGCTTTGCCATACGCTCCGCAATAACGCTATACCGCACGCGCGACCAGTTGATGAGACTGACGCCGGCCGGCCAGCGGTATATCGACCTCTACTACGCCCACACAGGGCAAATCAGCCGGCTGCTGGTCAAGCACCATGGTCTTCGCTCCCAGGCCGCTGAGCTGCTGCGATCGGTCGTGCCCGGCCTGGCCGCCCTCCTCGACGGTCGCGGCGACAAGGCCGTCGTCACGCCGGCCATGATCCAGCAACTCCAGACGCTACTCGATGGCCTGGCAGCCACCGATTCAGGTGGTGCCCTGGCCCAAACCATCGCTGCTGAGCGATCGCGTTTGAAGCTGGAGGGTTTGGCTGGCCTCACCTTCGAGGAAGCATGGCGAGCCATCAACGTCACCCAAGAGCCGGACGATTTTGCAGGTCGTTGAACTTGTAGTACAATAGCCTGCCAGAGTTCACAATCGTTCGCAGTGGATAGTCAGATCCGCTGCGTTCCTTACACGCGAAAGACGGGGAAAGCATTTCTTCACCAGTACCCGTTTCTTGCAGAACGTGACCACCACGTGAGGTAACCCCTGATGTAAATGGGCTTCGAAGGTGAGGCATCACTGGCGAAGCTCATTTCTATTCGAGGCGATCCTGCGCAAGAAGGAGTCAAGTCAGGAGGAGGGAAATCCTATGTTCAAACGTTCCGTTCTTTCGGTGCTGATCGTTGGCGTGATATTGCTTGGGGCAGCGTGCGTGGCGCCGCCGGCCACCCAGCCGGCCGCCGAACCAACTGAGGCAGGGCCAACCGTCCTCAAGGTATTCGGGGCTTTTGCGACTCCCATCGAAGAGCCCTGGGACGGCGTGATCCACTCGGCGCTTCTTGAAGCTGAGGAGGCCAGACAAATCGATTATGAGTACACCGACGACATCGGCTATGCCGGCGATATGGAGCGGATCCTGCGCGAGGTGGCCGAAGAGCAAAAGCCAGACATGATTTTTGGAGATGCTTTCGGCAACGAAGAAGCCGTGCGCCGCGTGGCCGCCGACTACCCCGAAATCGCCTTTGTGTTCGGCTCCGGCCTGGGACCCTCGGAGCCTAACGTGTCGGTCTTCGACAACTGGATTCACGAGCCGGCCTACCTGTGCGGCATGCTGGCCGGCGGCCTCACCGAGTCGAATACCATCGGTGTGGTGGGTGGCTACCCGGTGCCAGAGGTGAACCGAATCACCAACGCCTTCATCGCCGGGGCTAAGGAGGTCAATCCCGACGCCAAAGTGCTGGTAACCTTCATCAATAGTTGGTTTGACCCCGCCGCCGCCAAGGAAGCCGCCCTGGCCCAGATCGACGCCGGGGCCGACGTGCTCTTCGCCGAGCGGTTCGGCGTCATCGAGGCAGCGGCCGAGAACGGCCTGTGGGCCTTCGGCAACATGAGCGACCAGAATGAGCTGGCCCCCAACTACGTGGTCAGCAGCCCAGTGTGGAATATGACGCCGACTGTCCAATACATCATCAAGCAGGTACAGAGTGGCGCGTACACCGCGCAAGACCTGAAGGACTTCAGTATGGTCGCCAAGGGCGGTGCCAGCCTGGCCCCCTTCCACGACACGGAAAGCAAAGTGCCCCCCGATCTGGTGAAGATGGTCACAGAGCGGGAGGATCAGATCAAGGCCGGCCTCTTCCGAGTAGACATCGACGAAGCACAGCCAGACGCTGTCAACTGAAAAGAGATTTCGGATTTCGGATTTCGGATCTTCCAATCGGGAAATCTGAAATCCCAGCCCGTGCTACCAACCAGGGAGGGTCTAACAATGATCGCCAATTCCAAATCCGAAATCCGAAATCCGAAATTCGCAATCCAGATGCGGGGCATCACCAAGCGCTTCGGCCCCGTCGTTGCCAATGACCACATCGATTTCGACCTGGAACAGGGTGAGATCCACGCCCTGTTGGGCGAAAATGGCGCCGGCAAGACGACCTTGATGCGTATCCTCTACGGCCTGTATCACGCCGACGAGGGCGAAATCACGGTCAACGGGCAGGTGGCACACATCGCCTCACCGAAAGATGCCATCCACCTGGGCATCGGGATGGTCACGCAGCATTTCGCCCTGGTGCCCACGTTGAGCGTGGCTGAGAACGTCGTGTTGGGCTACACCGACGGCTTCCGTCTGGAGCCTCGGGAGGCGCAGCGGCATGTCGCTGAGGCTGCCGCACGCTTCGGCATCAAAGTAGACCCGACCGCCCTGGTGCGTCACCTCTCGGTGGGCGAGCGACAGCGTGTCGAGATTCTCAAAGCCCTCTATCGAGACACCCAGGTTCTCATCCTGGACGAGCCCACGGCAGTCCTGATCCCCCAGGAAGTGGAGGTTCTGTTCGAGACGCTGGAACGGCTGCGCCAACGAGGGCTATCGATCATCTTCATCAGCCACAAGCTCTACGAAGTGATGGCCGTGTGCGACCGCATCACCGTGCTGCGCGACGGCCGGGTTGTGGGAACGGCGGACAAGGCGGCGACGTCGCGGGCCGAGCTGGCGCGCATGATGGTCGGACGCGAAACCTTTGGCGTCACCCGGCAGGATGGCCGGCGCCCCGATCCCACGTTGTTGCGTATCGAAAAGCTAAGTGCCGTCGATGAGAAAGGACTGACTGTCCTCAAGCGTATCTCGCTAGACGTACGAGGCGGCGAGATCCTGGGCGTGGCCGGCGTGTCGGGCAACGGCCAGACCGAGCTATCACACGTGCTGGCCGGCACGCTCAAGCCAACCCAGGGGCGAATCCTGGTGGAGGATCGGGACTTGACCGGCGCCGACCCAGATCGGATTGTCGCAGCCGGGGTAGGGCGTATTCCCGAAGACCGACACGAGGGCCTGATCGGCGAACTAAGCGTGGCTGAGAATTTGGCATTGGAGCATCTTGACGATTTCATCAAGAACGGCATGTTGGATCACCGAGGTATCCGCCGGCACGCCGAGCAACTCATCGCTGAGTACCAGATCAAGGCCTCGCCCACTGACCACGCGCGCACGCTCTCTGGCGGTAACATGCAAAAGGTCATCCTGGCCCGCGCTCTGTGGCGGGAACCGCGAGTGGTCATCGCCTCACAGCCGACCCGAGGCCTGGACGTGGGCGCTACCGAGTACGTGCGAAGCAAGTTGCTGGAGCAGCGTAACCGTGGCGTGGCCGTGCTCCTGTTGTCGGAGGACCTGGATGAGGTGCTGACGCTCTCAGATCGTATCGCCGTCATGTATGAGGGACGTATTGCAGGCGTGCTATCGGCTGACGAGGCCGACGTGGAGCGCCTGGGGCTCATGATGTCGGGTGTTGGCGAGGAGGTTGGTGTTGGGGCTTAGGATCGTGCGCGCCGATGCACCCGGCTGGATGCGTTCACTGATCCCGCTGCTGGCCGTTCTGGCCACATTTGTCCTGACCTCCACCCTGGTCATCCTGGCCGGAGCAAACCCATTCGAGGCCTATCGCTATTTCTTGATTGCGCCTCTGTCGAGCCGGGTAAGTGCCCTTGAGGTATTGGTCAAGTCTACACCGCTGCTACTAACCGGAGCAGCAGTGGCTTTCGCCTTCCGGGCCGGCTACTGGAACATCGGCGCTGAGGGACAGCTTTACGCCGGTGCTGTCACGGCTGCCTGGCTGGGAACCATTCTGACGGATTTGCCCAAAGCCGTCGCGATCCCGCTGATGCTCATCGGCGGCTTTGCGGCCGGCGTGCTGTGGGCGCTACCGCCGGCTCTGCTCAAGGTGAAGTTGGCCGTGGATGAGGTTGTGACCACGCTGCTCCTCAACTTCGTGATCCTCTTCTTTGTCAGCTTTCTGCTCAATGGACCGTGGCGCGACGCGATCTCAGGGTGGCCGCAGTCGCCGGAAATAGCGCCCAGCACCGTCTTCCCGAAGCTGATTCCGCGCTCGCGCCTCCACCTGGGATTCATCATCGCTCTGCTCACGATCGCTGTCTTGTGGTTCGTTTTCTCGCGCACGGCCCTGGGGCTGAGGATGCGCGCCGTGGGCCTGGGTCGGGAGGCGGCCCGTTTTGCGGGGGTGAACGTGGACCGCACGCTCCTGACGGCAGCGCTGGTCAGCGGTGGTATCGCGGGCCTGGCTGGTGTGGGAGAAGTGGCCGGCATCCACTTTCATCTCATCGAAGCCATCTCGCCGGGCTATGGGTACACCGCTATTATCATCGCCATGCTGGGTGGCCTCCACGCGCTGGGGGTGACGCTCGCCGGCTTGTTTATCGGCCTGATCGACACCGGTTCGCAGACTGTAAGTCGTGCATTGGGCGTGCCGGCCTACCTAGGTGACGTGGTTCAAGCCACTCTGTTGCTGGTAACTTTGGCCATGTTGGTTTTGCAAAAATACCGCGTTCGGATTGCGGATTGACGATTTCAATTTCGGATTTCGGATTTCGGATTTTGAATTCTTGCGACCCTTAAGGAGCTACTTGTGGAGGCTGAGGGACTCACAACTTCTCTTATAGTGTCCGGCTCTATCGGTAAACGGGCACAGTCCAGGCGGCAATCCGAAATCCGAAATTCGAAATTCGAAATCCAGGAGGCCTAGTGGAGGCTTTTCTGGTTGGTCTCATCGCGGCCACACTTCGCGTCGCCACTCCGCTGATATTGGGGACGCTGGGCGAACTCTTCGCTGAGCGCGCCGGCATTCTGAACCTGGGCATCGAGGGCACCATGTTCTTCGGAGCATTCGTCGGCTTCGCTGTGGCGGGGATGACGGGCTCCCTATGGGTCGGCGTCCTGGCGGCAGTTGTGGCCGGCATGCTGGCCAGCTTGCTGATGGCTCTGCTGTCTGTGCAGTTGGGGCTGAATCAGCACGTTTCGGGTCTGGGCATCACCCTGCTATTGATCGGGCTATCGCTTTTCGGCTTTCGTCTGATTTATGGAGAGCCGCGTGTTCCGCCATCCATCGAACCCTTCAGCCGGCTCGCACCCTTCGGCAAAACGCCCATCCTCGGTCCGATTTTCCAGCAATACGCTTTGACCTACATCGCCTTTGCACTAGTGCCGGTAGCGTGGTGGGTCCTGTATCGCACCAGCTTCGGCCTGCAAATCCGAGCGGTGGGAGAGAACCCGGAGGCAGCCGACGCGGCCGGCGTCGATGTATTCCGCACCCGCTATCTGGCCCTGATCATCGGCGGCGCCCTGATGGCAGCCGGCGGGGCGTTTCTGTCACTGGCTCAGTTGGGCGCATTCACCTTCGGTATCATTGCCGGCCGGGGTTGGGTCTGTATCGCGCTCGTGATTTTCGGCAATTGGGAGCCCGTCAGGGTGCTCCTGGGTGCGCTGCTATTCGGGGGTGTCTTCGCCCTGCAACTTCGGCTGCAGACTGCCGGCTTGCGGTTGCCCTATGAGACGTTCCTGGCATTGCCCTATCTGGTGACAATCGTGGCTCTGGCAATCGCGGGACGTGATGCCCAGTATCCGGGGGCACTGCTGAAACCCTACAAGCGAGAAGCGTAATGGAAATTGGAGACTAGAGACCTGTCCTGAGCTTTGTCGAAGGATTGGAGATTGGAGCTATGACAGAACCTTACGATCTGCTCATACGCAATGCGCGTCTACGCAGCGGTGAGGTGGTGGACATCGGGGTTCGAGGCGAGATGATCGCCGATGTACAGCCTGGATTAGAGGAGTCGGCCGAGCGGGTGATCGATGCCGGCGGACGACTGACCTCGCCACCACTCATCGAGCCGCACTGCCACCTCGACGCTGTCTTGACGGAAGGTGATGCCGGCCACAACGAATCCGGCACGCTCCTGGAGGGGATCCAGCGTTGGGCAGTCCGCAAACAATCGCTCACCCACGAGGATGTCAAGCGCCGCGCCACTGAGGGCATCAAGTGGTACGTCTCGCAAGGTGCGCTCTACATTCGCAGCCACGTCGACGTCTGCGATCCCAATCTGACCGCACTCAAGGCGCTGTTGGAGGTCAAAGAAGAATGTCGCGATCTGGTGGACCTGCACCTCGTGGCTTTTCCTCAGGAGGGCATTCTCTCGTACCAGGGTGGCGCGGAATTGATGGAGGAGGCGCTGCGGCTGGGCTGTGACGTGGTGGGAGCCATTCCGCACTACGAGACGACTCACGAGATGGGTGTGGAGTCCGTCCACGTCGCCTTCCGGCTCGCCGAGAAGTACGATCGGCCCATCGACACACACTGTGATGAGACCGATGACGACCAATCACGCTTCATCGAGGTCATGGCGGCTGACACGATCCGCCATGGCATGCAGGGGCGCGTCGCGGCCAGTCACACGACCGCCATGCACTCGTACAACGACGCCTATGCCTTCAAACTTTTCGGCTGGCTGAAACGAGCCCAGATGCACATCATCGCCAACCCGCCTGACAACATCATTCTACAGGGTCGTTTCGACACCTACCCCAAGCGGCGTGGAATGACGCGCGTCAAAGAGCTGCTTAATTACGGGATCAACGTCGCCATTGGCCACGATTCGGTCATGGACCCGTGGTATCCATTTGGCACTGGCAACATGCTCCACGCGGCCTACTTGGCGATGCACATTGCCCAGATGAGTGGCTACGATGAGGTGCCAAGAGTATGGGACCTGGTGACGGACAATTCGGCGCGAGTGTTGGGCGTCGAGGAGCGGTACGGTATTGCACCCCGCAAGCAGGCAGATCTCGTGATCTTCGACGCGGAAACCGACCGCGATGCCCTTCGGATGATTGCGCCGGCGGTGTATTGCATCAAACGAGGTCGCGTCATCAGCGAGACAACTGCACCCCAGGTGCATGTCTACCACAACGGTGAGGCAGAAGCCATCCGCTATGTGCAGGAGCGGGTTCGCTCTCATTAACTGGCCGGCGGACATCTCCTGAGGAAAAGGTACGCTGCCAGAGCGCCGACGATTTTACAAGTCGTCGAACTTGTGGTAAAATAGCATTCCAGACACGCGAAAGACGGAGTAGCCTTTGAGAGTAGCGGCCTGGAATCAGATCAAAAAGCCAAGGCCCGAAAAGAAACGGGCACTGGGTGAAGTATTTCTTCCCAGTGCCCGTTTTTTGTGGAACGCTACCACAGGCAGAGGCAACCCGAATGCAAATGGGCTTCGAAGGTGAGGCGGCACTTCCGATGCCCATTTCTTTGTTGCAACAATGCCGACGTATTGAGGAAGGAGAGTCAGCATGCTGAAGGATCGCCCCAGACTGTTCAACCTGGACAACGTGGAACGGAAGCCCATTACCGGTAACGGCTTCTATCAGCAGGATGTTCTATCCGTGAACCAGTTCAATCCTGACAGCCTCGCCTACATTTTTGACGTCGCCGAGGAGATGCGCGAGATGACGCGGCGTGTCGGAGGTATGGACTTGCTGAAAGGACACGTGCTGGCGTGCCTCTTCTACGAACCCAGTACACGCACATCGGCCAGTTTCATAGCAGCCATGGAACGCCTGGGCGGAAGTGTTATCCCAATCACCCAGGGTGTGCAATTCTCCAGCGTCTCCAAAGGGGAATCACTGCCAGACACGGTTCGCACGCTGGAGCAATATAGTGACGTCATCGTGCTTCGCCATCCGGAGGAAGGTTCGGCCAAGGTGGCGGC
>JBHIAO010000237.1:0-8825 GCA_046758565.1 Anaerolineae bacterium
TTGATTCTAGCGACTTAGCCAGGTGGCCGGCTCGTCGGCGACCCGCGCCAGTGCGTAGACCGATGACGCAATACCAATGGCCGTACCGCGCTCGAAACCCTGGATCGGCGATGCGTATCCTTCCTCGGATTGCAGCGCCCAGCCGAGTCGCTCACGCACACCCTGTTGTTCACGCCAGATCTTGCCAAAGCCACGAACCGGCTGCTCACGTCCGGGCGGCGGCTGTACGTTTGGGTCACGGTCAGGTTGATCGGGCGTCCACGTGTCCTCGAAGCCATCCCATGAACCGTCATGATACAATACGTAGATCGTCCGCGTGTCAGCCCGCCAGATCATCACACCACCCTCGAAAGGCTGAAAAGCCGTTGAAACCTGTCGCGAACCCGGTTCTGCCGCCCATCCGAGAGCTCGACGCACTTCGGGGTCCGTGGCCCACAGCTCAGCGAAAGCGCCCGCCGGCCGGTAGAAACCAGCCGGCGGCTCAGCGGGCGTTGGCACAGGCGTCGGTGTGGGCTCAAGAGCGATCTCCCAGGTGAGCTGTGTTGGATCCAGCCGTCTGACATCCCCCTGGGTATCGCCGACCCACAGTTGGCCATCCGGCCCCATCGCCAGCGCTGAGATCAACGGGTCGGCGTCCATTGCTCGCTGCCAGGTCTGTCCGCCATCGGCGGAGCGATAGAACGCGCTACGGTCCTCCTGGCCGAAGTACGACGGCGCCAGTAGGGCATACACCGTTCGATCCGACGCAAAGCTGGGCGAAAAGCGGATCGTGTACACCGAGCTGAAAGCCTCGGGGCGCGGCGGCAGTTGGCGCCATGTGTGACCGAAGTCCTGGCTCAGAAACAGGCCGGCGCGGTATAGGCCGGCGATGGCCGTACCGTCCCGAGGGTAGTCCGGCGACAGCGCCAGCGCATCGCCGGCAGGCAACATGCCACTTCCGATGGTGCCGACTTGCTCCACACTCCCAGAGATACCCACCGGCGCGTAGACCTGCGTCTCATCGTACGCATCGGGCTTCTGCGCCAGCATGAGAAACGTAGCCGGGTCCTGTGCTGTCGATGCCAGCGCGATGTACCAGCCGGCGACGTCCGAAACATGCTGCCACGTCTCACCGCCGTCCGTACTCCGAAATATGCCATCCTCGCGAGAGAGCAGGAAAGCGGTACTATCAGTGGCGAAGTCAGGGGACAGGACGAGATCCCGGACGTCGAAATCCTTGAGGCCGCGCACAGCGAGCTGCCAGGTTCGCCCGCCGTCCTGGGAGCGGAACAGACCGAAAGCCTGGCCGGTCTGCTTCAGATGCGCAAACAGCACCGTGGGGGCACCCGGAGCCGGATGGACCGCCGGCCAGCCAAGGGGCGGCAACATCCCACTGACCAGCTCCCAGCCATCACCCGTCTGCCTGTACACGGACCCATCGTCATTTGCAGCGAAGACCGTGGCCTCGTCGGCGACTGCCAGGTAGCGAATCTGCTCGGCAGGCAATTGGCTAACCGTCTGCGAGATCGTGGGTTCCGGTGCACTGGACTCTAATATCAGGAGATCGGCTGTGTTATACTTTGTCGCGTAGAACCGCTCGTGTGCGGCATCGTAGACAGTGAACTCACCGTAATCCGTGGGCAGCCGGCGATAGTCGATCACATCGTGAGTCGTGGTGTCCAGGGTCACCACTCCGTACCAGTCGGTCACATATAGACGATCCCGCGCCTCATCCAGGAAGAGTTGGCCTGACAGATGCCGCAGCCGCGCGAGCAACTCACCGCGGATTGTGAACACTGCCAGGTCGCTCCCTGGAAACCCGCTGGCAACGTAGACCCGGTCCCTGGCCAGATCGTTTGCCAGGCCCGACAGAAACTGTTGGTCTGTTTTGATGTTCGTGTCCAACGGCTGCAAGGTCTCGCCGTGGTAGATCTGAAGCCATGTGCGCGCACTAGAGCCTGGCACGTTGTTGGTCATCGTTACAAACAACAGGTCGTGCTTCGCATCGTATTCCGCCGCCATCGCGCTGGGTTCCCCCGAGAAGAGCGTCTTCCGCACGGTATCATCGATGGAATCGACGACGGTGTATGTCTCGGGATCGACGATGAACACACCCTGTCTGGTGACGAAGAGCCGGTTGCGTGCCGAATCGAACGTAACCTGACCAGCCCTCGGAATCCTTGCCACCCGTTCGCCGGTAGCGATCTCGACCACGGCTGTCTCGTCGGCATCATAGTCCGGTACAAACAGGTGCCCGCCTACCGCCGACAAGGGAGCCGCGTAGATGTACTCGGTTCCTGTACCGACGATACGCGACCAGGTATCGACTTGCCGTAGCGACGCGGCGTCCAGCACATGCACCGTGCCGGCTGAGTCGATTACAAACAGCCGGCCGGACTCTTGATCGACGAGCGCATCGCGCAACGTCACACCTAGCCGAACGATGCTCTCGACGTCGCCACTGTCAACTGCCACTGATACGAAGACGTTATTCCATGTCACCAGATGCAGGCGGCCGGCGCTCACCGCAGATTCCGTGATGCTATGGGTTGGCAACGAAATGGTGTCCAAGGTCTGACCGGAGATTGGATCGACGGCCCGCAGTCGGTACTCGGTCGCATAATCGGTCTCCCACAGAAACGCTCGATCATGGACATCGTCGCGTATCACACCCTGGATGCTGAAGCCGGTCTCGGGTTGCCACACGCGGATGACCTGCTTGCCCTCTATCACAGCTACCTTGTCCGGGCTATCAGCTCGACCGTGCAGCATGAGGTATGCCTGTGGACTGTCGGAGCTGGCAATCACGTCCATCGGCTGTCCGCCGGGCAGGATATCGGCTACTTTCTGCAGATCATCGGTGCGGTAAACCGCGACGATGTCGGCATTCGGCGAGCCAATGTATAGCGTTGAGGTCTGTGGGTTGACAGCGATGAAAACCTCAGAGGGCGGTGCTGGCAGCCCGGCCGGCACCTCAGCACGCTGCAGCTCTTCCAGGGTGTTCACATCGTACACCCGTATCTGATCTGCGCCGACGGCGTAGAGCCGCAGCGATACAGCGTCGAGGGCAATGACTCTGACGTCAGATTGGACCGACAGCACCGAGCCCAGCGGCTCACCGACAGTTCCGGTCCCCACGACCAACAGCAGGTTATCGTCGCCGCCGGCGATGAAAAGCCGGTCGCCGGCCGGTGCCAGGACCATCGATGTGCTTCCCCGATACGCGTGCGGCAACGCAACGCTCGCTTCGACTTCTCCCTGAATCACATCGATGACGGAGAGAACGCTTTGGTCCTCGGACTCGGCGGCGTCGCCGTAGCTGCTGACCACGTAGGCCAGTCCGCGAGCACCATCGACGGCCATGGCCTGCGGGCTGTAGGCATCGCCGGCCGGCACCCCCAGGTCGATGGGGCCGGCGATCGGTGTGGGTGTGGGTATCGGAGTGGCCGTAGGCGGCACAGTCGGGGTGACAGATGGTTCCGCCGGGTGTGAAGTCGCCGTCGGCGTCGCCGTCGGACCACGCTTGCAACCCAGGGCCGGCAGGGTCAACAGAGTGACCAGCAAGGCCACAATCACGTTTCTTCGCATCAGAGTCTCCGTCGTCGGTGGACAGTGATCAGTGACCAGTCATCAGCCTTGATTCTACATCACCTGAGCGGTGAGCGCAACCGAAACGCAGACTGGGCTTGCGCAGACTTTGATCTAGACATTCCCGGCACTCTCTGCTAATATTGACCTCACCGCAAACCCGCCACCCGAGAATTGTGATTGCCGGCATGAAACAACTGACTCCGCGCCCCCCGGAGGCACGTCCCGAGACGCTGACGGCCCTGGCCGAGCAATACGTCGCGCGCCACAAGGCCATGGAGAACTACATCCTGGCCTGGTACACGAGCTTCTCGGCCTGCTGCGCCGGCAGGGCATCGACCCGCTGAGCCGGCCCCGCCAGCTCGTAAACGTCTTGTTCGTCGTGATCCTGCTGCTCGGCGTGCCGCTGGGTGTAACGGCGCTCACCGGACAATGGGCCGATGCGCCGATTCGAACCTGGGCAGTTGTTGCCGTGGTCTTCGGCCTGTTGGGCGTTGCCATCTACCGGCCGTTTCAGGACGCCATTGACACCTTTCTATCCCTCCACCGCGTCATGGTTGAGGAGATCACCTACATCGCCACAATGCTGGGCCTAGAGTCGCGCATCCTCAGCGCCTACGATTACGAACTCTACCGTCTCAGCCCCATCGATTCAGTTGTTCATGGACACCGTCCCGAAAATGTGGTAGAATCATAAGCGTCTTCGACACTTCCCCCCTGCTTTGTGTCACGCGGTGAACGGCCTGCAACGATGCGCCGGCTGTTCTAGAAGACCTATGCCGGTTCGCCAAATCCTATGAGTTGGTCTCAGGTATGCACTATGGCCAACATCCGCGTCGCTATCGTAGACGACCAAACCCTGGTCCGCGAGGGGCTGGCCTCGCTGCTGGCCCTGGTGCCCGACCTGACGGTGGTGGGCACGGCGGCCGATGGCCGCGAGGCGCTGGCATTGGTCGCCGAACAGGAGCCGGACGTGGTGCTGATGGACGTGCGTATGCCGGGTATGGACGGCGTCGCCGCCACGCGCCAGATTTGTGCCCACTACCCGTCTACCCGCGTGATCGTGCTGACCACCTTCGACCACGACGAGTACGTCTTCGAATCGCTGCGCGCCGGCGCGTCCGGCTACCTGCTCAAGAACGCCGACCCTGATCGCCTGGCCGCGGCCATCCGCGCCGTCCACGCCGGCGATTCCATCCTGGACCCGGCCGTCACGCAGAAGGTGATCCAGCGCATGACGCACCCCGAGGAAGAGGAGCCGGTCCTGACCGAGCGCCTGACCCCCCGTGAGCGGGAGGTGCTGCGCCTGATGGCCGAAGGCGCCACCAACGCTGAAATCGCCGAACAGTTGCACCTGGCGGAGGGGACGGTCAAGAACCACGTCAGCCACATCCTGGGCAAGCTGGGCGCGCGTGACCGAGCCCACGCCGTCCGCCTGGCGGTGGAGTGGGGGTTTTTGCATGAGTAGCACCACGCCGGCCTTCACCCCTGCGTCTGGCCGGGAGATACGTCTCTATGGCCCGGTGGTGGCGGTCGTCCTCATCGCGTTATTTGCCTTCAATGTGTTCACGATACAGCCGCCGCTCACCCCCGTGGCCTTGCTCGTCTACGCCCTGATCTCGCTCGTGGCGGTGGCAGATGCTATCCTCACAACACACCCGCAGGCAGTCCACAGGTTCTGGCCCAGCGGTCGGATCAGGTGGTTCATTATTATGGAGGTTGCTGAGCTGGCCATGCTTTTTGTCGTCACCCTGCTCCTGCGGGGTCGGGCCGGACCGTATTTCTATCTGGCCGCCCTTGATGGCTATAGCATCTTCAGCACGGGCACCGGCAAGCGCCGTTGGGCGGTGGCCTGGGTCATGGGCCTGATGGCGTTGGCCTGGCTGAGCTATGCTGTGTTGTGGGGCTGGCAGGCAGCCGGGCCGGCGCTGCTGCGCGATCTGCCCTGGTTCGGGCTTGCGGTCGCTTTCACTGAGTTCACGATGCGCCAGTGGCAGCAGCGTGAGCAAATGGAGGCGGTGGCAGCGGAATTGGCGGAGGCACACCGCCAACTGCAGGACTACGCCGCCCAGGCCGAGGCGCTGGCAGTGACGCAGGAGCGCGCCCGCCTGGCGCACGAGATCCACGACTCGGTAGGTCACACCCTGACCACGCTGGACATCCAACTGGAGCTGCTGGCCCGGCTGCCTCCCGGCCAGACCGAGCAGCGCCAACAGGCCGCCAGGCAGGCCCGGGCGCTGGTCAAAGCGGGTCTGGCGGACGTGCGCCGGGCGGTGCGGGCGCTGCGTCCCGCCGCGCTGGAGACCTTTTCGCTACCGGAGGCCATCACCGCACTGGTGGTCGATTTCGAGCGGACGACGCAGATCAGCACCGCCTGGCAGGTCGAAGGGGAGGTCGCGCCGCTGCCGGCTGGCTGCGCCCTGCCCCTGTACCGCGCCGCGCAAGAGGCACTGACCAATGTCCAGCGCCATGCGCCGGCTGCCCAACAGGTGACGCTGCGGTTGCACTACGGCCCACAGGCGGTGGCCTTGTCTGTGGAGAACGCCCTCCCTGCCCTCCGGGCATCCCCCCCAACGCCTGCCCTGAGCGAGGTCGAAGGGTTGGGGGGGACTGAGGGGGGGTACGGCCTGCGCGGCCTGCGCGAGCGCGCCGAGGTGCTGGGGGGCGCATTCAGCGCCGGCCCGGACGCCGCGGGGGGCTTTCGGGTGGAGATGAGCTTGCCTGTGGCCAGTTATCAGTCATCAGTAAACAGTGATCAGTGATCAGTGAACGCCGAATACTGATCACTGATTACTGATGACTGATGACTGATAACTGTTCACTGCTCACTGCGACAAACGCCTCGTGTTCAGGAGATGCCAATCCCCGCTGCAGGACGGCCAGCACGCCGGCCAAATCTCCTTCCCAGAACCGCTCCGGTTGCAGCCACAGCCCAGGTAGTACCCGGCTGCGCAGAATCCCTTCCTCATCCGGTTCCAGGCGTTGATATTCCCCGTCTTGCCATTCATACCAGCGAGTCTCTCGCTCGTAGACTAACAGAACCAGGTACTCCTGCACCCCGTTACGGCGGTAGGCGTTCAACTTGTCGTGCAAGTCGTACGACGCGCTGCTGGCCGCAACCTCGACGATCAGATCCGGCGTGATCTCCAGAAAACTGTCTCTGGGTGCGCGCAATGCCTTTCCCGTCGGATCATCGACCCAGACGCACACATCGGGTTGTGGTTCGTTGTCAGCGTCGAGTCTCATGGAGGTGTTGTCGGAGACGTAAATGCCAGGGGTGGCCGCACGATAGGTGCCTAGCCAGGTAATGATGTCACTGTGGGGTACCCCATGTCGTGGATAGACAGGTGATGACACGTAGACGACTCCTTCAATCAGCTCTGCCTTCTTGATGTCGGGGCGCGCGGCGTAGCGACGCTCAAACTCGGCGCGACTCAAACGATCGCCGCTGTTCAAAGGGGGCATGCCATCACCCATTAATTGATCGTCCGGAAGAGAGGGCGCCGGCCTGGGCTGGACCGGCTGCTCCTTTTGCGTAAGCGCGTTCATCTGTTGTCTTCTCCTGATACACGAGCTCTGAACGACCTGCACTTCGATAAACTCAGTACAAGTCTGGAAGGAAGCGAACCGTTGTATGAGAGACCCTAAAGGTTTCCAAAACCTTTAGGGTCTGCACACTTTCGATAGGTGAGCCTCTAAACTTTAGTACGAGGTGGATACAAAGTCAAATACCAGCCTGCCCGTGAGCAGTCGTCAGTGATCAGTAAACAGTAAACAGTGTCCAGTCCCCTTCGTTGGGCGAAGGTCTCCCGACCGAGTCCAGTCTGGGGGCCCACTACTCTGTCATCGCGAGCGGGCCTCCTGTTTCAAAGCCACTCAGTGCAACGCCGGCACCCACCACACCTCAGCACCCAGCACCCTGACGCCAGCGAAACGATCCCCCGCCATCAGTTGCCTTCAACGCCCTTTTCCATTCGCTATCCGTCTGCATGGCGCACGCGGGAGATTGCTTCGTCACTCCGTCTCCACCCAGCCACACCACCATGGCGCACCGACGCCCCCGCAACTCCGTCTGGAGGGATATAAACAACACCTTAACATGTTATGGGCAGCTCATTCTAATATCCACATTTCGATTGAGGATATGATTGCTGAAGGGGACAAAGTTGTGATTCGCTTTCGCTGGGTTGGAACACACATCACTGTTGAAAACCACAGGAGGTGCAGGGGGGGTACGGCCTACGCGGCCTGCGGGAGCGCGCCGAGGCGTTGGGGGGCACATTTCGCGCCGGCCCGGACGAAGGGGGGGCTTCCGGGTGGAAATGCGCCTGCCGAGGACGGGCTAGAAACGGTAGCATACTGTGCTTGCCGGTGATCATGAGGCGGCGAAAAGCCTGCTTACGCCACCAAGGCCAGCTCACGAGGGCTTACGACGTAGGTCAGGGGGACTTGGTCGGTAGGAGATGCATAGAAGGTCGTGACTTTGAGGAACTGGTTGACGGGCGGCGTGGTGATGATACGGACCACCGTCTCTCGTAGCTCTTCGGGCAGATTGTCCAGGCCGATGAGGGCGAAGCTGCGAACTCCCAATTCGGTCGGGGAGGCAAGAACGGAGAAGTCGAGGATGGTGAGGCCAGCGGCGCGGCCTTGTTGACGGTGGAAACGTAACACGATATTGTCCGTCAGTTCGACAGCACACGTGGCTTCGACATCGTCGAACACGATCTCTAGGATGTCGCCAACCTCTTCGTAAGCCAGACGTACTGTCTGCCCGTCCTTAGTCATGAGTTTCGTCTCATGCAGGGTAAGCTCACTCATGGTGCACTATCCTTCACGATGAATGTATACGCCCCAGGCGGTGATGACAAAGTTGTTGGACGCAAACGTTCCCTCTGGCTGTATTTGGGCGGAAAACTTGATCACTACGACGATGGTGTTATATTCCGGCGGCAACGCATCACAACGTCGGTAGTACTTGTATTTGCTTGGGTTAGCCGGCTCTTGTCTTCGCCGCCCCTTTCTCAGCGTGTCCAGCAGCTCATCAAGAAGACCGTCGAGCTCATCGTGATAGCGAAGGATGTAGTCCCACCGCTCCTGCGTCATGTAGATTTCGTTGCCATAGCGGTCATGGACTGTCCATTTGGACATAGCGTAGCTCCAACAGTTCACCTGCTAACGACTGCTGAGACGTAGTGACTGACAAACCAAGTATATCATGCTTTTCCTCGAGAGACAAGTTGGCGTCCCCGGCCTCTGAC
>JBHIAO010000238.1:0-8780 GCA_046758565.1 Anaerolineae bacterium
TTCGGTAGCCGACAGGGTTGTCGTGTTGGACCGAGGAGTGGTCGCGGGTGAGTTCCTAACAAAGGACATCACTTTGGAGCAGCTCATGGACAGGATGTATCGGGTGGCACAGACAGGGAGTATGGACTGACGCGTCGATATCAATAACCAAGAGGGAGATGAAGTGACTTCTCGCGTTGAAGATCAAGCTGGGGCTATCGGCCAGAGGCGACTGTGGCAGGGCAGTCTAGCCAGGTTTGCTCGCGGGTATGGGCTGCAGATTGGCATCGTTTTTGTCTTGCTGGTCATATGGCTATTCTTCGTCATAGGAGCACCTGAAACATTCCTTTCATCCTTGATCTACGCCGCATATATGTCTACGATACCGTTCTTCGCCGTTATGGCTTTACCACTGACGATGGTGATAATCGCTGGCGAGATCGATCTGTCGTTCCCATCTATTATGGCGATTGGAATGCTGGTATTTGTAAGGGTTCTTGAGAGTACCGGCAATATCGGACTGGCTTTGGTTTTATGTCTGACTACAGGGTTTCTGGTGGGGTTGTTAAATGGGATCATAGTGGTGAAGGTGGGTATCCCATCGCTGGTGGCAACGATTGGCACGCAGTTCTTTTGGCGGGGAGCGGTCCTTGTGATCACAGGCGGAAACCCGGCTTCTCTGGTGACGACGAAAGGCACAGTCCTATATCGAGCGCTGGTGGGTAGGCTGGCAAACTACCTCCCCGCTCAAATGATCTGGACGATTGTTGTGGCGATCCTTGTGTGGGTCTTCTTGAATCGACACAGATTCGGGGCACACGTGTATCTCGTTGGGGATAACGAGGACAGTGCCAGGCTTATGGGGGTCAATGTTGGCCGAACAAGGATGCTAGTATTCGCTTTCGTCGGTCTGGCCGCGGCATTCGGGGGCCTCTTATCGAGCCTGGAAGTGTCTTACTTCTGGGTCACCCTGGGCGAAGGGTATCTTCTGAGGACGCTGGCGGCCGTATTCCTGGGTGGCACCTCGGTTTTCGGCGGCACTGGGACCGTACTGGGGACGTTTGTTGGATGTTTCATTATCGGTGCTATAGAAGCGGGAATTGTTGCAATTGGCCTGACAGGATTCTGGACGCAACTGATATATGGTCTGATCATCGTCATCTCTGTCGCGATGCAATCGATCCTGAGAAGGCGACTGGCGTAACTGATGCCCTGAGGGCGTCCTCATCGGCTCCATGAAGTTAAGGTGGTCGACATGAAGCACCGAGATCGAGTACTCACCGCTCTAAGTCACGAGGAACCAGACCGATGTCCGATCCAGATCAGTTTTACACCTGAATTTGCCTCAAGGCTTAAGCATGACTTGGGGCTCACAGATGAAGATTTCCATAACCCTCACGGAGGCGGTAACACATACGTGTTAGAGCGCATGCTAGGCGAAGACATGCTGTTGACGTCTGTTGGATGGGCCAACTCATATTATGCGACTGAAGAATACAGCGATGATGGTGAAACCTATATCGATGAGTGGGGAGTTCGGTGGAAGAACGTAGAATATGAAACGAAGTTCGGCACAGGACATTATACCGAAATGGTAGGTCATCCTCTTGCTGATGACGAGGCAATAGATTCGTATCAACCGCCTGATCCCAATCGACCTGAGTTGTATGTTGAGGCCGAAAGGGTAATCAGAGAATTCAAAGATGAATACTGGATTGTGGGCGTTACTGTCACAACCATATTTGAAACCGCCTGGGCACTCAGAGGGTACGCAAGAACACTGATGGATCTGGTCCTCAATCCTGATTTTGTCGAAAAGCTTTTCGACATACCGTTTACCTATCATCTTACTGCAGCCACGAGACTGGCAGAAATGGGTGTCGACATGATCTGGATAGGAGATGATGTGGGTACCCAGGATAGGATGCTCTTTTCCCCGGAAACTTGGCGCCGCTTCCTGAAACCACGCATGGCTACATTTATTTCGACGTTGAAGAACATTGATCCAGACGTCAGAGTAGCCTATCATTCGGATGGTGCCATTTATCCAATCATTCCGGACTTGATAGAAATCGGATTGGATGTACTCAATCCAGTTCAACCGAGATCTATGGATCCTGAGAGACTGAAAAGGGAGTATGGGGATAAACTATGCTTCTGGGGCTCAGTTGATGAGCAATATACGCTGCCCTTCGGAACGCCGGCTGAGGTTGAAAATGAGGTGATCACACGTCTAAGGACGCTCGGCAGAAGTGGTGGGCTGATCATAGGACCAACTCATCACGTACAACTTGACACACCGCTTGAGAACTTCTGGGCGATGGTCAATACGACAACGAGAACGCCTTACAGTTCCTTGTAGCGCAAGAGTGACGGAGGAAACGATATGCTGGACACCATTTACCATGGCGTGGTCAACGGCGATGCGGCGGGGGTCACCGAGGGCGTACGACAAGCACTAGAGGCCGGCCACGGCCCTGCCGAAATCCTCAATCAGGCAATGATCGCTGCTATGACAGAGGTCGGTCGCCGCTTTGAGAACCAGGAATGCTTTATACCCGAAATGCTCATCGCCGCCCGTGCCATGCAACAGGGCTTAGCGGTCCTCAAGCCCCATCTCGTCGAAGCCGATGTCAAGCCGCTGGGAAAGGTGGTTCTAGGCACCGTGAAAGGCGATCTCCACGACATCGGCAAGAACCTGGTGGGGATGATGCTGGAGGGGGCCGGCTTTGAGGTGATTGACTTAGGCACGGACGTGTCCCCGGAGCGTTTTGTGGAGGCGGTTCGAGACCACCAGCCGCAACTGGTGGGGATGAGTGCTCTGCTAACCACGACGATGCCCAATATGCGCGTGACCATTGAGGCGCTGAAGGAGGTCGAATTGCTGGAGCGGGTGAGGGTAATGGTGGGTGGCGCTCCGCTGACCCAGCAATTCGCCGACGATATTGGTGCACATCTCTATGCCCCCGATGCCTCCTCCGCCGCCAAACGAGCTAAGGCGCTGCTGGGAACATAATAATCAGGAGGCCAAGCAGCATGAATCCGCGGGAACGGGTCATGTCGGCTTTGAATCACAAGGAGCCCGATCGCGTCCCTATTGATCTGGGGGCGACCATTGTTTCATCCATTCACAAAGATGCCTACGTCGAGCTGAAGACCCATCTGGGGATGGATGTAGAAGAGTTCCAGATGGCGGACTACGTCCAGCAATTGCCTTACTTGGATGAGGCACTTCTGGAGCGCTTCGGCGTAGATTTTCGTATGGTTCAGTTGCCGGCCGCCACTGCCCCGGACGTGGGCATCTTCGAGGAAGGCGACTACTATGCCTTCATCGATCGTTGGGGCTCCAAATTGCACATGCCGAAAGATGAGGGGCTCTACTTCGACTGGGTGGACTTTCCCATCAAGGAGCTCACCATGGAGGCCCTGGATGGCTACACCTGGCCAGATCCTGATCCCCCGGAGCGCAATGCCCGGCTTCGCGAACAGGCCAAATATCTCTACGCGAACACGGACTATGCGTTGGTCGGCAGCGCCGTCATCGGTGGTGGGATCTTTGAGCAGCCTGCCAGAACCATGGGCCTGGAGGATTTCTTCGTGGCGTTGGTCACCGAGCCGAACTTTGCCGATCGGCTGATGGGCCAGATTACTGACATCTACATCGAGTCGTGCGATAACTACCTGGAGCAGGTGGGGGAATACCTTCAGGTGTTCACGTATTGGGATGATCTCGCTGGCCAGGATGGCTGGCTCATCTCACCGGATCTTTACCGCAAAATGATCAAACCCAAACAACGCCGGCTGGTCGAGGCGATCAAGAGCAAAACAGACGCTAAACTCTTCTTCCACGGTTGCGGGGCTGTCTATGATCTGATTCCGGACTTGATCGAATTGGGTTTCGACATTGTCAACCCCGTACAGGTCTCGGCTCGTGGGATGGACACCAAGCGACTCAAGCAAAAGTATGGCAAGGACATTGTGTTCTGGGGCGGTGGCGTTGATACCCAACATGTGCTGCCTTTTGGAACACCTGAGGAGGTGGCCGACGAGGTTAAGCGACGCATCGACGACCTGGCTCCTGGTGGTGGATTCGTCTTCGCAGCGGTCCACAACATCCAGGCCCTTGTTCCCCCTGAAAACATCATCGCTGCATTTGAGACAATCCTCGAATACGGACAGTATTGATAGAGTTGGATATGGACAGGTACGACGAACTGGAGAGCAAGGATACGCGCGTTCAGGCGCTCCTGGATGATCAGGGACTGGATGCGCTACTCTTGTCCAGGGTGAGCAGCTTCGCCTGGGTCACCGGTGGAGCGGCCAGTTACGTGAACACCGCGACCGACATTGGCGCTGCCACGGTGCTGTGGACGCCCCACCGCAAGTACGTCATCACCGACAACATCGAGGCTCCGCGTCTCAGGGCTGAGGAAGGGCTGAAGGATCTTGGCTTCAAGTTCAAGGTGGCGCCCTGGTACGAGAAGGATGACGTAATGGCCGAGCTGACAGCCGGCCTCAAATTGGGAGCGGACACTCCCTACCCCGGTGCCGTGGACGTCTCGACGGAGGTCGGTGCTTTGCGAGCGCGCCTGACGCCGGCTGAGGGCGAGCGCTTCCGCCAGTTGGGCCGGCTGTGCGCCGACGCCGTCCAGGCCGCCGTCCGTGCCATTACACCTGGCCAGACCGAGTACGAGATCGCCGCGCAACTGGCGGCTGAAACCCTGGCTCGGGGTGTATTGCCCACCGTCAACCTCATCGCCACTGACGAGCGCATCTTCAACTTCCGCCACCCGCTGCCCACGGACCGCCGGCTTGAGCGCTATGTTATGCTGGTGTTGTGTGGCCGCAAATGGGGCCTGGTGTGCTCGGTCACGCGCTTGGTGCACTTTGGATCTCTGCCGGAGGAGTTGCAGCGCAAGATGGAGGCCGTCGCCCGGATCGATGCGACCTTCATTGCGGCTACTCGCCCTGGTGGCCGCATAGCTGACATCTTTCAGAAGGCGACCCAGACCTACGCCGAGGCCGGCTTCCCCGATGAGTGGCAGCGACACCATCAGGGTGGCGCTGCTGGCTACCAACCTCGGGAGTACGTTGCTACTTTGGACTCCCAGGAGATCGTCCATGAGGGTCAAGCTTTTGCCTGGAATCCGTCCATCACGGGCACCAAATCCGAGGACACGATATTGGTGGGGCCTGAGGCCAACGAGATCCTGACGGCCACCGATGATTGGCCGATGGCGGCTGTGGAAGTGAGGGGACAAGCCATCCCCCGGCCAGAGATCCTCGTCGTGTGAGCTATGGAACAGACACTGTCGATGCGTCTAAGATCTGCTGAGCACCTGCCTGAGGTCCGCCAATTCATCACCGATCTCGCGTCGCACTTCGACGACATCTTCGACGCCGACGCCGACATCTATGTCACCCGGGCGCCGGCCCGTCTGGACGTAATGGGCGGCATCGCCGATTATTCTGGGTCTGTTGTGCTGGAAGGGACCCTGGATCGGGCGATTGTCGTAGGGTTGCAGCGGCGAGCAGATCGCCGGCTGGTGGTCCGTAGTCTGGGTATCGAGCGCGAGGGCCTGGTGCGGCAGGTTGAGTTGAACCTCGATAGTTTTTTCGCCAATGGGGGGTTGAAGCCCTATGCTGACGTTCGTCAGGAACTCCAACGGGATCCCGTGCGTCACTGGTCGGCTTACGTCTCAGGCGCTTTCTACGTACTGATGCGAGAGGGGGCGGCGCCGGCGTTCCGGCAGGGTGCGACCATCGGTCTGACCAGTACCATCCCTCTCGGGGCCGGCATTAGCTCGTCGGCTGCTCTTGAAGTGGCGACGATGACCGCCATCCTGGTGGCCTTTGGTCTGCAGTTAGATGGCCTGGAACTGGCCCGGTTGTGCCAGATGGTCGAGAATCATGTGGTTGGCGCGCCGTGTGGCATCATGGACCAGGTGACCTCAGCTTTGGGACAGGCCGGCCAACTCCTGGCGCTGCGTTGCCAGCCCCACGACATCCTGGGACAGGTGACGATTCCCGCTGGCTTCCGCGTCCTGGGCATCGATTCCGATGTCCGGCACGCGGTCGGCGGCTCGCGCTACACCGACACCCGCGTTAGCGCCTTCATGGGGCACAAGATTATCTTGCACCGCCTTCAGGCCGCCAGCGCTGACGACGATCCGACGGACGGTTATCTGTGTCGGCTATCGCCGGAAGAGTACACGCGTCGATTTCGGGACTTGTTGCCGTTGCGCATCTCAGGCCGGCAGTTTCTGGACACCTACGGCCCGACGGTGGATCCGGTCACCCAGGTGGATCCCAACAAGGTCTACCGTGTGCGCAGCCGGACAGAGCATCCGATCTATGAGAACCATCGCGTCCAGCGGTTTATCGAGTGCCTGGAGCAAGCCCAAATCGGGGAGTCTGAGCTTTCGATGCGAGAGGCCGGCCGGCTGATGTACGCTTCCCACTGGAGCTACGGCAAACGCTGTGGCCTCGGGGCGCCGGAGACGGACCTTTTGGTGCGGTTGGTCCGCGAGCGAGGGCCCGAAGAGGGGCTCTATGGTGCCAAGATCACGGGCGGGGGGAGCGGCGGGACGGTGGCTGTGCTGGCCGCCGACGGGACCGATGACGTAATCCAGACTATCGCCCAGACCTATCAGGGCCAGACGGGCCTCGTTCCCGACCTTTTCCTGGGCACCTCGCCTGGGGCGTTGGCTTATGGCTACGACTTTGTTCGACTCCGTTGATGACGGAACAGAGTTATACGAGAAGGTGTAGGATGTCCGAGGTTAGAAAGGCTGTCATCACTGCGGCCGGCAGGGGGACCCGCCAATACCCGGCTTCAACAACGGTTCATAAAGAGATGTTTCCGCTGGTGGATCGGGACGGTCTCACCAAACCCACCATACAGATCATCGCCGAAGAGGCGCTGGACTCCGGGATCGACCAGATTGCAATCGTTGTTTCGCCTGGAGATGAGTCCAGCTATCAGAATCATTTCAGCGCTATCTCGGAGGAGTTGTTGCCGGCCTTCCGGGGGAAAGAGTGGGCATTGCAGCAGTCCCAACGGGTTGCCTATCTGCAAGATATTATCACCTACATTCCCCAGCCTTCGCCGGAGGGGTATGGACATGCTGTCTGGTGTGCCAGGGACTGGGTGGGGCACGAGCCGTTCCTCCTGCTCCTGGGCGACCACGTGTACATCTCCCATACGGACAAGCGGTGTGCGCGCCAACTGATCGATGTATACGAGCAGTTTCACAGAACGACGATCGCGCTGAGAGAGACACCCGAGAATCGGCTGCATCTGTTTGGCACGGTGGCCGGCCAGCCCATCGAACCCCGCCATGCCGTGTACCGGATCACCCACATCAAGGAGAAGCCAGACATCCGCTACGCTCGGGAGCACCTGCGGGTGCCAGGACTGGCTGAGGGGATGTACCTGTGCTTTTTCGGAATGTACATCCTGACCCCGAGGGTGTTCGATTGTATTGAATACCACATCAAAAACGATATCCGCGAGCGGGGGGAGATCCAGCTCACCAACGCACTGGAGATGCTGCGTCAACAGGAGGGGACCTACGGCACCGAAACGCTGGGCGAGCGGTACGACATGGGCATTCCCTTCGGCTACGTCGAGACCCAGGTCGCTTTGGCGTTGTATGGCATTAACCGCACGGAGATTCTCCAGTCTCTGCGGCGCATCATCAAGCAGTCCAGCGGCGAGGACGTGATAGGTCTGATTGACACAGCGCTGGCCAGCAGGGCCTCGACCGGTGAGGAGTAGCTGTGACCCGGATTCGCAAGGCGGTGATCCCGGCTGCTGGCATGGGCACCCGCCAGTACCCTGCTTCTGGTGGACTGCCGAAAGGCATGTTCACCGTCGTGGATCGAGATGGCTTGACCAAAGCTGCCATCCAGATCGTCGTCGAGGAGGTGCAGGCGTCAGGCATCGAGGCGATCTGCATCGTAGTCAGGCCAGGGGACGAGGAGCTGTACCAGCGCTACTTCACGCCGATTTCTGGCGAGCGCCGGCCGGCCTTCGCCAGACATGCGTGGGCTTTGGAACAGTCGGAGTATCTGGGCCGGCTACGGGAGATGATCACCTATGTGCCCCAGCCCACTCCGCACGGCTACGGTCACGCCGTCTACTGCGCCCGCGAGTGGGTCGATGATGAACCGTTCCTCTTGCTGCTGTCTGATCACGCCTTCATCTCCGACGTCTCCCAACCGTGTGCCCGTCAGTTGATAGACGTCTTCGAGCAATGCGGCCAGTCGGTGTATGCCTTGCAGCGAATTTCAGAAGACCGACTTCGCTTCTTCGGTACGATCCAGGGCGAGAAGGTTCAGGAGAATCCACCGGTTTACCGGTTGACTCACATCAGGGAAAAGCCCGACGTGGCCTATGCTCGTCAGCACTTCCGCGTCGAAGGGGTGCCAGATGGGATGTATCTCAGCTTCTTCGGTCAGCACGCGCTGACGCCAGGGATCTTCGATGCACTGGAGTACCACATCCGTCACGATATCCGCGAACAGGGGGAGTTTCAGCTCACCAGTGCCCAGGAGTTCCTGCGCCGGCAGGAGGGAGCTTACGGCTGTGAGATCCAGGGCGAGAGTCACGACATGGGTATCCCCCTCGGCTTGCTAGAAGCGCAAGTCGCCCTGGCGATCCACGGCGTCAACCGCTCGCAAATCGCACGTGCCCTCCATGGACTTCTCCACCAGTAACCGGCGACCTCGACATTGTTACATCTGTCATTGCGAGCGGAGCGAAGCAATCTCCTGCCTTCAATTGCTGTCAACGGTGG
>JBHIAO010000239.1:0-8736 GCA_046758565.1 Anaerolineae bacterium
GAGGTAGAATCAGCTCTTCGGTGGTGCCTGGGTAGGTGGTGCTTTCCAGGACGATGAGCATGTCTCGGTGCAGCCGGCGGGCGATTTCGTCGGTGACGGCAATAATGTGAGACATGTCCGGGTCTTTAGTTTTGCTCAGGGGTGTTGGGACGCAGATGATTACGGCGTCAGCGGCGCGAAGCGTATCATAGTCCGTTGTCGCAGAGAGCACACCTCGGCTAGCGATGTGTGACGAGGTGAGGGGGTGAAGCGCTCTCCCTGTCTCCCACTCTCCCACTCTCCCGCGCTCCTCCGCTCCTCCGCTCCTCTGCACAAGCGGAGCGAGTCGTTCGGATGGGACGTCGGAGACGTAGGACTCGCCACGGTTGATAGCGGCGACGCGCTCCGCGTCGATGTCGATGCCGATGACGGGGAAGCCGGCTTCGGCAAAGGCCACGGCCAGGGGCAGTCCGACGTAGCCCAGTCCGACGACAGCTACCGTCGCCTCACAGGACTCGATCTTCTGCAGCAGGGTTGCAGGTTGAAGGTCCGCAGGCCTGTCCTGAGCCTTGTCGAAGGGTTGAAAGTTGGACATCATGTGCTACCTGCCTTCTTGAATTTCCGCTTCCAATTCCTCGATCAGCGCGTCCAGTTTTTCCCTGCGAATACGCCACTCGCGGTTGATCTGGAAGGCCGGCAAGCGTCCGCTTTTGCACCACCGCCAGATGGTGTATTGGCTCACTCGCAAGTAGGCCGCAGCTTCCTGAGTGGTGAGGATCTCGTGGTTTGGAGAAGGCTCGGGCATTTGGGCTCACCGTGTTCGCCGACGAACCACCGGGTAAGACAAGGAGACACGGGGACAAGGTGACAAGGAGATTCTTATTTGCCGATGATCCAGTGTCCTGGGTGCTGGTACGCCTCAAGGTCACGATGCGTCCTGATCTTGTGAAGGCTCACCTTGTCTCCTTGTCTCCCCCTCGCCTTGTCTCCATGTCACCACTAGGCACGCTCCGCCGGACCGTGCAGTCCTATCCGCTGCACCGCCGGAGGGCAGGTAAGGGGGGTATGTGTCGCGTCGGCAGCCCAGGGCGAGCCAGCGCTGAATCGGCCAGGCGCGATTGGGGGGGCAGGCGGCTGACTGTATGATGTATATTAGGAAACGGCAAAACCAGGAGCAAGCGGGGATCAAGCGAGTCCGGCCGTCGTCACCAGCGACCAGGCTGCGTCGTGCGCGTGCTCCTCCGTGGAGGGCCCGTCTATATGGCTTGAATAACGGACCATGTGTAGTCTCCCCCTGCCCAAGGTGACTCGATGCTTTGGAAAAGGGGCGCTTCGCCCATCTTTAGGGCTCAAGCCGCCCAAAGATCAAGATGTTGGGTGTTTGTAGCAGGTACTGGCAGTACCTGCTACAAACGAGCAGAACATCTCTTGCACCTGCACACACCAATATTAACGCCCGCAGATTGCTATAGATACGGGCAAAACTACAGAATTTCGACAGCCAACACCGCGAGCCGCTGGAACGGGTTGCCGGCCAGGTTCTGGCCAGACGCAGTCACGGCGACGCTGTATAGGCCGGCCCCGGCCGGCGTCCAGACACCGCCGAAGACCCCATCGCCGGCCTGCCCATCCTCGTGCGCGCCGTCGTCCAGCAGCGTCACCTCGCCGACGACTTCGCCGCGCGCATCTCGTATTGTAGCTGTGGCCGTAGTCGTTTCGAGGGCTACGGGTCCACTCAGGGTCGCGCGCATCGCGACGGGTTGGCCGGCCGGCACTGCGGGCGAGGGCGTCTCCACCGCCAGCCGGAGGTCGCTCTGCAGGAACGCGGCAACCACGTAGAACCCTCCATCCGTCTGTGCGCCGGCTCGGGGCATCAGAATCAACTGCCACTGGCCGGCCTTGGGTTTCTCGATCTTGAAGCCCTGGGTGGCCGTGGTTCCGCGACCGTCGGCCGTCGCAACTGACACATCGGGGGTGGACTGTGCTGTCTCAGACGTGATTGGCCGGCCAATGTTGCTGAGAATTGACATCTCCACATCCTGGCCCGGCGCATAGAGCAAGAAACTGGCCTGCTCGGCCTCATCCACGGTGACACTCACCGTTGCCGGTCGGTCTGGCGACAAGGTTCCGCTGTCGACGAGGCTGACCTGAAGGCCGGCGGTGTCCATTGGAGCGAGGGCGGGCGCTATCGGCATGGGGATCGGGTAGTCCTGCGGGTCACGGGACAGACTTCGCAGGACTGCTGCGAAGACAGCCGGCGACTTGGTTTGCTCGCCATGACGCACCGGTATCGTTTCGAGCACAACCGGGACAGCGCCACCGGCGCTTGCGACGGACACATAAACGTCTGTCGGCACCGGGGTACACACCAGCGCCGCAAAGTCGCGCACCGGGTCGCCAGCCAACACGAAGAACGGGACTCCTTGGACGTCGCTCGTTTGCGGATTGAACAGGCGCTGCACGTAGCTCGGCGTCAGTTGGGTCGTCGCCGGTGGATACAGGCCCAACGTGGCTGGCGGGATAGCACATGGGGTGCCGGCGTTGGGCGTGCCGATCATGTAGAGTTGATTCACAGCCGGCACGGCCGGCAGCTCCTGGCGCTCGACCAGCGGCATGAGCTGGCTGACGTAGTAGCGGGAGATCAGCCCGCCCATGCTGTGAGCCACCAAATCGACCCGCTCGGCGCCGGTAGCTCGCCGCACCGCGTCGACGTAGCGAGCGAGGATCGCGGCGTTTTCGGCGATGGAGTGGGTGGGCCGGCGCGGCTGGGCGAAAACGCCGGTGTCCATGGGTTCGATATTGAACTGATCGTCGCCGACGGCGTAGCCGGCGATGCCCCAGCGAGCCAGGAATCCATCGGCTCCGGTCCAGGCCGACCAGGTGGCGGCGTTAGACGTGAAGCCGTGCACCAGCACCACCGGCTTTGGCCGGACAGGCACCTCAACCGTCGCGGCCACTTCGTGACCTGTCAAGGTCTCGATGAGTTGCGCGCTCGACCTGAATGTCGCGTGCACGGTGCGCCGTTTGACGGGTTGGTGAGCCTGCCAGGCCCAACCGTCGGCAGCGGTGCGTGCCGTGCACGATGCCTGGCTGCCCGGTTCAACATGAATGCGGCAACTGGCGAAGGGCACGCTGCCGGCATCCGAGGGCTCCAGGCTGAACGACACAGTCCCAGTAACTGCCACCTCGGTTGAGTTGGCTACCAGCGCCGTCAGCGCGACGGTGTTACCGTCGATGACGGCGTCGAGGGCTTCGCCGGCCGGCCCGTGGACGCTCACTGTCAGCACGAGGCTCTCGGGTTTGGGCGACGCCGTCGGTGGCAGGGGGACGGTGGTTGGCTGATGCGTTACCGGCGTGGCCGGGGCCGGCGATGGCAGCTGTGGTTGCGGTCCATCGCCGGGATCAAGGTGCTCGGCAAGGACACCCATGAGCGGCTCGAAGTTCACGGGGACGGGCAGGCTCTTGAGGCCGGGGCCCCGGGCCAGGAAGATCAAGAAGACGGCACCGACCAGCAGCAACATGAAGAAGTATCCGAACAACCGACGCATCAGCCGCACGTCGTTCCTCGTAGCTGATGGCCGGCATGTGTTACTGTGAAACTGAGACCAAGCATTGCGCACCCCTCTCGATAGAATGGCCACACGGAAAAAGTCGCACACCGCTGCCCCCCCTCAATCCCCCCCAAAGGGGGGGAAGCCTGTTCTCCCCCCTTTCCATGTCACAAAACGCCATGCTCAGGCCGATTGTTCCCGTTATCCGTCAGTCGCATTCAACTCCTCATCCACAACAAGATCGGCCGGATATCGCAGCTCGACCTTCACACGCCGGCCTGTCAGGGACACGGTGAGCGTTGTGGACACCGGTTCTGGCACATAATCGATCTCGTCTGGCCAGTAGTCCTGGAAAAATGCCTCAACCGCCCGCAGGGCGACCGTGTACCATTCGATCTCTTCGGGACCGGGGCGCAAAATCTCCTCGTCCGCTGTGAAGGTGACGGGAATCGGGTAAGCATCGTCCGCTGCAACCTCCCAGTCATAGTACTCCAACGCATCCAGGTCAGGGAACGGCATCGCCGTGACGTCATCGTAGGTCAATGAACGGTAGTCCATCATGCCAACCATGTCCTCCGGCGGAGTGGTGGCCAGCAGGTCGTAGTCGAACAGATCCTCGAAGACCGCCAGGCCGAACTCCATGCCAGCGTTCCCCATCACCGAGACAAACCGCCACTCTCCACCAGGCACGGGATAACGCAGGGCAACCAGGTCTTCATCAAGCATCAAGTCCCACGGCGCCTCATAGTAGAAATCGGCCGCGGCTTCGAAAAGCTCCCCCACCTGCTCGGGCGTCACACGGGGATCGTCCAGCAGACCGGGATGAGGCTCATGACCACCGGCCAGGAAGTACTCCAGGTCAGCGAGCACGTCGTCAAGTTCCGGCGTGGGCCCGGTAGCACAGTGAATGTTCAGTGCATCCAGTTCAGGCTGAAGGGCATCGGCGAGTGTCTCATCCTCCATCACCAGGGCCATGGGCCGGCGAGGCCCGCCGGTACCCATGGCTGGGCGAATCATGGCCTTCAACAGCATATCACGGACCTGAGCCGGCGATGGCTCGTTCTTCAGCATCTCCTGGAATACTACGAAGGGGCCGGCCGGGCCGACGATCAGCACCAGGTAGGGCCGATACGGCCCCACTTCTTCACCGGTGATCCAGGTCCACATCCGCAGGGCGGCTATCTGCCACGTTTCTTCTGGTTGCGGCAACGCTTGCACTTCAGCCAGCGCTGGCACGGGGACTTCTGTCACTGTCTGGGTCTGAGGAACTGTCTTCTCAACCGTCTCGATACTGCCTGTCTTGTCCTGGACCAGGTCAAAGTGAACCAGTTCACGAATGGGGCAGAAGGCCTCCATCGCCTCCTGGGGCGTCACGTCCTCAAGCCCTCCACCCCTCAGGCGACCGCGATCCAGGGTGCCTATGACGGCCATTTCCTCCCCCAAGGCGCCGCGCTCCTCAGGCGGCAGCATCTGGCGCAACACTGCTGAGACCTCGTCCTGGTGAGCAATGAGAAGGTCGCAACCCGCACAATAGCGACAGGTCACCATGGCCGGCATAACGAGGCCAGGTCCGAGCTGAACCACGAGAACGCGATTGCGGTCACTGGTCTTCTCACGACAGCGGGGACAGCGAGTGAAGCGATGGTCGGGGTACGGGTTCAGGAACAAAGTATAGCGTTCAGCTCCTTGCGAAGAGTCCATTTCTCTCGCCCCCTTTCTTTCCTTTCTGCCTGCATAAACCAAGCGTTAATGCTCCGGGCGTTAGTCATCGTTTCGGCCACTTGTAGCGCAATTTGGTAAATTGCGCCTGGCAAGTTGCCAACTTGCCCTACATTTTACGCTTATCTGGCCCAAACGATGACCAAGGCCGGGGTTCGGATGGGCCCCAGTTGCGTACGATGACACCTATCAGTCCTACACTCCCGCCGCCGTACACCAGACCGTGACCCCGTTGGGCGAGCACGTGCCCCAGCTCTACAGCAGCATGTCGATACAGACTATTGACACCGACATTGGACCCGCAAAAGACGCAGATTCGATCCATCCGACGAGGATGCGTGTCAAGGACGTGCTTATGAGCCATTTAAATCCAATACTTTTCGAATAAGCGGCCTCCAGACTTCGGAAGTCTCAGAAGCGCCTTGAACTGGCAGAGTTCCAGCCGATTTCAGGCCGATTCCGCTTCGGAAGACACATCACCAGACTTCCGAAGTCTTATTTGAAAGGTATTGGTTCTAGGACGGATTGGCAGCCTATTAACAAACGAGTTGGTTCTCCAGCGCTTCGAGTGAGCTCACTACAAGCCCGCCTCACTCTTACCGTCACCGGCCGATTATCGGCATGTAAGCATCCACAACGCCCTCTCGGGTTAATCCGCCGGCGACGACCAGGGCATATGGCTGGGGCCCGAGAGGCACATTGTGCGCTTCAACGATGATACGATAGCGTCCACGCGCCGGCTGTCCGATCTCCACGCCCTCCACATTGTTGGTGCGATCGCCGTCCACCTCATTGCCGTGCCACTGGCGGCCATCCGGCCCCACCACCGTCAGGTCCAAATCGTTGACAAGCTGGCTTTCGGCGGCCGGCGATCCCGGATAATCGGTCCAAACCAGGGTCACGTGGAGCGGGATAGCAAAGTTGACCACTTCCAGCTCATAGCGTCCATCCTCGTAGATGATCCGATCTCCCGTCTGCAGGCCGAGCCTGTGGTCGTCGAACCACACCCGCCTCGGCGGAGCACCCACCAGGGAACGCTGAATGTTGATGCGGCCCCAGCCCTCTACGAAGTTAGGCCGGGGCGGAATTTCCTGTTCAGGACCTGTCCCGTATTGCCCCGGTGTCATATCGACCGCTCCGTTGATGAGCGTGGCCTTGATCAGTGCACTGGGTGGGTTCGGCAGTCCCTGCCTTTCAATGTACCACTGACGAACCAGCGTGGCCGCGCCGGCTACCAGCGGTGTTGCCATGCTCGTCCCCCCATTGTACACGTAGTTGTCATTTGCCTCGTACGGCCCCCAACTCCCGAGCAAGGGTTCAAAATTCGGGTCGTGAGAGCGTGCCGATACAATGTTCGTGCCCGGCGCCACGACATCTGGTTTGATACGCCCATCATCCGTGGGGCCCCGGCTCGAGAAGGCCGCCATACCATTGATGTTATCTGAAACGAAATCCAGCATGATCGGGGGCTGTAGAAACACGTTGGTAAACAAGCCAACCAAGACCCACTGCATGTTCCGACTACTGAAATCGTCATCGGTGGGCGGTCGCAGCGACTCTGAAGCACCGACTGTGATGACGTTCTTGGCTGTCCCTGGCACGTTGATCGAGTCTGGATCGACAACACCATCACCAGGCAGTAACCCACCGTCAGGCAGCGAATCTGTCCCTGAGTTGCCGGCGGCGAAGAGAATGGTCATGTCGGGATGGGACCACGCAAACTCGTCAACCTCCTGAGCGTCGAGCGGATAGCCACCGTACGGATTGTCCGGGTTGTCCTCGTCGCTGCCACCCCAACTGTTGGAGTGAATCCGTGCCCCGTCATCGTAAGCCTGCTGGAAGAGAACGTTGAGGTCTTCGGGCAAACCCTCAACCTCGCCCAATAGTCCGCTGACACTAAAGGCCTGGACTACCAGGGATGCGTCTGGAGCGACGCCGGCGAAACCCCCCGCATAGTCGTGCCGGGTCGGATCACTCCCCGAGAGTGCGCCGTTGCCGGCGATGGAGCCGGCAACGTGGGTGCCGTGTCCCACAGGGTCATTCCAGGTCGTCTTTTCCTCGCCCAACGGATGGACAGCCAGGACTCGCCCCCTGAAGTCGGCACTGAGCGTCTCCATGTCGCCCACGTCCAGCCCGGAATCCGACACCGCGACGATCTGGCCCGTCCCGAAGAGTCCCAGATCCCACACCTGTTCCACGTTCATTACCGGCCGACTGCGAGCCACATCGTTGAGTAGCCGGCGGTGTGGTGCCGACTCGATCCATCGCACGCCCGGTGATCGCGCAAGGTCCGCGATCGCACCGGGCAGGAGCATGGCCCGAAGCGTGCCACCAAAAGCTGTTTGCGCCGTGCGAATCACCCGGCCGCCGGCAGCTCGCACTGCATCGCCGACGTCACCCACCGCATCCGGAAACGTCGAAATACGAACTTCCGCCGGTCGAGACTCTGCGGCTACGGGCTCATCGTCGAAGGACGGCGTTGTGCTCAACACAGTCTCCTGAGCTGCGTCGATGTTTCTTCGCAGAGCCTGTCCTGAGCCGCGCCGAAGGGATGGGCTGACGCGATAGGCCGGCTGATACGAGCCCACCCAGCGGACGGCCGGCAGCGCGGCCACCCGCCTGGCAACGGCTGCATCCATCCGCGCGACGAAGGCGAAGTCGGGTATGTAGTCGAACAGTTCAGCGCCGGCGGCTGTGACTTCCGCTTTCCATTCAGGCTGGATCGGACCGTGGAATTGTATCAGATACACGCCCAGATCGTTCGCCGCCGTCCCACCCCGGTCAGCCCGGACCGCCGGCCGGCCGTGCAGCGGATCAAAGGATGCCGCCTGCAGTCGGATGTGTGGACCTGCGGTATCGTGAGCGCCGTCGCCGGCTCGACCAGGTGATGGTGGCTGGCCGGTGGCGGCCGGCGGCATAACCAGCAAACCAACAACGAGAATGAGCCCAATGGCTGTGTGGGGGACTCGCTTCAGCATTTCGCTCCTTTCGGTGAATTCAACGAGCCGGCCGCCGAATGATGAGTTTATCGCGCTATTCTTCGGAGTGACTAAGTGTTCGGTGACGGGACGGAAGCGTAACCGTGAAACGGGCCGGCGTCGATTCGAATAGTGGGGCCTCTGAGCCAAGGTCCCGCATCCTTCGTTGAATGTATAGCAACCCACGGCCCACCTCTTCCATATACCCCCAATCTCGCAGTACGCGACTGATAGTTGGATTGCGAGGGTATGATGCTCCACCGCGTTCAGTGACCTCCTCGAGTGTCAGATCGCCTGGAAGCCCGCCTGGATTGCCAACTTCGAGGCGATCTTCAAACATGTGCAACTGAACGCGACCGGTACTTGCAAAGTCACGATGGGCGACAGCGTTGGTGATGACTTCGCGTACAGCTTCAAGCGGGTATTCGGGCACATCGCGGCGCCGGCCCTTGTTGCCTTCGTCAAAGACAGCAGCGACCCGCATGTTGCGCCGCACAAAATCCAAGGCC
>JBHIAO010000240.1:0-8714 GCA_046758565.1 Anaerolineae bacterium
CTCACCAGCAGCCAGGTGGTCGGCTGTGAGGGTGAGGCCGGCAACTTCCAGGTGACGGTTCAGAATGGTGCCGCTGCCCAGACGCTGGAGGCCGGCGCTATCATCGTGGCCACCGGCTTCCAACACTTCGACCCCGGCCGGGAGACCCAATACTACAACTACTACTCCTTTCCTGACGTCATCACCATCGCTGATCTGGAGGGCATGCTGAAGGCCCACCAGGTAGTACGCCCCTCCAACGGCCAGCCGCCAGAGCGCGTGTGTTTCATCCAATGTGTTGGCTCTCGCGATCGACAGATCGGCAACGAGTTCTGCTCCAAGGTCTGCTGTGGCATCGCCAGCAAGCAGGCCATTGAGATTCGGGAGCAGTTGCCCGACAGCCGGGTGTTCATCTTCTACATCGACATGCGCATGTACGGCTACTGGGAGAACGAACTTTACTGGCCGGCCCAGGAGCAGCACAAGATTAGTTACGTCAAGGGCCTGGCGAGCGAGGTGTTGGCCAAGGGCGACAAGCTGCTCGTCCGGGGTGAGGACACGACCATGGGCCGGCCCATGGAGATCACGGTGGACCTGGTGGTGCTGTCCGTGGGGATGGAGCCCAGCGCCGGCACGCGCGCGGTGGCCCAACTCCTGGAAGTGGAGCAGAACAAGTACGGCTACATCGCTGCCGGCGGGCATACCAGCGTGGACCCCGTAGCCACGTCCCGTCCGGGTATCTTTGTGGCTGGGGCGGCTGCCGGCCCCGCCGACCTGGACGACAGCTTCTCCACAGCGGGGTTGGCCGCAGCCCGGGCGGTTGCGGCTGTTCGACGATCTCAGTTGGCTCGGGTATAGATGGTTGGTTGGCTGGATGGATGGCTAGATGGCTGGTTGGCTGGATAGTTTGTGAGGGGATACTGAAGGATGGCTTTCGGGCAACGGGTCAGCCACATTACCAAGCAAAAGACGGGTCCTGACGACCCCGAGCTCCTGGAAGTTCTACAGGAAGCCTTGCAACAGGCGACGCCAGATGACCTCATCGCTGTGGCCGACGAACTGGCAGTGCGGCACGAGCGCTTCGTCGCTCTGCTGGGGCAATCGAGCAACGTCCGGTCATTGAACACCGGGTTCCAATCAGCGATCCGCGAGGGAATACCGACGATCCGCAGGGGGGTACTGGAAGACTACCTGATGCAACATGACGTGACCCCGTTGGTTGATCAGCTTCTCCATGGCGAAGGGCCGCCGGCAACGCGCATCGCAACCTTCGCCGCCGGCCTGGCCGGGCTGGACCCCCGGCTACGCCTGGAGCTGGCCTCCGGTCTGTTGCACTACACCTTTCCTGAAGATCACTGGCTGTGGACGCGCTGGCTGTGGGACGAGACCACCCACACCGGCATCCTGCCGCTGCTGGCCGGCAGCGTCCACAACCTCGTGGCTAGTGACGTGGCCGAGGGCTACGTCAAGGTGGGTTCCGTCACGGCTATGAGCATGCGCTTCGCTGAGGGCACGGGCCTGCTCACACAGGATTTGATGGACCACCCACGCCGGCGTCCCTTCGCCGCCGACGCGTTCCTGGCCTGTGCGTACAGCATCTACCTCTACGGCATCACCAGTTGGCGCCTGAGCCGGGAGTTCAACCGCCTGCTCCCCACGCTGCCCAACATGATGCGCCGGCTGCTGGGGCTACCCAAGCGCGTAGAGACCTGAGAACGATTGTTTGCGAACAGAGTAACATTTCCAAACGATGTGAGATTGGAGATTGGAGATTGAAGATTGGAATCCTCGCACCTTGCTGCAGGCGAAGCAGTCTCCAATCTCCAATCTCTAGTCTCCAATCTCCAATGAAGGAGTTGACACATGGACGCTGGCCTGGATAAAGTTGACGCCATTTGGGAAAAAGAAACCGCCATCGTCGACGGGATGGACATCTCCGGTCCCTGGAGCCGCATGTTCGAGCAGCGGGTCATCTGGGAGTACACGCCGGAGCTCATCGAACAGGTGGCTGACCTGGCAGAGGCCGAATCATTCGCCTGGTGCTACCAGTGTGCCAAGTGCGTCCCCGTGTGTCCGGTGGATGTGGTTGGAGACTACGGGCCACGCAAGCTCTACCGCAAGGCGCAGACGGGGGTAAGTCTGCTGGAGTCGCCGGACCTGTGGCTCTGCACTACCTGCATGAACTGCCTGCGGGTCTGCCCCAAAGAGGTGGACATGATCAAGATCATGCCCGCTGCCCGGGAACACGTGTTGCTGTCCGGCAACAGCGTGCCGGCAGAGCTGCAGGATGCGCTGGAGAACACCTTCCGCTACGGCAACCCCCTGGGGCAGTCGGCCCGCAGGCGGGATCGGTGGGTCAAGAAGGCCGGCGTCGCTGTCCCGCTGCTGTACAAAAAGAAACGGCCTGTCGAGTGGCTGTGGTGGGTGGAGTGCTACCCGTCCTACCACCCTCGGGGTATCGACGCCAGCCGCGCTCTGGCCCGCATCTTCGACGCCCTCGGGCTGGATTTCGGCATCCTGGGGCGGGAGGAGAAGTGCACCGGCGACTCCCAACGGCTGGCCGGCGAGCGAGGCCTGTTCGAGATGCTGGCCGAGCAGAACATCGCCACTCTCGCCAACTACGAGTTTCAGCGCATCGTCGTCACTGACCCCCACGCCCTGCACGCGTTTCGTAACGAGTATCCCAATTACGGTGGCGATTACGAGGTTTGGCACTACACCCAACTGCTGGCCCAACACCTGGACCGGCTGCGGGAGCGGATGACACAACCACTGGAGTACAAGGTGACCTTCCACGACCCGTGCTACCTGGGCCGGCACAACGGCGAATACGAGGCACCGCGTCAACTGATCCAGGTCCTGCCCGGCGTCGAGTTCGTCGAGATGTGGCGCTGCCGGGAGAACGGGTACTGCTGTGGCGGGGGTGGCGGGGGCATGTGGTTGGACGGCTTCGTGGTGGACTACCAGGGCCGGCGATTGTCGGAGCAGCGGGTCCTGGAAGCCATCGCCACCGGCGCCGACACTCTCGTCGTCTGCTGTCCCTACGAGGTCTCCCGCTTCGAAGACGCCGTTAAGTCCACGGGGAATGAGGGGCGGCTGGTGGTGAGGGACATTGCGGAGTTGATCGCAGAGGCGATGGGATGAAACGTGAAACGCATTGGGGCAAAACTGACCCTTTGGCCCATGAATGAATTCATGGGCTGATACCCAAAACACGTTAAAACGTGTTTCAACACGTTTCCAGTAGCAGACACCGAATTCATTCGGTGGATAGGAGGATCACCCCATGAACATCATCGTCGCCGTAAAGCAAGTGCCTGACCTCGTCGAAGAACTGGAGATTAACGAAGAAGGTACTGGCCTGGACCGTGACTGGCTGTCGTTCGTGCTCAACGAGTTCGATGATCACGCGCTGGAGGAGGCGTTGCTGCTGAAGGAAGACACCGGGGGGAGCGTGACCGTCGTCGGCGTGGACACCACCGGCGAGCTTGACCAGGCCCTCTACACAGCCATCGCCAAGGGAGCCGACCGGGCGATGACGATCGTGGACGACTTCGAGGAAGAAGGGCTGACCAGCCACGCCTTGGCCCGGCTCCTGGCCGGCACCATCCGCGACCTGGACTACGACCTGGTCCTGGTCGGCGTCCAGGCGGCCGACGACCTGGACGGCCAGGTAGCGCCAATGCTGGCTGCTCACCTGGGACTGCCTCACGTGGGCGTGGTGACCGAAGTCCAGGTGAGCAACAGGACGGCCACCGTGCAGAAAGAGTACTGGGGCGGCATCATGGCCGAGCTGGAGGTGGACCTGCCGGCTGTGCTGGGCATCCAGGCCGCCCGCCAGCCACCCCGCTACGCCCCCGTCAGCCGGGTGCGCCAGGCGATGAAGGCAGCCACCATCGAGGAGATCGAGGTGGACGCGGTGCCCGACGAGCGCGTGGCCCCCGTGCAGCGCATGTTCACCCCCGAGGCCGCCGGCCGGACCGAGTTCATCCAGGGCGACGAGGAAGAAGTCGCTGAACGTATTGTGGAGATTCTGCAAGAACGAGGGATCGTGTGAAATGGAGCACGGTAGTCAGTGGACAGTAGACGCGGGAGCAAGGAGATGAGGTGTAAATTCGCTTGTTAGGCGAAACGGCGGCAGCCAGCAGCAGCCCAGCAGTACCAGATAGGGAAGTGATCAACGACAGAGCGCCTGTATAGTTGCCAACCACAAGGATTTGGCCAAGAGAAAGGAGGCGGAAGGATGAGGTTTCTGGTAATCACAAGACCTAAACACATAGTCCCACCAGAGATGACAGCAGCCCTGATGGATGCCATGGGTCCATGGCAAAGCAAATATGCCGAGCAGATAGAGCAGGCGTGGGGATTCGCGGGAACTGGAGGGGGAGGGGGTATTGCCAATGTAGACTCTCTGGAAGAGCTGGACGCTGTAATGGCGGAGTTCCCCTTTGGGCCCTTGTCGGATATCGAGATCATCCCCCTGGTGGACCTGGATGGCGCCCTCCAGCGTGCCAAGCAAGCCGCACAGGCGATGGCCGCAGGGGGTGGTGGGTAAGGTACACATAGAAGGCTGGCTGCCGCCATATCGCCTAGCACGGGATTGCTGACTAAGCAGATTGCCTATTGGCAGATGGCTTATGGCTGATAGCAACGTGCCTTCTGGCATCTGCCATTGGCTAACTGCCATCGGCCATCTGCTATCAGCCAGATTTGAGGGAGAACCGCTATGTCCAACAGCATTTTCGTGATCGCCGAACACCTGAAGGGTGAACTGACTGAACCCACCTTCGAGGCGCTGGGAGCCGCCCGCACTCTGGCCGACGGCCCTTCGACAGAGCCTGTCCTGAGCTTGTCGAAGGGCTCAGGACGCCGCCCGGGAAAGCAGGTGGTTGGCCTGCTGCTGGGCCACGGCGTTGATGCCTTGGCTGGCCAGATGGCGGCTGCCGACCGGGTGCTGGTCGTGGACGATGCGGCCCTGGCTGACTTCACCCCCGAGGCCTACCTGGCCGTGCTGGAGCCCCTCCTGCGCGAGCATGAGCCGCGTCTGACGCTGCTGCTCAACACCGCCCTGGGGATGGACCTGGCGGCGGCCCTCTCCATCCGCCTGGACTGGCCCCTGGTGGCCTATTGCAACGGACTGCGGTCCGAAGACGGCACGGTGGTCACCATCAGCCAAATCTACGGCGGCAAGGTGATGGCCGAGTGCACCCTGGCCGACGGGCCGGCATTGGTCTCCGTGCTGGCCGGCGCCTTCCCGGCCGACGCAGGTCGAACCGGTGACGCACCAACCGTCGAGTCGGTAGCCCCCCCTGTGGCCCTGGATGGCCTCCGCACCCGCTTCCGGGGACTCATCGAGCCCGAGGCCGGCGATGTGGACATCACGCGGGCGGACATCATCGTGGCCGTTGGGCGGGGCATCCAGAGCGAGGACAACCTCGAGGTGGCGGAGGAACTGGCGGAGGCGCTGGATGGCGTGGTGGCAGCTTCCCGGCCTATCACCGATGCCGGCTGGCTGCCGCGCACCCGTCAGGTGGGCAAATCCGGCATGACCGTCAAGCCCAGGCTCTACCTGGCCCTGGGCATCAGCGGGGCACCGGAGCACGTCGAGGGCATGAAGGACGCCGAGCTCATCATCGCCGTCAACACCGACCCCAACGCACCCATCTTCGACGTGGCTCACTACGGAGTGGAGGCCGACCTGTTTGATGTGGCGGATGCGTTGGTGGAGGTGTTGGAGGGGTAGGGAATTGGAGGGAACTGGGGACAGGGGAAAAAGGCAAAAAGGGAAGATCAGAGGGACTGGGGGAACAAAGGGAACTCTGAGGAACCCAGGGGAACTCAGGGGAACTCAGAAGTGCACGGCGGGTTCGTCAACTGTCTACAAGTCTAGGGTGATGCGCAGGGCCTGGTCAATCCGTCGCATTGTAGCCGGCGATAAGGTGCCCCGGTAGCGCAACAGACGGGTCTCGGCGATGGCTCGTACCTGGCCGGTAAGAGCGACGGAATCGAGGGTCAACCCTCCCTCACCCTGTGCAACCCGAACATCGCTGGGATAGTCACGCTTGACGTTGGCGGCATTGGTGAAGGGAACAACGACGACAACTGGGCTGAAGCGGTTAATCGCGTTGCGGCTGGCGATAACCACGGGACGTGTACCGGCTTGTTCTGATCCCTCAGTGGGGCTCAGGCGGGCATCGTAGATGTCACCCCGACGCATTAGCGGACCTCTTCAGCCAGTATCAAGGCTTCCCAGTCGCTTTCAGCAAACTCATCGGTTAGATCGAGGTTGAAGGTATGGTAGGCGTCGTCGTCGGCCATAGCCGCAAATTGAGCATCAATAGCCTGGCGTTCCAGGTGCTCCAAGAAGTGTTCCAATGCGGCCACGATCAGGGCGTTTCGACTACGTGCCAGGCCGATGTCCACCAGGCGCTGTGTACGCTCCACCAGACTCGATGGCAAGCTAACCGTTGTGCGAACGGTCTCAACCGATTTGAGGGATTGCATAGCCATCTGGATCACCTCCAAAAAGTGATGCGTAGATTGATGCCATCAAATGATAGCATAATTATACACTGATCCAACCATCCTGTCAACTAGCGGAGAAAAGACCGTGCTCACATTGCCCGAACGCATACTGTTTATCCTGCTGGCTCTGGTGTGTGTGGGACTGGCCGCGCGGGGTTTCTATCGCATCTACCGCGCCGTCGTTCGGGGGGAGGGCCGGCCACCTCTGGGGCGGCTGCTGCGCCGGCTGGTTCCCGTCAGCCTGGACATCCTGCTCCAACGGCCCATCGTTCGCACCCGACCGTGGGCAAGCTTTTTCCACACCCTGGTTTTCTTCGCCTTTGCGTTCTACGGACTGGTCAATATCCTGGACCTGACCGAGGGGTTCCTGGGCTTCAGTACGCTCCACCGGGGCGGTATCTTCAGTCTGTACAACCTCATTGCCGACCTGTTGAGCGTCGCCGGGTTGATTGGCATGGCGGCGCTGCTCATCCGGCGCTTCGGGCTGAAACCTTTCAGTTTCAACCCGGGGGTGTTGCTCCGGCCTGAGGTGCCGAGGAGCATTCCCCGGGATTCCCTCATTGTGGGGCTGTTCATCCTGTTCCACGTGGGTTCCCGCTGGCTGGGACAGGCGTTCCGCGTCGCTGAGTCTGGTCATATCGATTTGAGTCAGCCTACGGCCAGTCTGGTGGCTATGGCAAGGGGAAGATGGCTGGATGGCTGGATGGCTGAAGGGGGGCTCACGATCGGCATCCATGTCACCTGGTGGCTGGCCCTGGGGTTGATCCTGCTCTTCTTGCCCTACTTCCCGTACTCCAAGCACATTCATCTGTTTATCGCACCGCTGAACTGGATCCTGCGAGACGAGGGTGCCCTGGGCCGGCTGGACCCTCCAACCCAGGATGGAGAGGGCGCCAGTCAACTGGAGCACCTGCGCTGGTACCAGCTTCTGGATGCCTACGCCTGCATCATGTGCAACCGCTGCCAGGATGTCTGCCCGGCCCACGAAACGGGCCAGGTGCTCAGCCCGGCGGCCCTGGAGATTAACAAGCGCTACTTTCTCAACCACAACCTGGCCGCCTTTGCCGGCGGCCACCTGAACCCGCCGCCCTTGCTGGAGATGGTCATCCCAATGGAGGCCGTCTGGGCCTGCACCACCTGCGCTGCCTGCGTGAATATCTGCCCTGTCGGGAACCGACCCATGCTGGACATTGTGGACATCCGCCGCGGTCTGGTGTACGAGGGAGACGAACTGGACCCCAACCTGCAAGCAGTGCTGGAGAGCTTCATGCGGCAGGGGAACTCCTTCAACAAGGCATCCCGCCGGCGAGCGCGCTGGGCGAAGAAGGGGCTGGATTTCAAGATCAAGGACGCTCGCAAAGAGCCTGTCGAATACCTGTGGTTCGTGGGCGACTACGCTTCTTTCGATCCGCGTATGCAGGAGAACAGCAAGACGGTGGCGCGTCTGTTCCACCAGGCCGGCCTGGACTTCGGCATCCTCTACAACGGAGAGCGCAACGCCGGCAACGACGTCCGACGGGTGGGCGAAGAGGGGCTGTTCGAAATGCTGGTCGAGCAGAACCTCAAGGCGATGGAACGCGCGGAGTTCAAGGCCATCGTCACGACCGACCCTCACTCCTACAACACTTTGAAGAACGAGTACGGGGAGCTCGGACTGGACGTCCCTGTCTACCACTACACCGAGGTGCTGGCCGACCTGCTGGCGTCTGGCCGGCTCCGGCCGGCCCTCCAGAACGGCACGCCTGTCACCTACCACGATCCTTGCTACCTGGGCCGCTACAATGGCGTCACCGAGGCCCCCCGGCGCATCCTGGGGGCTCTGGAGGTCGAACTGCGGGAGATGCCACGCTGCCGGGAGAACACCTACTGCTGCGGGGCCGGCGGTGGCCAAATCTGGATGGATACTGCCACCGGAGAACGGCCCAGCGAGCAGCGCATCCGCGAAGCAGCCACCCTGGGCGAAGATCTTCGCTACTTCGTGGTGGCCTGTCCCAAAGACATGGCCATGTACAGCGAAGCGGTCAAGACAACCGGGTACGAGGGCCGGATTGAGGTGGTGGATATTGCGTGGTTGGTCGAGGGAGCAGTGCACGACAGAGGTGCGTAGTATACGTATTGCGTACTGCGTATTGCGTAATGATCAGAGGAACGCAATACTTAACGCAGCCTTTGGCCGCAACCAAACTGCGTAAAACGTGAAACGTAAAACG
>JBHIAO010000241.1:0-8705 GCA_046758565.1 Anaerolineae bacterium
CCTCCCGTGTAGCGCTGAGCTCCTCTCGGGTGGCGTCAATGCGACCGCTGAGCTCTTCCCGCGTAGCGCTGAGCTCCTCCCGGGTGGTCTCAATGCGACCGCTGAGCTCTTCCCGCGTAGCGCTGAGCTCCTCCCGGGTGGTCTCAATGCGACCGCTAAGCTCCTCTCGGGTGGCGCTGAGTTCCTCCCGGATAGCATCGCTCTTGCCATCGAGGCGTGCCACGTCCTCGCGCAGGTCTTCTTGCCCGGCGTGCAAGCGTGCCATTTCAGCCCGGAACTCCTGCAATGCCTTTTCCACCGCCGCAAGGGAACGATCAACGCGGGCCAGCGCTTCCTCGAACTCCCGGCGCGGCGGAATGCGGGCTAGCGCCTCCTCAATCTCGCGGCGTGGCGGGAAGACCTCAGCCAGCAGGCCGACCAACTCGTGGCGCAATGCGGCATCAGTCTGCAGCAGGGTCGGCAGCTCCTGCCGGATCAATTGCAGGATATCATCGCGTGTCCAGGCCATCATGACTCCAGGGTCCACAATTCGGTCGCATCCAGCTTTGATCAGATTATACCTGGAAAGAGCACGATTGTCCAATATGTTCCTACCGGGCAACTGTCCACCTGTCCAGCAGGATGAAAGCTCCATGAGCACTCAGGAGTTCCCAGTCCTGGCCTCCTCAGATAATGTGTTTGCCCAAAGGGGACAACAGTCCCCGCCCAGGCCGGTTTCGGAGTGTCCTCCACAACCAGCGAACATCACAGACCTCGCTATTCCACCGCCCCAAGGATGAGCGCCAGCAGTGCCATGCGAACGACCACGCCGTTGTAAGCCTCGACCCAGTAGCGGGCGTGGCGCGTGACATCCACATCGGTGGGCAACTCGTCCATGCGCGGCAGCGAGTGCAACACGATGGCGTGGCTCTGAGCCCTGTCGCGCAGCAGTTCGCGCGTCACCCGGTACTGAGGCGGGGTCAGGCCCTTGTCCTCAATGGCCTCTACGCGGGACTTGGTGTAGTCGGGTTGAACGACCGGCTCCATGTAGATCACGTCGGCGTCGGCGATGGCCTCCTCTGTTGACTCAAGTTCGGCGTAGCGCAGACCGAGTTCGTCCAACTCCTGCTTGAACGCGTCGGTGAGGGACATCTCAGGCGGCGAGACGAAGCTGGCCGTGATGTCGAACCTGGACATGGCATAGCCGATGGAGTGCATGGTGCGCATGCGCATGTCGCCCACGCAGAGGAAGTGGAGCCCGTCCAGAGTGCTCAGTTCGCGCCAGACGGTGAACATGTCGATCAGAACCTGGGTCGGATGCTCACCCCAGCCGTCCCCGCAATTGATGACCGGTACGCTGGCCCACCTGGCTGCCTCGTGGGGCGCACCTTGCTGGAAGTGGCGCATGGCGATGACGTCGCCGTAGTACTCGAGCATCATCACGGTATCCTTGATGGACTCCTGGTACCAATCGCCGGCGCGCGTCATCCTGGGATCGGAGAAGCCGACCACGTGCCCGCCCAGGCGGTGCATAGCAGCCTCGGTGCTGAGGCGCGTGCGCGTGCTGGGCTGGTAGAAGGCAGTCACCAAAGTCTTATGGCTGAGTAAGTCGCCATTGGTCCGGTCGCGTGCGTACGGCTCCAGTTCTTCAGCCACCTGAAAGAGGTGCATGTACTCGTGGCGCTCGAAATCCTTCAGCGAAAGGATGTCACGGCCAAGAAAACTTCTCATTCTTGCTTGTTCCTCCTTCCCTGGTTTAGTTGAAGGTTGCAGGTTAAAGGTTGAAAGTTGCAGGTTTAAAGGCCGGACTCTTCCAACCTTCAAACCTGTAACCTGCAACCGGGTGACGGGATGATACACAGATTGCTGTGCAGAGGCAAGTGGAACGGTGAGGGGATCATGCCGGCCCCAGCAGCGCCGCGATGATCTCGGCATACCCATGGGTGGCCTTCAGCAACTGGTCCACCTCCAGATATTCGTCTACGATGTGGGCCATGCTCTCCGGCGACGGCCCGAACCCGATGGTGGGTACGCAGGCCTCGCCAGCGCTGTAGGCCGCGTTGGTGCAGAACTGGTAGGCCGTGAGCTTTGGTTTCAGTCCGGCCTGGCGCAGACCCAGTAACGCTCGTTGCACCAGCTCGTGATCCTCGTCGATGACCCAGGCCGGAAACCATTTCGGATGCTCCCAATGCACGCCGGTGTACGTGGTGAAGTCTGCAACCGCTAGCTCGATTTCCGTGTCGGGTGCGCCGGCCCGTTCACACGCCTCACGAAGCTCCGCCATCAGACCGGCCAACGTGTCGGTCGGCATCAGCCGGCGCTCGTAGGTGGCGCGGCAGCCGCTGGGCACCACCGATTGGGGAGGGTATGGATCCGACATGATGCCCGCCAGTGCTATGACGCCGTGGCCAACAACGGAGTCCTCGGGTAAGGGCAGCGCCTCCACAGCCTCGATCACGCGCATCATCTTATGCACGGCGTTCACCCCCTGGTCGGGCACCGAGGTGTGAGCTGGCTTGCCCCTGGTCCGCAGTTTGAACTCGGCTCGCCCGCGCCCACCCTGCACCAGATTCAAATCCGACGACTCGCCTATGACCACAAAGTCGGGCGGGTAGCGCTCCATCACCTGCTTGAGCGCGATCCCTTCGATGATCTCCTCGGCCACAGATGCGGATACGATCACGCGGCCGGCAATCGCGCTGCGATCGACGCCGGCTGCGGCGTAGACCATGCCGGCCAGCGCCCCTTTCATGTCCGAGCTGCCCCGGCCGTAGATGCGACCTTCGGCCAACTCGCCGCCAAACGGGTCGTGGGACCAGGCGTCGCGTGGCACGACATCGATGGTATCGATGTGGGCGTCCAGCAACAGCGTTGGACCGTCAGCCGCGCCCTCAATGATTCCAATGGCGCTGCCGGCGGCGTCGATTTCGACGTGGTCGAAACCCAGTGCACTCATGCGGTGGGCCACGGCTTCGGCGATTTCCTTCTCGTGGCCGAACAGGCTGGGAATGCGCACCAGGTCGCGGGTGAATTCGATCACAGCATCGTCGCGGTCTCGTTGTGCAAGTGTGGTTGGCAAATCTACTTCTCCTTATAGAGCCACTCCTCAACCTGGAAGTCCTCGGCAAACGGGTTCACGAACCGGACTCCTTCAGTAACCGCGCCAACGCTGAAGTCCTCGCTGAAGATCACCGCGATCTGGTTCAGCCGAGCCGCAGCCCAGATTTGGGCGTCCCAGAAGTTGAACTGGTGATCGCGTACCCCTCGGGTGGCTTCTAGCACGACCATGCCCGTCAGGTCCACCACTGTCCAGCTCTGGAGATGGTTCTTCACTCGCTCGCCGGCCTCAGTCACAGTAAGTGGGGCAGCGATCTTCCGGGTCACAGCGACGAAGAATTCGGCCAGCACCTGGGTGCTGATCACCCCATTATCGGACATTACCAGGCGATCCAGGATTTCTAACGCCCGTTGCTGCTTGTCAGGTTCTGAGCGGTCGTAGGCGTAAACTAATACGTTCGTATCCACAAAAACCCTATCGCTCATGCAGGTCCTCCCGCTGCCAGGCTCGCCGGCCCGAGACCGGACCCAGCCTGATCAGATGGGTGATGAAAGCTCGCTCCTTTTCCCAGGCATCGATGTCCCGTTGGAAGAATCGAAACAGTCGAGTGTGACGGTCAAGGGCCTGGCGGATGATTTCCGCTTCGCTCACTCCCGTCTCTGCGGCCAACTGCTTCAGAAGCCTGTCCTGATAGGATTCGATGTAGACCTGTTTGCGCACTTTGGTCGCCATACCCTTCACCTCCTCCCAATTGATTCTATACATCATACTATACATCATCTACCCGTTGCGGTCAACCGATGGCAACAGTGCGGGATTCAGTGCTCAGATACCGGGACATCAAATTCCGGTTTGATGTAGTCACAAGTGTTGGACAACGGATTGATCGAAGCCATCTCGTTTAAGAAACCGCCCATGCCCCGGATCGCCGCGAAACTCTCCCTCGTGCCACACGATGTGGCCGCGGGAAATCGTAGTACGAACGCGGCCCTGGATGGCCATGCCGGCATACGGCGTAAAACCGGCGTTGCTGTGCAGATCATCGTCGGTCAGCGTCCACGCTTCGCGCGGATCGTAGATGACCACATCGGCGTCGGCGCCGGGCGTCAGCGTGCCCTTGCGCGGGTAGAGGCCGAAGATGCGGGCCGGGTTGGTGCCCAGCAACTGCACCAACCGGTTCACCGAGATGCGCCCCGCCGCGACGCCGGCGGTGTACATCAGCATCAAGCGGGTCTCCACACCAGGAACGCCGGGCGACGCGCTGCGGAAGTCGTTGTCCTCCAGCCGGCGTTCCTGTGGGTAGGCGCAGTGATCGGTGGAGATGACGTCGATATGTCCCTGCATGAGCGCATCCCACAGTGCCGCCTGGTCGGCCGCGGCCCGCAGCGGTGGCGTCATGAAGTAGCGCGCCGGCTCCCGTGCGTAGTCCTCCTCGTTCAGCAGCAGGTGATGTGTACAGGCCTCGCCCATGGCCGGCTGACCCCGGGCTCGCGCCGCCGCCACCAGACCCGGCGATTGCCCCACGGACATGTGCACGAAGTAGATGGGGGCATCATCCGCCTGCTGCGCCAGGAACAAGCCCCGGTTGATGGCTTCAAGCTCGGCCAGGCCGGGCCGGCTGGCGGGATGGTAACGCAGGCCGGATTTCCCTTCCGCCACAAATCGAGCTTTGGTCTCCTCGACGATGGTGTCGTTTTCGGCATGCACAATCACCAGCATGCCCAGCTCTTTCGCCAGGGCCAGGGTGCGGTACCACGTGTCGTCGTCGCAGTAGAAGCCGCCCGGCCGATAGGTAGTGTAGACCTTGATGCTGGTGACACCGCGCTCAGCGACCTGGGCCAACTCCGCATCCTGACCCCGGTCCAGGTTCACGACGGTTATGTGGAGGCCGGCGTCGACGTGAAGTTGTCCTTCCATCTCCGCTAGTCGCTCATCGAGGCCCTTCAGCAGCGAATCCTGGACGTGCTCGCTGACGAAGTCAATGATAGTCGTCACCCCACCGCACGCCGCTGAGCGGGTGCCGGCGGCGAAATCATCCACCGTCAGGTACTCGCCCACGCGCAATCGGAAATGCACATGCGGGTCGATCATGCCAGGCATGACGTAGCAGCCCTCGGCGTCAATGACCTCATCGCCGGGGCGGGTTGGCAGGCCGGCGCCCAGGGATTGGATCGTTTCGTTCTCGATTCTGAGGTCCGCCGGCACGGAGCCGGCTTCCGTGACCAGTGTACCGTTCTTTATCAGAAGTCCCATGGTTTGTCATTTCCCTTGGCTCGGAGACGGAGAGAGACCCTAAGGGTTTCAGAAACCCTTAGGGTCTGTCTTAGTTCCCCACAGAAGCACATACCGAGCCACGTGTTGAATCGGTCCAGATCGCAAATCCCGCTCCATGCGCTCTATCCCCCTCCTGAAACTCGCCTCTCGAATCAGGTGAAGACACGAAAACGCTTTGTCACGGTATGGCTGGATAGCAGTTGCCTCATGCGTTTCAGTGCTGCCTTGATGTTCTCCACCGAATTCGCGTAGCTCAGGCGGAGGTAGCCGGCCCCGTACGCCCCAAAAGACTCGCCGGCCAGTGTGGCCACGCCAGCCTCGTTCAGCAGCCGGTCCGCCAGTTCCCCCGACCCCAGCCCTGTGCCGGTGACGTTGGCGAAGGCGTAGAAGGCGCCAGCCGGCATCACGCACCGAATCCCCGGAATCTGGTTCAGCCCATTCACGATCACGTCGCGCCGCTCCCGGAAGGCCTGCACCATGGCTCTCACTTCGTCTCTGGGGCCGGTGAGGGCCGCAATGCCGGCCTGCTGGGTGAAGGCCGCCGTGCACGAATTGGAGTTCACCATCAGTTTGCTCACTTGGTCAGCCAGGGGGGCCGGCATCACGCCGTAGCCCAGGCGCCAGCCGGTCATGGCGTAGGTCTTGGAGTAACCGTCCAACAAGATCGTCAGCGCCTGCATGTCGGGCAGTGAGGCGATGCTGACGTGCTGGCCTTCGTACAGAATCTGCTCGTACACCTCGTCGGACAGCACCATGATGCCGCGCTCGCGTGCCGCGTCGGCGATAGCCTGCAGGTCCTCGGGGGTCAGCACGCCGCCTGTCGGATTCTGTGGCGAGTTCAGGATGATGAGCTTGGTGCGCTCGCTGACCAGCGAACGGAACTCGTCGGCGTCGAAGCGGAAGTCACGTTCCTCGCGCAGCGGCAGAGCCACCGGTGTGGCACCTACGAAGTTGATCATTGATTCGTAGATCGGGAAACCGGGGTTCGGGTAGATTACCTCGTCGCTGGCCTCGACCAGCGCCAGGATGGTGAAGAACATGATGGGCTTGGCACCCGGGGTGACGACCACGTGTTCGGATCGGGCGTCGATGCCCCGGCTCTCAGAGATGTGGCGGGCGATGGCCTGGCGAAGTTCGGGGATGCCGGCGGCCGGCGTGTAGTGGGTGTGACCCTCGCGCAGGGCGCGCACGCCGGCTTCGACGATGTGGGCCGGCGTGTCGAAATCGGGCTCTCCGATCTCCAGATGGATGATGTCTCGTCCCTGTGCCTCTAGCGCCTTGGCTCGGGCCAGGACTTCGAAAGCCGTTTCTGTCCCCAGCCGGCTCATGCGTTCTGCAAGCTTCATTGTTCGACAATCCTTTCTATTGGGTGTGGCTTGGTCAAGGCGATGCCGACGATGAGATGCGGAAGTGATCGTAGACCAGCCTGGAAACCTCGGCCACCAGCCGGGCTCCTTCGTTATCCGGGCCGAAGCGGGTATCCTGGCAATCCCTGGTGAAGATTACCAGGACATAGCGCACGGTAGGGAGGGCGACAACGGCCATATCATTGGTCACCCCTGCCAGCATCCCCACCTTGTTGGCAATCCTGACCTCCTGGGGCAACCCAAACTCCTCGGCGAAGCGGTTGAAGGGCAGGTAACGGGGGATATAGTCCACATACTGTTGCCGGCTCAGCACAGCCAGGAGGCCGTCGCAAGTCGTCCTGTCCAGAATCGCTCGCCGGGCCAGCAGGGTCAGCAGGCGGCAGAAATCAGCCGGCGTGCCCACGTTGCGTTCCGGAGCGTCGAACACGAACTTGGTCCCGAGATACGTATCTCGCATGCCCAGGACCGCGATGCGAGCATTGATCGAACCCTGGCCGACGCGATCAATGAGCAGATTGGCCGCTGTGTTATCACTGACTGTGATGGCCAGGGTGGCCAGGTCCTCCAAAGTCAGGCGCAAGCCGGGCTGGAGGTCCTTCAAGACGCCCGTGCCCGGGACCTGATCCTCGGCTCGCAACACGATCTCCTCACCCAAGTCCAACGCCCCCGCCTTTGCCTGCCGGAAGAGCTCCACCAGGATCGGCACCTTGATGCAACTGGCCGTGGGGAACCGCTCCCGGGCGTTGAAGCCGATGGTCCCTTCGACAGGCTCAGGACACCGCTCATCAGAGTCGAGTCGCCGGGCGGCTACACCCAGCGTACCGCTGAAAGCGCGTGCCAACTCAGCAATCCGTTCCTCGATAGGCATGGAGCTTGTTTGAACCTCTCAGTCGGCAAAATGGCAGGCTACCCAGTGACCATCTCCTTTCTGCTCCCACGGCGGTTCCACCTGGGCGCACATCTCCTCGGCCATGTAGCAGCGGGTACGAAAACGGCAGCCGGATGGGATCGCCGTCGGGCTGGGAATCTCTCCCTCTAGCACAATCTCTTCCTGATCTCTCTCTGTCGCCAGCACGGCTGACAGAAGCGCGCGAGTGTAGGGGTGTTTGGGGTTGCTAAAGAGCTTATCGCAATCAGCCAGCTCAACGATCTTGCCCAGATACATGACCGCCACGCGATCGCTGAGATGCTCTACCACGTTGAGATCGTGGGCGATGAACAGGTAGGCAAGGTTCAATTCCTCCTGTAGATCCATCAGCAGATTGATGATCTGCGCCTGGATGGAGACATCCAGGGCAGAGACCGGCTCATCCAGCACCACGAACTGTGGGTCCACCGCCAGTGCTCGCGCAACGCCGATGCGCTGTCTTTGGCCACCGCTGAACTGATGGGGGTAGCGATTGGCGTGATGAGGATTCAACCCTACCCGATATAGCAACTCTTGCACGCGCTCCTGCAATGCCCGTCCCCGATAGGCATCTGTGACCCGCATCGGGTAAGCGATGATCTCAGCCACCGTCTTGCGGGGATTGAGGGAGGAATAGGGATCCTGAAAGACCATCTGCATCTGACGCCGTAGCCGAAGCATCTCGGTTTTCTCCAGGGCGAAGATATCCTGCCCCTGAAAGTACACTGTGCCGCCGGTCGGTTCCAGCAAGCGCAGGATCAACTTGCCGGTCGTGCTCTTGCCGCAGCCAGACTCCCCAACCAGGCCCAGTGTCTCGCCAGGGAAGATGCTGAAGCTAATCTTATCGACGGCCTTGAGTTCCGCCACCAATCGCGTAAAGAGAAATCCCTTTGTTACCGGAAATACCTTCGACAGGTTGCGAACCTCGACGAGCGGTGTGCCTTCAATAAACTCAGAGCCTGCCCTGAGCCTGCCGAAGGGGCGTCGCCTGAGCTTGTCGAAGGGTGGTCCCTGGCCCACTTGGCTAGTTCCCCCTTCGGATACAGCGAGCATGGTGATTATCCTCTACCCGGCGCATCGAGGGCACCGCCCCCCAGCATTCGTCGATCATTTCCTGGCA
>JBHIAO010000242.1:0-8686 GCA_046758565.1 Anaerolineae bacterium
ACGATGGGCCGGCCCGACGCCATATACTCGAACAGCTTCAGTGGGGAGGTATAGAGTCGCGAGATGTCCTCTTTTGCTGAGTTGGGGAGGATCAATACATCGGCGGCGGCCAGGTAGAGAGGCACCTGAGTCGGTGACGCGTGTCCGAGCACCTGGACGTTGGTTACACCCATCTCCCGCACGAAGGCACGGAAAGTCTGCACATCCCGCTCCATCCCGCCCACGAAGATGGTGAGTACATCAGGAAGATGCTGGGCCGCCTTGGCCAGCGTGTAGACGCCTTTCCAGCGAAAGAGATGGCCCGTATAGACGACCACGGGCCGGCTCAATGGAAGGCCGAGCTGCGCGCGGGCGGTATCTCGGGCCGGTAAGTCGGAAAACAGGCGCAGGTCTACCCCATCGGGGGCCGTGAGCACGCGATCAGGCTGAAAGCCAGCTTCGAGATAGGCCATCCGCAAGTGATTACTTATGGTTACGATGCCATCCATGCGCCGCTGCCACCTCAGATTGCGCTGAGTTGGCGGGAAGCGATGGGATTCGAAGAATACGGGCATCCGTAGCACGGGCTTGAGCCAGGCCAGGAGGTGGCCGGCGAAGCGCTCCTCCCGCGTGTACAGCACGGGCGGATCTTTCCAACCCCGCCCTATCAGATACAAGGCAAGGCTAAAGGCAAAGGTCAGCGAGATGAGCGGGAACCACCACGTCTCGGCCCGGCGGTTGAGCCAGCGCGAGTCCCAACAGGGCAGGAATCGAATCAGGAACGGTGCCTGCACCTGGTAATAATCCCAGACGGCCTGGGCCGTTGCCAGTTCGCGCATCGCCAGCCTGTTGCGTCGCCGCGGGGCGAGCAACGTCACCTGCCATCCTTGCAGTGTCATCGCTTCAGCCATCTTGAGGGTCTGGTTGGCATTGGCCCGCTCGGAGGGAATACGATTAGCCGTGATTACGAAGAGGCCGTTGTTGGCAAGATCGCGTTTATTCAATGTATCCCAGCGCCCGTAGGCGGTCCTCAATGGCTTCGGCATCCTCTGTTTGAACCCTCCGCTCCCGCTCAAAGGTAGCAGCGGGTACATACTCGGGCTCGTGTTGTGCAATCTGACTCGTTGGCTGAAAGATTTCGCGGAGCACTCGTCCGTCCATATCATCAGGGATGGGAGCACCCATCAGATGCAAGATGGTGGGAGCTATATCGACGATCGAAAGCGCACTCAGCTCGCCACCGGCGGCAATCTCAGCCCCAGCAGCAACGAAGAGGCCGTTCAGGCGGTGGTAACCGATTTTGCCGCCCTCTCTCAGGTCCTGAAAGACGTTGCGGCTAAATGCGGACGAATCTGGGTAGTCTGGGCAGAAGAATGTGATGTCGGGTGCTCCGGTCTCACGCCGGCCTGCTTGTGTCGGGCCGGCAAGCCGTATCTCCACTGTCCAGCTTTTCCCAGTGGCCGGATCTGTGATCTGCTGCAGGGCTGCTGTCACCTGGTCGAGGATATGAGGGTACGCGTCGGCTGAGACAATCCCCTGGGGAAAGTGTTCCCGCGCATTTATGTAGATTGCGTTGCTGTGAGGAGAGAAGGCCAGCGTGTGCGACCAATCTATGAAACCAGCAGCATCCTCGAACAACGGTGCCTTGCTGTGCTTGATCTTCCGCCGCAGGTCTTGATCGGGCACCAATGCGCGTGCCCACCGCACAGTGCCCGTCCGCTCTAGGAAACGGCCAAGTGAACTCACAGGCAAATAGCGCAGCAGTTTGGGAGCAGCCGGCTCTGCCCGGTACCTTAGGAATCCCTCTTCCTGAAGCCACGCATTTGTGTAGAACCCGCCCTTGATCGGCCCGCCACCGTGGTCGCTGATTATCACGACATTCCTGGGCTGGATCAACGCCAGGGTGCGGTTCAATATCTCGTCGAGCTCCGCGTAATAGTTCAACAGTTCCCCAGTATCAGCTACGTAGTGGTGGATCTTGTCAATATCATAGCCACAGGCAAAGAAATCGAACGTATCCATAGTCCACACGGCCTCAACCAGCCGGAAGCGATTCGCCTCCATCCGGCGGTGATTCTCAGTCAGATTGGCCAGGAACCGCTCCCGATTGGCCGGCGTATACTCCAATCGGCCGATGCGGGCCTCAAGCCGGCGCTGGAATTCCGGCGGGTACGTGTATTCGTCGGAACGAGCATAGACTGGGCTGACCATGACACCATTGATCGGCGGTGGGGGATACGTCATATGGACGGCAACGATTCCCACACGTGCTCCGCGGTCAGAGAGCACTTCCCAGAATGCAGCATCAGGCACCTGAAAGTCAACGGTTTCGACTGCATAGCTTCCTGGTTTCAGCCGTTTGAACTGATAAATGCCCAGTTTGTCTGGGTTTTTGCCGGTGCGCATGGATATCCATGCCGGACACGAGACGGGAGGCATCGTGCTGCGCAAAGGCCCCCAGCAGCCCTCGCTCATCAGCCTGGCCAGACAGGGCATTCGCCCTTCGTCAACCCCTTGGCGTGCGAAACCAATGTCAGCGCCGTCAACAGCGATCAGAAGTATCCGGGGCTCCACCTTCTATCTCCAGACCTTAGCTGTTCTCCAGAAGTTGCTCGAACATACGCACGAGTTGAAGCATCAGCCTTTCCACGCCGTGTCCCTGCTCCACCTTCTCCCGCATCATCAGGCCCAGCGCTAGCCGTTGCTCTGGTGACATTCCGGCCACCTGCTCCACGACATCGGCTACGCCCCGCGAGTCCCCGTCAGGTACCACCCATTTACTTCCCACTTCTGAAAGTAGCGGCTCAAAAGCGGGGCTGCTCGCGACTACTGGCACCCCGCAAGCCATTGCCTCCAGTACCGTCTTGTCCATACTGGTTGGTTGGCAACTGACAAACAGTTGACTTCTCTGATACTCAGATACGATCTTATCAAATCTGACCGTTCCAGCGAAGGCAAAGCGGCCTTCCAGGCCGTAGGCGGACACCTTGCGGCGCAGTGTGCGTACGTACTCCTCATCGCCAGGGCGCGCCGGCCCACCGACAACGCGCACCCGCAGGTTGTCCATCCCCCGCTCTTGCACGAGGATGCGGGCTGCCTCAATGAGTATGTCGTATTGTTTCACCGGAGAGAGACGCCCCACGGAGAGGACGCGAAAGAGACCATCAGACTGTCGAGGGGCAGGGCAAAAGCGCTTTGTGTCAATCCCCTGTCCCACGACCACCACCCTGTCTTCATCCCAAAGAGGGTAGCTCTCCGGCGACGAGGTGACGACGCGATCAGCCAGGTGGTGGGCCAGGCGGAGTTGCCGCGAGGCCGCTCCATGGGCGTACCACAACACGATGGGCACTTGCCGAGGCTTCGCGTAGGGCGCCGCCAGGAGAACCCATCGGGGAATCATGTGAACAAAGATGACGTCTACCCGGCCATCCAGGATGAGGCGCGCAAAGTGTTTGTTGTAGAACCAGAAGCGGCTCAGCCGGCTGTGAGACGCGGCCGGCGGGCCATAAGCGTGAAGCACCACGTTGCCAGCCAGGTGACGTCGCCCCGCCACCAGGGTAACTACGTGCAACTCCTCCACCCGACGGGCCAGGGCATTGATCCACGTATGGGTGAAGCCCAGTATCGGGTGGTCCAGATCCACGGCCTGCGTAACCATCAGGACACGCAATCCGCATCCCCTCCTGCCGCCTCTACCCATACCCTCACCCATTCAGCCTGCAATGCTTCTGGAGCATAGGTCTCCCGAACCCAGGCCCAGGCTCTGTGTCCCATTCGTGCAGCCCTGGCAGGGTTTTGAAGCATGAGCAGCAAATGCTTGGCCAGAGCCTCGGCGTTCTCCTGAGGGACGATAAACCCGAACCCCTCTTGGACGAGCATGGTTGCTCCTTCAGTCTCAGTGGCTACCACTGGACGCCCGTGGCCCAATCCCTCCAGGATCACGCGGCCATACGGTTCATATCGAGAAGGCACAGCCAGCACCATGGCCTGTTGATAATAGTTGCCAATCTCTCGATATGGAACCGCTCCAGTGAACGTCACAGTGCCTTCGGGCAACAACTGGCCGGCCAGTTGCTCCAGCCTGGAGCGTTCTGGTCCATCCCCTACCAGGACGAGGGAGGCTTGTGGCAACGCCGCGTGTACTCGCGCAAAGGCGTGCAGGAGAAGTGGGACGTTCTTTTGCCACACAAGTCGCCCCACAAACAGCACTGTGGGCGATGATGGTCGGACGTAGGCTGCTGGCAGGTCCAGGGTTACGGCAACCGGAACGAAGTGAACCCGGCTGCCAGGGAACTTGAGCCGGCACCACTTCGCTGCCTGGGGTGAGACTACCCGAATGGCGTCGGCATAGCGGAGCGTCCACAGCCCCATCAGCCGGCGCAACCCGTTGACCCGGGACTCGGCCAGCCAGTAGGGATTATCTAGAAAGGAGGAGTGGAGCTGTATCAGCAAAGGAGTTCCTCTTCGCCTCTTCAGCAGAACTCCCGCTACACCATCCAGGAACGGCGTCTGCGTGGTAATGAGAGCAAATTCCTTCTCGGAAAGCAACTGCCTCCCCACCCGCCACGTGTTGGCAAGAAAGGCCGGAGCAGATGATCCTACGGGATGCAGGTGCAAACCCGTCGCCCTCACAGGCGGGGGCTCTTTGCCGGCCACGCCGCGCACCAGGATATCCAGCGAGCCAGAGGTGCACATCTCTCTCAGGATCTTGACATAGGCCACGTGTCGTCGGAGTGTGTCCCCCATCTTGGGCGTGGGTTCGAGGAGGGTACTATCGAGACTCAAAACCAATACGTTCATTGCGCAATGGATTCGTGCAGTACAGTCACTGTATCCTCAATCATTCGACGACAGCCGAACTGCTCAGGCAGATTCAATGCAAGCCTCGAAGCGGGCATTTCCAGGACCTCTCGGATGGCGTTACCCAGCTCATTCGTATCCCCCGGCGGTACAAGCCGGCCATGCTCTCCACCCCGCAGTATCTCCGGCGTCCCCCCCGCCGCCGCGGCCACCACCGGCAGGCCGACCGCCAGGGCCTCCAGCACAACGTGGGGCAACCCCTCGTAGCGAGAGTTCAGCACAAGCAAATCGCACGCCCGCAGATAGGCCGGCACCTCTTCGCGGGACACCTGGCCGGCGAAATGGACCCGCTCTCGCACCCCCAGTTGCCCGGCCAGTGCTTCCAGATTCTTCCCCTCTGGTCCATCTCCCACCACCACCAACCCGATGTCGGGCATTGGGGCGATGGTCTCAATCAGTTCGTCGATTCCCTTCCAGGCTACCAGACGACCAACGGTAATCAATCGATAATGCGTATCCAGCGGGAGCTCGACCGCTGGCACGTCCCCATCTGCCGGCTCGAAAGCATTGTAGACGACATGAACCCGCTCCGCCTCGATCCCCCAGCCCACCACGACGTGCTTCAAGTAGGCACTGGGAACGATCACGGCCCTCGCCCGGCGCAGCGCCCAATTGCGCCACGCGCGCCGCAACTCAATTCGCCATCCATACCGCTTGTGCTGGAACTCCTCGAACTCGTCGGTAATCCACCCCTTATCTCTCGCTCGCTCCCACGCTATATCGCCCACCACCTTGGCCACGACTGGCCGGCGATAGACGATGTTGGCCAGGGCCGCCTCGACGAGCAAGCCGTTGGCGTAGAGAAGATCCGCCCAGCTCAACCCACGGCGCAAGGCAGCGCCGGCCTCTGCCAGGCGGCGCTGCCGGCTCTGGTCGAGAGGGATGCGCCGTACGTGAAACAGGTACTGTCCATCCTCCACTTCCGGACCCTGGCGGCTGTAGGTCAATACCTGCACGGAATGGCCCAGTTTGACCAGGGCTTCAGAAATGACAGGCACATAGGTGGCAGGACCGCCTGCATCAGGTGGGAATACGTCCGTTGTGATGAGAATGCGCACGTCTATCACATACCTCGACGAGAAGCTGCTCGTATCGGGCCGCGATGCGCTCAGATGCGAAATCCTCGCTCCGCTCCCGCCCAGCCTCGGCCAATCGTTTCCTAAGGCCGCTGTCGTTCAACACACGGCAGATAGCCTGTGCCAGCGCGCTTTCATCGCCTACCGGCACGAGAAGTCCAGAACCGCCGTCCACAATGATTTCACCCGGCCCAAACGGACAGTTGGTGGCGACAACCGGACGGCCCAGAGCCATCGCCTCCACAATGACATTGCCGAATCCCTCGTACCGGGACGAGAGAACGAAAACGTCAGCGCGTGTCATCCAGGCAAAGGGATTCTCTTGAAAACCGGGCAGCAGCACATCTGCCGCGACACCTAGCTGCACTGCGCTTCTTTCCAGAAGGGCGCGCTGGGGGCCCTCCCCCAGGATGATGAGCCGCGCGGGCTGCGTATCACGCACCAATCGCAAGGCGCGTAGCAAGAGCCCGAAGTCCTTCTGCGGGTGGAGCCGGCCAACCCCCATCACAACGGGTACGGCCCCGTCTGTCAACCAGGGATGTGGGGGTTCACATTGGGCGAGTCGACGAAGCCGGGTAATGTCCACCGGATTGGGGATGACCTCGATCTTCTCAGCCGGCACGCCCCATTGGGCAGCGAGTTCTGTGGCGATGCCACGGGAGATGGACGTAACTTTCTGGACTCGCGGGTAGACGAATTGCAGGGCTGGCCCTTTCAACCACCTGCCACCAAATTGGCCGAACTCCGCGCCAGGGTTGTTCTGCTCATTGACAATGATGGGGCCTGGGAAACGAGCCAGGCGGGCCGCCAGGAAGGTGACCAGGTTGGCATACCGCATCACACTCAATACAACGTCTGGCTGCTCAAGGCGTAACAATCGCGCCAGGCGTACTACCATCCGCAAGTCATACTGGCGCCGGCCCTGCATGTCGTGTAAGGCTACACCAGCCGGCACATCCTGGCGGAACGGGCCGGCGGCTTCAAAGGCGGCCAATTGTACCTGAAAGCGCCCTCTGTCAAGATGTCTGACGAGGTTGACCAGGGCCCGCTCGGCGCCTCCGCCTCCCAGACTCGGTATGACAGTTAACAGCCTGATCCTTTCACGCAATCCACAGCCAGCCATTCAGCCATCCAGCCATCCAGCCATCCAGCTATCCAGCCATCTAGCTGTCCAGCAATTCCCCTAACCGCGCCACCACCATGTCCATCGCCACTTGGTTGAAACCCCCTTCGGGGATGATGACGTCGGCGTACCGCTTGGTGGGCTCCACAAACTCCAGGTGCATGGGGCGCACTGTGGTCATATATTGGTTGATCACCGACTCCATGGTTCGGCCACGTTCGGCGATGTCGCGACTCAGCCGGCGGATGAAGCGCACGTCGGCGTCGGTGTCTACGTAGAGTTTCACGTCCATCAGCTCCCGGAGTCGTGGGTCCGCCAGGACGAGGATTCCTTCCACCAGGACAACCGGGTTGGGTTCCACTCGCTGCGTCTCTGACTTGCGAGTGTGCGTGGTAAAGTCATAGACCGGCATCTCAATGGGCTCCCAGTTACGCAGCTTCTGGAGTTGCTCCACCATGAGGTCCATCTCCAATGCATCCGGGTGGTCGAAGTTCATGAGAGCGCGCTGTGCAGGCGGTAGGGCGCTCAGGTCCTTGTAGTAGGCATCCTGTGGCAGAAAGGTGATGCGGTGTGCCCCGACGCGCTCCAGAATCACCTGGGCGACGGTGGTCTTGCCCGAGCCGGTGCCGCCGGCCACGCCAATCACTACAGGAGATTTTCTCACTGCCGAAACCTCGCTTCAGGTGATCGTGTTCTCCAGATCCTCGGCCACGAACTCAAGTAGGGCCCGCGCGTACTCATCGAAGTCAGGGACTTGCGTGGTGGCAATCTGGTAGAGCCGGCCATAGTCGATATCCCAGTAGAGATGCACCAGGACATTACGCAGGCCGGCCAGCGCGATGAGGCGATCCCCCAGAGGCTGTGCCACAATGCCTTCATCGCGCAGCAGTCTGGCGATATCCTTGTAGGTCTCAGGCACCCCCAGCCCCTTCCTCACGATTATGTGCCGGCCGGCATCCATTGCTGACTCGATAGCGATGCGCAAGAAATGCTCGACCAATGCTCGGGTTTGCCAGTTGTCCTCTGCGAGAAATTCCTCTTCGGTGCCAGGTGGCAGATTCTTGAGTCGTACTACCGACTCATCCATCTTGCCCAGCAGTCTGCGTAGCTTGTCGGGATCGATTCGGCGCATAGTTATCGATAGTCCCTCCCGAATGCGGTGAATCAGGGATGACCAGACTTCGTCCCGAATAGGTTGGGTATCGTGGTATTCGAAGAGCACCTCTTCGGCATAGTCCACGCCAAGGGTATCCCGTGTCTCCCAGATCAGGATACCATCGCGCACAGCGGCGAAACGAATCGGCGGCTGTGCCTCATTCAATAACACGACGTCGATGTTGTCCGCCCCGAAGACGCGGCACAGGCCATCGTAGATGTCACCGTAAGTGTGGAGCCAGCGGTAGGTTGCCTCGTTCGGTAGCACTGCAATATCCACGTCGCTCAGGGGCCCGCTGGCGTCCAGCAGGACAGAACCGAAGAGATACGCAAGCTGCACCTTATGCTCGCGCAGCACCTCACGCATCTGCGGGAGCCTGGCAAATACCTCGTCACGGGTGAAAGCCCTCGGATGTAGGCACAGGTCAACCTTCATGGCCGGTTACTTAACCCTCTGGGGGGATGAACCAACACCCCCGTCAGACTCGGCGGT
>JBHIAO010000243.1:0-8678 GCA_046758565.1 Anaerolineae bacterium
CCCCCGACGTATGGTGGCTGTCGTCACATGCCACCCATATATGGAGGCTGCCGGCGCAGTCCGCCTACGTACGGTGGCTGCTAGCCTGACACACGCAGCAGAAGCTATCCCGGCCCAAATCTGAAAAACGGCGGGCGCGTGCCATCCCGGCTCGATGCCTCATCAGACGATGAAGTTAGACGCTGCCGGCACACCCTCCGCAGAACCTTTTGCATCGCACTCCGTCTCCCCTGCTCAGCGCCCTCCTGAAAGCTCGTCTCGGACGTTGCCGATGGAGTCTTACGGCGGACTTCCCGGCGTAGATCTCATCGGTCACACCATATCTAATTTCTATTGTCACTCGTCAACAGCTATGAACGGACTCATGAAGGAGTCACAGAAGCTATAGGATCGAATCCGCAGCCGGTTACTGAATGATCGGTTCAGCGACTCGTGACAATTATGAACTGTCACGAGTTGCACCCAGACAAAATCGTTAGTTGCTCGTGATCAGACATGATTATTATCAAAGCAGATGAGTTCAATCAGCGACTTGTCTGTTATCTTCGGGAGGACAATCAGCGGCTTTCAGGAGCTGCGTGCTACTGCAAATGTGGACGTGAAACCGTTGGAGGTTTTGGAACGATGACGCATAGAACATTGCAGCGACTGATCGGCCGCGCTATTGTGGACAAATACTTCCGCGACGATTTGCTCAACGGCAAACGGCAGGAGGCCATCGCGGAATTCAACCTCACTCACGATGAGAGGATAGCTATCTGCTCAATAGAGGCTGGAAGTTTCGAAGAGTTTGCCAGCAAGCTCCATGACTGGATCGAAGCGGCATACACTGAACCCCAAGACCAGCCGAAGCCGCTTTCCGGATTCTTGAGCTGAGATGTGCTGTCGAGACAACGCTTCCGTCCTATGGCTCAAGGCAGGCCGAGACGGTCAATTACTCGCGGTTCTAACTTAGCTATGTAGAGTCGTACTGTCTCGCAGTATGCCGCAGCCGTTCTCTTTTCCAAGGCGGCCCGTCAATATATTAGAGCGTTAGACGGGCCGCCTTCGATTGTTTCCATGCTTGCCGCTCAGGCCCGCAACTGTCCGATTTCATTTTCACACACAACCATGATAGAATAGTGCTGTCCGCCTCGGCAAGATTTCCCTCTAGAAGCTGCCAGGCCTGGCAGCGTTCGACTTTCTGAGAGGGGCCGGCAAGGGTAGGAGGTGTACGATACGTGAATAGCCTGCAGGTTGCAGCAGAGAAGGTGCGCGATCGGGTCATCGATTTCTGCCAGCGACTTATTCAAACGCCCAGCCTGCCGGGCGCTGAAGACAGAATTGCAGGCATCATCCGGGCCGAGATGCAGGACCTGGACTACGACGAGGTCTGGGTCGACGCGGCTGGCAACGTCATCGGCCTGTTGAAGGGCAAAACGGGTCCATCGTTGATGTTCAACTGCCACATGGACCATGTCGATCCAGGAGACCCGGCACGTTGGCCTGTCCCGCCCTACTCAGGTCAAATCGTCGACGACGCGATCTGGGGTCGCGGGAGCGTTGATGTTAAAGGCCCGCTGGCAGCCCAGGTGTACGGTGTGAGCTTGCTACGAGCAGCGGGGGCAGAGCCGGCTGGCGATATCTTCGTGGCAGCCGTCGTGATGGAAGAGGTTGGTGGGGTCGGCACCCAGGTACTGCTCGGGGCGATTCAGCCGGACTTTGCAGTAGTGGGCGAACCAACCGATCTGAGCGTAGCCCGAGGCCATCGGGGTCGCGTCGAGCTCATCGCACGGGCTCGTGGTCGGGCAGCCCACGCCAGTGCCCCCGATCGGGGCATCAACCCGCACTATGACCTGGCTTGCTTTCTCAGAACCCTGCAAACGCTGGGTATGCGCACCAGTGCGGACTTTGGCACCTCGACAGTGGCCCCTACGCTGTATCACACGGACCAGGTCAGTGCAAACGTCATCCCCAGCGAAGCGTGGGTTCATCTAGACTGGCGCAACATTCCAGGGGAGTCGCCGGCGGAGATACGCGAGCGGCTGCAAGATACTCTATCTGGTTGTCTTGGTCCCGAAAGTGAAGGGTTTGTGGTCATTCCGAAGCAGACGTACGACACATACACAGGCTATAGCCTCACAGCTCCTGCAGTCTTTCCATCCTTCGGACTGCCAGCCGATCACTCATTAGTGACAATCGCCAAACAGACGTTGGATAGGGCACTCCAACGTGATACACCGGTGAGGGTTTGGCGCTTTGCCACAGATGGCGGTCACCTTATGGCGGCCGGCGTCCCGACGATCGGATTCGCTCCCGGCGACGAGGCCCTGGCACACACGAGCAACGAACACATCAAAATAGACGATGTGATGGCCGCCGTTGTCGGGAATGGCGCTCTCGCCCGTGATCTGGCTGCAAACCTCGCGTAGAACGATCTGATGCATAACATAAGACTGTCTCTCCCGTTATACGTCGCGAGGGGTTGTAGCGCCTCAAGAAGACAAAGCCCATGGAGCGTGAGAAGGAACTAGCTATACGTGCTTCCATGCACGACCCTGGGGCCTTTGCGGAGCTCTACGATCTCTACGCCGACAAGATTTACAACTACGTGTACTACAAGGTCGGCAACACCGTCGAGGCCGAAGATCTGACAGCTCAGGTTTTTACCAAGGCGTGGGAAGCCATTGGCAGCTATCAGTGGCAAGGGTATTCGTTCTCGCCATGGCTGTTTCGCATAGCTCATAACCTGGTGGTCGATTATCATCGGGCACGCCGGCCTACCGTCGTTCTGGACGTCTTGGAAACGCGTCCGAATCTGGCAAGCCTTGAGGATAGCCAGCCCGATCAGGTGCTCCAGAGTATGATGACAATGGAGCGTGTCCGGGAAGCCATCAGTCAGCTCACTGAGGAACAACAGACGGTTATCATCTTGCGCTTCATAGAAGGCTACAGCACGGCAGACGTTGCCGAGATTATGGGGAAACGACGAGGTGCCATCCGGGGCCTCCAGTTCCGTGGGCTGACGGCTCTGCGGAAAATCCTGGGCGTGGAAGAGCTCGATGAATCTCGCTGACGCTCTGGAACATTGCCTCCGGGACCTCGAAGCGGGAGCGGCCGTGGAGGAATGCGCGGCCCGCTATCCTGAGTTCGAGGACGAGTTGCGTCCGTTGCTGCGAACTGCCGCCATATTACGCGAAGCTCCTCGCACCGCACCTTCCCTCAAATTCAGGCAGGCAACCCGGCAACGCCTCTTTGATCTGCAGCCGCCGGCCATGCCCCTTGTCAGCCCCGACGGTCGCGTTCGCGAAACACCGGCCGTCACGTGGTGGGGACGAGTCCGCCAGGCACTGGGCCAGTTGCGGCTAAAACCGGCCATTGCCGGTGCTGCTGCGGCTCTCATCCTCCTGGTGCTGTTGAGTGGGACTGCTGTTTCGGCTGCCGGCGGCAGCATGCCGGACAGTCCCTTGTATCCAGTCAAACGCCTTACCGAGCGCTTACAGCTCGCTTTCACCCAGGACAGTATCAGTCAGACCAACCTGCATCTGCGCTTCGCTGAGCGGCGGATCGAAGAAGCGGTTGCCGTGCCGACTAAGTCGCCGGCCCTCGTCGGCGACTACCAACACGAGCTAGGTGCGGCGCTCAGTATTCTCATACGACTGCAACAGGAAGGGCTTAGTCCGGAGGAACTGGAATCGTTGCTCAGCCCGGCACTTACGAACCAGCGGACGACACTGGAGACCAGCGCACGCACGCGGCTACCGGAACCGACCTATCAGGAGGCCGACACTGCTCTGGACACCATGGAGGCATGGCTGGACAACCTGCAGCCGGAGCCGGTCGCTGTCGCTCCACCGACGTCCACGCCAGTGCCACCATCTCCGACAGCCAGTGCGCTGGCTGCCGTGCCGACGGAGACACCGGAGCCAACGGCGACACCGATACCGCCAACACCCACCGAGCTCTCGGCCGGCGTCCAAGAGGAACCACCGACTGTCACGTCAACACCATTGCCAGTCGAGGAGCCAAGCGCCACACCGTCGCCCACAGCGACGTCGGAGCCGTCAGCCAGCCCAACGGCGGTCTCATCAGCTACGCCGACACCCGTACCACCAACGCCGACACCCGTACCACCAACACCGACACCTGTGCCGCCGTCACCCACCCCGACACCGGTCCCGCCGACGGCGACCGACACGCCAGAGCCGTATCCGCCCGCGTCGCCGACCGCCGGTCCCTACCCGGCTACGCCGGCTACCGGGACACCATCGCCGACACCCGTGCCACCGACTCCCACCCCCACTTCAACACCGACACCGGTGCCGCCGAGTCCCACACCGACGCCGGAAAACCAGGCTCCGGTTATCCGCAGTCTAACCTGCGATCCATGCGAGATCAATCTCGGAGAGCGTTCACTGTTAACGGCCGACGCTCATGATCCTGATGGTGACCATACGACCGTAGAGTGGACTGCATTTCCCCCGATGGGCAGGTTTGACGGGGGCCCGACGATCGGGGACATACAACGAGTCTATTACGTCGCTAACTTCGAGATGCCGCCCGGCCAGATAGCCACGATCACGATTTTCTTCGCGATTACCGATGACCTAGGTGCCAGTGCACATAGCAGCACCCAGCTCCAGGTCGTCAGTTCCAACACCGACAACTAACATCTGGGATCCTGATCACGTCCTTCTTCACAGTCTGAGTGGGGAATTATGGACTACTGGCCAGGTCACCCGCACGAGTTATGTCGCTATCGGTGTCTCGTGCGGGTGACATTGAGGCATCTACAGGATCATTCATTTTGTGAGTCTCGCATAGATGGGTATAATCTGCTACGATTTCTTGTGGACGATGTGAATGAGGTTATCGCCTGGGCATCCAAATCGAGGACGGACAGCCGTGGGAAACACAATGACGGAGAGAACAAAGGAGAAAGGAGCTGCGGACAGGACCCTGTCCGATTCTGCAACTTCCTCCGACTTTATCCGAGAGATTATTGTGGGGGACTTAAAGACAAACAAGTACGATGGTCGGGTTCATACGCGGTTTCCACCGGAGCCGAATGGCTATCTACATATTGGACATGCCAAGTCCATCTGCCTCAATTTCGGTGTCGCCGAAGAATTCGGTGGGCTTTGCAACTTGCGGTTCGACGATACCAATCCAAGCAAAGAGGAAGTCGAATATGTGGAATCAATCAAGGAGGACGTTCGCTGGCTTGGATACGATTGGGAAGATCGGGAATTCTACGCATCGGATTACTTCGAGCAGCTCTATCAGTACGCCGTGCAGTTAATCAAAGCCGGCAAAGCCTACGTTTGCGACTTGAGCCCGGACGAGATCAGAGAGTATCGTGGCACCTTGACGGAGCCCGGCAAGGACAGTCCGTATCGTACACGTTCGGTCGAAGAGAACCTGGACTTGTTCGAGCGCATGCGGGCCGGCGAATTCGAGGAGGGGTCGCGTACCCTTCGGGCCAAGATTGACATGGCGCATCCTAACATCGTGATGCGAGATCCTGTCATGTACCGCATCATGTACGAGACGCATCACAGGACGGGCGACAAGTGGTGCATTTATCCGATGTACGACTTCGCACACGGTCAGTCGGATTCCATCGAACGGATCACGCATTCGCTGTGCACGCTGGAATTTGAAAACAATCGCGCCCTGTATGACTGGTATCTTGACGCATTGGATATTTATCATCCACAGCAGATCGAGTTCGCTCGCCTCAACCTCAGTTTCACTGTGCTGAGCAAGCGCCGGCTGATACAGTTGGTGGAGGAAGGGCACGTCAGCGGCTGGGACGACCCACGGATGCCCACAATATCGGGCCTACGGCGGCGTGGCTACACACCGGCGGCCATCCGCAACTTCTGTGACCGCATCGGCGTGGCCAGGAAGGACAACGTCATCGACGTGGCCTTGCTTGAGCATAGCATCCGCGAGGATTTGAACAAACGCGCTCCCCGGGTTTTTGGTGTGTTGCGTCCACTCAAGGTCGTCATTGTGAACTATCCGGAAGACCTGGTGGAGGAGATGGAAGCCGTGAACAACCCGGAGGATCCCAGGATGGGAACGCGGAAGGTTCCCTTCTCTCGCGTGCTCTACATCGAGCAGGAGGATTTTCGCGAGGACCCGCCGAAGAAGTTCTGGCGTCTGGCCCCTGGTTGGGAGGTGCGGCTGCGATACGCGTACATCATCAAGTGTGTCGGCGTGATCAAGGATGAACAGACCGGCGAGGTGGTCGAACTGCACTGTACGTACGATCCCGAGACGCGAGGTGGTTCGGCTCCGGACGGACGCAAGGTCAGGGGAACATTGCACTGGGTCTCGGCTGCCCATGCTCTCCCGGCCGAAGTGCGCCTATATGACCGCCTCTTCGTGAAAGCAAATCCTCTCGAGGTAGAGGAGGGTGAGGATTTCAAGGACTATATCAACCCGAACTCGTTAGAGATGTTGACGGAGTGCCGGGTTGAACCGAGTCTGGCTGGCGCGCCTCCTGGACGTCGCTATCAGCTCGAGAGACAGGGCTATTTCTGTGTCGATCCAGATTCGTCTGATGGCGCCCTCGTATTCAATCGGACGGTGGCACTGCGTGATTCATGGGCCAAGATCGAGAAGGCGCAGAAGAGTGACTAGACTTTCTCTACACAACGCCGATCCGGGTCCCCGGCGTGCCTTGTCAATGGCTAACTCCTCCACGATGACGATCTTGTCATCAACCTACTCTTCGGAAGGATCTCTGCATGGCACAGCAGCGTGCGCACACGCCGGCCGGCCTGGCCGTTGAACAACTGAGCGTCGACCAGTTCGTTCATTATCTCACCCAGCAGTCCTTATACCAGGATCAGATCGTCCACGTGGAGCGAATTCCGGCGCGGAGAGTGCGCTATGGCCGGCTGCACCGAGGGCTGCCTCGATCACTGCAGGCCGTATTGGACGGCATCGGCGTCCGACACTTCTACACTCATCAGGCGCAGGCCATCAACGCCGCTCGCGAGGGACATAACGTGGTGGTGGCCACGTCCACTGCCAGTGGCAAGACTCTAGTCTACAACGTTCCGGTTCTGGAGGCCATCATCTCGACCGGGCTCGATGCAGGCATCAGCATTCCCCGCGCTCGCGCTCTATATTTGTTCCCCACCAAGGCCCTCGCCCAGGACCAACTGCGCGCGTTGGGCGAATTGACGCAGGGAGCACTGCGGGGCATTCGATTCGCCACCTACGACGGCGATACGCCCAAGTCGAATCGCGCCAAGATCCGTAAAGAGGCGGCCATCATCCTCACCAACCCCGACATGGTTCACGTCGGCATTTTGCCGAACCACAACCTGTGGTCTCGCTTCTTTGCCAACCTGAAGTACGTGGTCATCGACGAGGCACACGTCTATCGCGGTGTCTTCGGGTCGCAGGTGGCCAATGTGCTGCGCCGGCTGCGACGGATCTGCTGGTTCTACGGCGCTGACCCCCAGTTCATCTGCTGTTCAGCCACCATCGCGAACCCTGGGGAACACGTGGAGAGGCTCACGGCCGCCCCGACAGTCGTGATCGACGACGATGGGTCGCCGAGCGGCGAGAAGACGTTCGTGCTGTGGAATCCGCCGATTCTCGACGAGGCGAAAACCAGCCGGCGCCCTTTGGCAAGCCCTTCGACGAGCTCAGGAGGATCCTCAGGACGACGCAGTGCCTATATGGAAGCCACCAGCCTGTTCGTCGAGTTGGTCCAGCACGGCTTGCGCAACATCACCTTCGTCAAGGCTCGCAAAATCGCCGAATTGATCCTGATGTATGCTCGCGACCAGCTTGATAAGGAAGCCCCGGAGCTGAAGTCGCTGATCCACTCGTACCGGGCCGGCTACCTGCCCGAGGAGCGACGTCGAATCGAGCGTGACCTATTCCACGGCCGGCTGCTGGGCGTGACGGCCACCAACGCCCTGGAGCTGGGGGTTGACATCGGCAGCCTGGACGCCACCGTCCAGGTGGGTTACCCGGGAACGATTGCCAGCACGTGGCAGCAGGCCGGGCGGGCCGGCCGCGGTATTCGCGAGTCCCTCTCCATCCTCATCGGGCTGGACGGACCGCTGGATCAATACTTCATGCGCCACCCGGAGGAGTTGTTTGGCCGTTCGCACGAGCACGCTCTCATCGATCCGGACAACGTGTACATCCTGGAGAAGCACCTGCCGTGCGCCGCCTACGAGTTGCCCATCACGACCCGCGACGAGTCGTTGTTCGGTCCGGGTTTCGTCGAAGCGATGATCAACCTGGAGCGCAATCACGTCTTGGAGTATCGCCGGGAACGATGGTATTATCGAGGATTCGACTATCCGGCGCAGGATGTGGGCATCCGGTCCATCGGTGAAGGGCGTTATCAGCTCATCAATCAAGACACAGGTGCACAGATCGAGGAGATTGAGGCAGCGACGGCGTTCATGCGCGTTCACCCAGGAGCTATCTACTTGCATCAGGGCGAGTCGTATCTGGTCACCGAGTTGGACCAGGTGAATCGCATTGCCCGCGCCAGACCTGTGGACGTGAACTACTACACCGAGCCGCGACAGATCAACGACGTGCGCATCGTCGACACGCTGGACCGGCGGGAGGCTTCGTCCCGAGAGCCTGCCCTGAGCCTGTCGAAGGGCTCGGCCCGAGGGGCCGGCGCGACCACAGCGTATTTCGGCAAGGTC
>JBHIAO010000244.1:0-8652 GCA_046758565.1 Anaerolineae bacterium
CTAGGCCGTGTCATGAGTTCGTCAAAGGATCGGAGTTCCTGGGTCTGACGGCTGTAGGATGGGTATCAGCTTCCGACACAACAACCATCATCTGCCATTGCTTCACACGATTCCCGTCATTGCAACATGTGGGGTTGCGAATTCCGTCCGGCCAGGCTCACTCCTTAGTGTAAAATGGTGCTCGTTTCCTACGCGAGAGAAGCCGGATGCGAGCAGCATGTTCCGTAGCGCCACTGCTCCTACGCTCCAATAGGTCCAATAATCACCATCCGATGCTTTCAAACCAAGGAATTCGCATATCGGACGAGGATTGGTCTGGCTATCAGGTGTACAAGCTGTTGCAATAATGGCCCGATCTCGACATACACTGTGTATCCTTCGTATAGCTCCAAGCTGATCGGGTAGGTGAAGAAGCAGAGATCCACAGATAACCAGATCAAACCGGCCAAAGTTTTCGTCGAGCTCGTAGATGCTCTTCGTGACGTAGCGAATATCCACGTTGAGTGTCGAAGCTAGGTGGGTTAGGATGGAATCCTCATAAATGTCCACCGCTGTGACTTGCCCTCCACGGCGCGCACATTCAAGGGCGAAATAACCTGACGCGGTGCCAATATCCAGAACTGTTTTTCCCTTCAGACTGGTCGGTACGCCGTAGTGGTGAAGGTACTTGGTCATATCGTAATCACCTTGTATGATTAATCCGTTCCCAAAATCGAGTTGATGATAAGTTCCGCCAGATTCGTTGACAGTTTGAACAAGCTGAGCTAACCGATTGTCTCGAGCAGGGTCATCAGATCTCAGTGGTTCGAAAGTAGTTGGAGCGTGGTCTTCAGTCGTAGTCTCGTTTATTCCCATCCCTATTCGACTTCTGAACCGATTGATTATTCCCATCTCCAATGATCATCCGGTGATTTGAGCGGGCCCTGATGTGTAGACCTACCGCCTCAAGCTGAGCAGCGCCCCCATGATTCTGCAATGAATCAAGGATCTGTTGGCAACCCCAGCTCAGCCATTGCCCGTGCGATGGGCTCCAAAAGCACATCATCCTGCTCCGTAATCCCCCAACGAGCCAGAGTGCGGCCGATATCAGATACGATCTCGGCGGACGGAGAAGCGGCAGCCGGCGTCACCGGCTCAGCCTCGCCTGCTACCACTCGCTCAATGAAGGTTGCGTAGGCCTGAGCCGAGCCTTCAAGCGTGTGATGGGTGCGGGCATACTCCCGCGCGTTGGCCGCCAGAGCCTGACGCAGTGTTTCATCCTCGGCCAGGGCTCTCAGGATCGCCGCCAGTGTTTCCTCTTCGAAACTGTCGACCGACACCTGGGCGCACACATCGTTGGGGAATTCTGAAAAGGACCCGATGTCGCTCACAATGGTGGGTATACCCAGGCCCAGCAGTCGGATCAGAGTTCCTGAGGTCTCGCCGGCCGTCGGATAGCGTAGATTGATCGCTACGTCCGTGGCAGCCATGTAGCTCAGGAAGTCATCCAGTGACGTACGTCCTGTAATTCGCACAGCCCCCCTTGGCAAGCCAATCTTGTCGATGAGGACATCGAGGCCCTTGTAGAGTCGCACATCACCCACCAGGCAGTACATGGCTTCTGAATGGTCATCATACAGGCGAGCGAAAGCACTGAGAGCTACGGGGATTCGCTTCCACTCCGTCAAGAACCCGAAAGTCCCGACTACGAAGCGACTAGCCAGGCCCAGGTCCCGACGAATGGCCTCTCGATCGACGGGACCGTCGAAGGGTGCCGGCAGGCTTAGGTGGTGGGGTATCACCGCCACGGGCAGTCCGGGGCAGCGCTCGGTGACCTGACGAGCTGCCCAGTGGCTATGAGCGATAGCGCCCAACGCGCCATGTAACACGGGTTCCAGTAGCGGAAAGGCAACCGGATTGACTACCCCGTCGTCCAAGCGGTTCCTCACTCGCTGCGCTGCTACCTCGCCATAGGTGTCCCCCACAATCCGCACGAAGCCCGCGACGTCCCCCTTTGAGAGGGTGAGCTGCTGAAAAAAGTGGTGGAAGAGAGGTTCATGTACCACGACAATGCCTGGATACTTCTGGAGAGTGTTCCAGATGGCTGCATGGTATGTAGCGTCGTTGCCCATGTGGTAAAGCGCCACATCAAACTCGCCGAGCCGGCGACCGAAGGATGCCAGGTCACAGACGGGGAAGGATTCAGCGAGCGCGTCGTCAAGCGGCGCATTCGGATCGACGAAGAGCGTGATTTCGGCGTGCTGGCTGAGATGTGGCAGCAACTCGGCACTGTAGTCGGCGATGCCGGAAGCAGCAGGAGGTAGTGGGCTGAAGTAAGCAATGTGCATGGGTGACATCTACGCAGGTCAGTGGTCAGTGACCAGTGATCAGTGACCAGTACTCAGCGTTCCATCACTGATAACTGATAACTGGTTACTGATTACTGGCTATAGCGTCTCCGTCAAACGTTCAATGGCATAATCCCACGTGATGTCCTCCACGCGGGCGTGGCCGGCGTCTCCTAACCGCGCCGCAAGCCGTGCATCAGCATATAACTGGTCGATCCGTTCTCCCATGATGGCCGGCTGATCCAGCGGGATCACAAAGCCATCCTCGCCGTCCTCGACGAACTCGAGCACTGCCCCACTGTCAGGCGCGGTCAGTACCGGTTTGCGAGATTTCAAGGCCTCCAGCGTGACGTACCCGTAGTCTTCGTCATACGGAGCGTAGTAAACGGCGAAACAATTGGCATACAGGTCGATGAGCTGGTCATCATCGACATAGCCCAGAAACTCGACGCGGTCGCGGACGCCAAGCCTGACTGCGAGCCGGCGCAGCTCATGTTCCATCGGACCGGTGCCGGCGATGCGACATTGAACATCCGGCCGCGTATGGGCCATGGCACGCACCAGATCATCCAACCGCTTGAGCGGATCCAGACGTGACACCGCGAAAACGTAGTCACCGTAGCCATCGTTTCGATAGCGGCCATCGTGCTTCGGTGGGTGATAAAGTGGCTCGCCGTGCAGGCCGTTGAACCGGGCGAGCCGCGAGGCTGTGTTACGCGCGTTGGTAAAAATCCGCTGCGACTCAGCCAGCGACTCGTTGTCAATCCGACGGATCATCGCGCGGAAGCGACGATCTTCGGGCAAATTAGTGAAATCGCTGTGCTCAGTACCAAAGAGGTCGTACACTTGCCGGTACTGGTGAATGAGCCACGTGACCTTGTTGGGATGGCGAACCACGTACGAGGGAAACTTGGTGGCGATAACAAGATCGATCGGTGAATCACCACTCTCGGTGAGATCGATCAGGTGCCAGATCAAACAGCTTTTGAGAAGCTGCGAACGCGGATACTCCTTGAACGGCAGGCTGACAATATCGACTTCAAAACCACGCCGGCGTAACTCCCGCGCCAAGGATTCGACATGAATCTCGGCCCCGCCGCGAACGAAGGGTATCTGGGCAACGCAAATGGCGATGCGCTTCATTACTGGTCCGTGTGTCCGTGCCTAATCCGTGTCGGCCAGATCCTCCGGAGGCCGGCGGGCGATGGCCGCGTAGTCCTGATAGCCGAAGAGGAGCGCGTTCAGTCGCTCGACGTTGCGGTTGAGAACGGAGGCCTGGGTCTCGTCCAGCCCGTTGGACGCCACGGGAGACAGACGTTGATCAGCCGGCACTGGCGAGAGGTATTTGATCTCGACTTGCCAGAAGCCGGCGTCCTCCAGCATGAAACGCAGCGTCTCGGGATGCAGCGGCTGAACGTGCGATGGATCCATCAGGAAGTACTGAACGAAGGCATACACGCAGGTAGGGTTGATGGTCTCGGCAACCAAGACACCATGGGGTGCCAGTTTCTGCCGGCACAATCGCAGAAGGTTGACGAGATTGGCCAGCGTCAGGTGTTCCACCACCTGGGCCATGAATACACCGTCGATGGAGCCGTCCCGCAGGTCGGACAGATAGCTCAGCGCGTCTGCGTGCTCGACAGGCAAACCTGCAGCCCGGCAGTGGGCCACCATCTCTGCATCGATGTCAACCCCGCGCGCATCAATCTCATGCTCCCGAAGAAGTGCGACGAATTCGCCCCGGCCACAGCCAATGTCTAGCACGTGCCGGCATTCCCGGAAGTAGTCGAGGTAAAACTCCTGGCGCGCTTTGATGTCCTGCGGACTACCCCGATGGCGGAGCTCAAAATGGTAGTAGTCGAGCAGCGGTCTGTGCGGAGGTGCGGGGATGCCGGCTCCCCTGCCCCTCTGCTCCCCTGCTCCCCTGCTCCCCTGCTCCTCCGCCCCTCTGCTCCCCTGCACAGACCGCTGCTCCAGGCGCCACAGTCGCTGCGCGAGTACCTCCCGTTCCCGCTCTTGAGCCTCCTGCAGTTGCCTCAGGATTTCCTGCAATTGCTGAAGTTGGCGCCCAACCCGAGCATCGCCGGCCCGCATCCCCACCGCCATGTCCGTCAAGGCCTGAGCCGTGACAGTGTTGAACTCGTTCTGCTGGGCGACGATGGGGTTGATGTACCAGCGAAGCAGCCGGCGCGTGACTTTCTGCAAAAAGGCAACAACCTTCGGAACGATACCCGGCGGCCACTCGGGCCACGCAATGGGAAGATGGGGATTGACGCGAGCCGTATTCTGGACTGCATCGAGGCTGACTGGGACAAGCGAATTCTCAGCAGCGATGGCGCCTTCCCCATGGAGTACGTGACGTTGCCGGCGAACTTCGGCCTTCAACTCACGAAGGGCGGCGGCAACATCGACCTGGTCCGTATTACCGGAATCGTTCTTCATCAGAGACCTTGCTTGTAGATACAGGTTGGCTGGGCATCGGACCGCGTGAAACGTGAAACGTGATGCGTGAAGTCCTCACGTTTCACGCTTCACGTTTCACAGCCTCGGCCGGCCAGATCTCAACAGTTCCCTCACGCCACCGTTCCCCCAACGATATACCATCGATCACCCACCGGTGGCGCGGCCGATAGACGCCGCAGTCGCTCACCGATGAGCGAACGCTGAAAGCGCACACCGCGCGCCAATAGTCGTATGGGTGGCCATTCGGCGCATGAACAGCCACGTCCACGGTGTACGTCCCGGGAAGCAATGCCAGCCGGTCGATGAATACCTGGACGCTACCCGTGCCGGGTTCTAATTCCAGGACGTGTCCATCGATGCCTGTATTCGTGCCGTAGCAGTGTGTTCCGTCGTCGCGGAACAGGCCAATGCCAAAGACAGCCTCCTCGATGAACTGTCGTGCTCGATACTCGATGTCAACGATCATCGGGTCTTCAGGGTCGAACAGGTGTCGTTCGCGGCTTTCGCCGGCCCGCCCTTCGATAAGCCTGTCCTGAGCAGCGCCTGCCCTGAGCCCTGCCGCTTGTCCTGAGCCCTGTCGAAGGGAAGGGTCGAAGGGCTCAGGACACCTCAATCGCACATCGACGATCTCAGCTTCACCGGTGCCCCATCGCTTCTCCTCGCCGGCGCTAGCAGCGTGGGCCTGTAGCGGGCCAGCCGCCATCCTAGCCTCTTCACGCTCCCCGACGTGCACCAGGTACTGGACGACGACCTCATGGGCTGGTCCTTCGGCCATCACGACCCCGTTTTCAAGCCAGATAACCCGATCGCACAACTGGCGCACAGCACCTAGATCGTGGGAGACAAACACGATGGCTTTGTCGCGGCCCCGGAATCGATTGATCCGGGCCAGGCACTTCCGTTGGAAGCCTTCGTCACCGACGGCCAGCACCTCGTCGATCAGCAGGACGTCGGGATCGACGCACATCGCAATGGCAAACCCCAACCGCATTTGCATGCCCGACGAGTAGTGCTTTAGCGGCACGTCGATGAAGCGCCTCAGTTCGGAGAACTCCACAATCTCGTCGTAGCGCTGCTGCATCTCTGAGCGGCTGAGCCCCAGCAGAGAGCCGTTCAGGAAGGTATTCTCACGCCCGGTGAGATCGGGGTGAAAGCCGGCACCCAGCTCGATCAACGCCGAGACCCGCCCTTCGACCTGAACGTGGCCGGCCGTCGGCTCCAAAATGCGGCTCATCAGCTTCAGCGCGGTGCTCTTGCCCGAGCCGTTGTGTCCAATGAGCCCCAAGGTCTCACCACGGCGGACGGCGAAGCTGATGTCACGCAGCGCCCAAAGCTCCTCGCGCTCGGAGTCGCGGAAAAAGCTGACCACCAGCTCCTGGAAGGACCGCGGTCGCTCGTGCTGTACAATGAAGCGCTTCGAGACGTGCTGGAAGACGATGGCTGACGTCATCAAACCTCTTCGCCAAATGCCCGACTGTAACGGGTGAAGAACAAGTAGCCGGCAATCAGAATGCCAAGCGAGGTAACCACGGTCCGCCCCAGGAAGTCAAGTCCCGGCGCTCCTGGGGGACCCCCTTCCAACGACCCCCACAAGATGTCGCGATAGGCCGAGATCAGAGATGCCATCGGATTCAGAATATACACGAGTCGCTGGACCGGTAGCGCGATACCCCAAATCTCGCGATGCTCCGATAACAGCGTGACGGGATAAAAGATAGGTGTGAGGAAAAACCAGGCCAGGAGCACCACTTCCATGATGACACCGGTGTCGCGATAGAAAACGTTGACGGTGGATAAAATGAACGCTACGCCCAGTGTGAACAGGAGTTGCACACCGATAATGGCCGGCAGGAGTAACACCCACGCCGAAAGATTGACACCATAGATGAAGATCATAGCGAATAGCACAAGCAACGCCAGCAAGAAGTTAACCCCGTTTGCCAGCACAACCGACAACGGAAGCACTTCCCGAGGAAAATAGACCTTCTTGATGAGATGGGCGTTATTGACAATGCTCGGAATGGCCTCGTTTAGTGAGGCAGCGAACCAGTTCCAGGGCAGTAGCGCACACAGAACAAAGATCGGGAATGCTCGAATTTGCTCGTTGGGGAGCATGATTTGGAACACAACGGTGAACACCAACATCATCAGCAGTGGATTCACCAGGCTCCAAAGGAAGCCTAGCATCGAGTTCTTGTACCGCACCTTGAGATCGCGAACGACCAGGTTGCGAATCAGCTCCCGATACCGATACAGTTCACCGACACGTTCGACCAACGACATTCTTGCGAGTCCCAACGGCCATCACGCGTTCGTATATCTCTACAAGACGCCGGCCGGAATCATCCCACGAGTACTTGGCGATGGCGCGCTCGCGAAGTCGCCGGCCTCTGGTAGCCGCCTGTTCCGGATCGTCCAACAGGCGCCGCATGGCGAGAGCGAGGCCATCGACATCGGCGCGAGGCGCGTAGACGCCATCCACGCCCAGGTATTCGCGACTAACAGGCGTATCAAAGGCTGCGGTGGGCAGCGCCATCGCCATGTAATTCAACAACTTGCCACTCCCCTCAGTCGCGGAGAGCTTGGGGGCAACGGCGACGTCACCCAGAGCCAGCATCTCAGGTGCCTGCTCATACGGGATCCGCCCCGTCAGTGTGATGTGATCGGCAATGCCAAGTTGCACCGCCAGGTGCTGATAGCGATGCCGGCCCGGATAGCCCATGACCAGAAAGTGCACGTCGGGGTGGGGTCCTGAGCCCCGTCGCTTGTCCTGAGCCCCGTCGAAGGGAAGGGCTGTCGAAGGGTGGTCGGCTAGCAGCCGCGCAGCAGCCCTCACCAGCAGATCGGTACCCTGGTACTCGGCCAGCAACCCAAGATACACCACGACGTGTCGGTCCGGGGGAATGCCTAGCGCTTCTTTGCGCGCTCGACGCTCAGCCTCACTCAGAAGTCCAGGACGGAACACGTCCGGGTTCACAGCATCGGGGATTGGCTCAACACACTCTGGCCGGCAGCCGTACTCGTCTACACACAGGCGGGCCGCGTGCTCCGAGCTGGTGATGATGGTGGCAGGGAGTCGGTTGATGAACTCCTCCAGCCGGCGCATCGGTCCAAAGAAAGGACCATCCTGCCGCAGGAAGCGATGGTCCACCATCTCGCTCGTCAGGCTACCCTGAAAATCGAACACAAGCGGTACACGTCCGAGCAGGCTCAGCGGCCAGCCGATGAGCGCCCCTTCGTGGAGGTGACCGTGAATGACATCTGGCCGGCGACGCCAGGCCACCCGTAGCACTTTGAACGACAAGAGGATGTCGTAGGCAATCTTGTGAGGTGAGGAACCAACAACTGCGTCGCGCCACCACGGAATCGGCGTCGTGCGCTCAATATCGAGCCCTGCCACATCGTTGCCGCTGTGATACGTGACAACGGTGACGTTGTGCCCCAGTTTGCGGAGGACACGGGCTTCTTCGAGAATCCGCACGTGACACCCATAGTCCGCGAAAAACGACGTTGGGGCGATCATGAGCACATGATAGCCCCCCTGGTCGGAACCCAATCGGGCCGACACAGAGGCAATTCGCTGTCCTGAGCCCGTCGAAGGGCCCGTCGAAGGGCTGTCCGCTACGGGCGGGGATTGGGCAGTATTGACGCTCAAGGCGGTTGTTTCTCTGTCCTTGCTTCGTTTGCAACCGCCAATCTGAGCCAGGGTGCGGAGGTGCTGGGGTGCAGAGGTGAGGAATTCTGACGGCCTCCTACGCTCCCCGGCCCCTCTGCTCCTCTGCTCAGATTAGCGGCGAATCAGGTCGAGCTTAGCGGATCGATGCAAGCGTCGGATGACTGCCTCACGACGCAGGGCCGTGCT
>JBHIAO010000245.1:0-8616 GCA_046758565.1 Anaerolineae bacterium
AAGCGGGCCAACGCGGCCATGAGGGCCATCACCCGTCGGTCGCCAAAGCGCAGGGCAGAAGCACGCTGCCCGTCTTCCGACACGGTGGATTGCCCCAAGCGCCGCATCTCATCGAGAGGTACGAAACAGTCTTGACTGATCCGTTCCTGCTCCAGGAGCCGGTTGTTGAACTGGCGGCCCAGTTCGACCAGGGTGCTGAAGTTGGCCAGCCCGCGGTTGACGTCAAAGTCTTTGGCATTGTTGATCATCATCTCGGTGCGCAAGGCTCGGCCGTCTTTCAGGTACTGCTTGAGGGCACTGTGCTTGTAGCGAATGCGGATACTGGGCAAGACACCTTGGCGAATCACCCGCGTGTGGAACTCGCTGGGAGTCCGTTTGGTCACCCGCCGCTCAAAGATCAGGCTCACCCGGTCCGGACGGCCCAGGTCGAGGTTGTCCCGGATCAGACATTCGACCAAAGCGCGACCTTGTTCCGGGTCGGCAAACACCTGCGTCCGGCTGACTTCCAGTTGCCAGATGCTCAGTTGATGCACGTAACCAGCCGCCCGCTGTTGTGCTGTGAGCGGCCAGGGTAATTGTTCGACCCAGCGGTCGAAAAGGGCCTGAATCCTCTCGGCGTTCAGTTGGTGACAATCTGAGGAACAGTCGCTCGGCGATGCGCTTGTTGACGGCCAGCGGCCCCGGTGCGACGTAGCGCGGCATGCGATCCAGCAGGCCGTGCCGGGCGCACAGCTCGCGGACCAGCAACCCCAGCCGGGCTTGGTAAGCACGCGGCGGGCTATAGTTCGGCTTTCCTCCTGGTTTCCAGTCGTACAGTTGCCGGAAGCGAGCCTCCAGCGCCGGGTCGAACCGCCGGGCAGCCTCCAGCGTCCGCTCGGCCTGGACGCCATCCATCGTCAGACTGCCGGCCAGCACAAACGATCCCCCGTGCTCCTTAGTGGCGCGCACCACATCTTCCAGGTGCCCTTCGTCATCGCCCACAAAGGGAAGAATGGGTATCAGCGCGGTGCCAACCAGAATGCCGGCGCTTGCCAACTGTTCCATGGCCTGCAAGCGGCGCTTCACACCCGGGCTGCGCGGTTCAAACTCCCCTAGAGTGTCCGCGGCGTGCCAGACGCTGCCGGCGATGATAAAGCGCCGGCAGCGGGCAAAAGCGCCCGCGAGATCGCGGTCCAACTGTGCCTCCAGCGCGCTGCTGATGACTACCCAGCCGCCTATGGTCCTGGCAGCCGCGATGTGCTCCAAGAAGGCGTTCACGGCTTCCAATGGGCCGGCGCCGACGGCCGCGCCGATGCGCCTGAGCATGGGGAACGGGGTGCGCTCGGCCAGAACCGGATCCAACAGGGCATAGGCTTGAGCTATCTGCCCGGCCTCAACAAACACAGCAAGGGTTCACCCAATGCTCTGGCATCTTTCGCTTTCATGTGGTGATCCTTCTTGTGGAGCATTAGAATATCTGTTCTACTCCATCATTATACCGGAATGTGCGTTCGTTGTCAATAGCCGACGTTGAAAATACCTGATGAGTGGTGCAGTACTTGACAATCATAAAAACCATTGAAAGACAAATTCATTGTCAAACTGGTGATTCGCCACCTGGCCGGCTACGGCAACACGTTGGTGATGATCGCCCGCCAGCAGCAAGCCTACCTGCAGGCGCCTTGAGCATCTTGGGCATGATCGGCTGCGCGCTCGACAACATGGCGCTCATATTTGGGGGTCTCGTCTTGTGGTGCATCCTTTTCCCCCTTGCGACCGGCTTGCTGGCCGTGCTGTTCAGGCGTGCCGGACGGGCTGGGCTGTGATGGGTAATCACTGCGGCGTTCGCCGACCAACCCGGAAGAATTGATGTTAATAGATGTTGCCTTGAATAACCTGTGGCAGCGCTGGCTGCGGTCGGTGCTGACTATCCTTGGTGTTGCCGTGGCTGTTTAGTTCTATCTGACAATGACCAGCACCATGAGCCGTTATGAGCTAGATTTGTAGCGGCAACTCAGTTTGCTGGAGTTGGGCATCTAGCGACAATAATAGGGGTACTATTTTCTCCATGGTATTTGACTCGCTGTTCTTCAGACCAGGTTGAGGGCGCCCAGAATGAGAATCACCACGAACACGTAGACCGTAAACGGGATCAGCCAGAGCAACGGCTTTAAGGCGTCACGCCAGGCCGGGATGGCTGGCTTTGGGGCAGGCGTGCTTTTTTCGATCAGCCAGGCCGGCGCCAGGACCATCGAACTGTAAACGGGGATGAATATCCAAAAGCCAAACAGCCCCAGTTCCAGCCAGTAGCCGGGGTTCAGCAGTTGGCTTTCGCCAAACAAGATACCGACAATCTGCGAGACTATCCCGTCGGCTCCTAACTCGTAGACCGCGCCCAGAAGCAACACGATTGCCGGGGCGAAGTGCTGGCGGCGCTGCACCCGCGCGAAGCTGATGACCATGACCACGTACCAGGGCATGGTTATCAGCAGGTCAATAAGCAGGTTTGGATGCGCGGCTATGCCCTCAGCGCCCGTTATCTTTTCGAACGCCAGGAATATGGTCTCGATCACGGCCGCGTTGAAAATGCCCAGCAAAATCGTATTTCTCTCCAGTAACAGGTTCTGGCTCTTTGGGATTTCGCGGGGTTTGACCGTATTACGTACTGCGTATTGCGTGAAGTCTCTCTGGATACGTAATACGCAATACGCAATAATCGTTTGTCAACCACGCGAAATCCTGAATACCCTAATCATCATCTTCTTGATTGCGCATATAGTTGATCAGCCACTCATCGGATGGGATAGGGTAGCCGGCCCGCCTGGCCTCATCAATGAGTTCAATTTCGTTCAAAAAAATTTTGCCCTCTTCCGAATCCTCAACCCATACGTCCACCCCGAGGCCAAACACAAAAACATCCCACTTTCCATAGTCAGGATTGAAAAGCGGTTCGCCCAGTTCCGCGCCCAGGTCTACGATGCGTTCAACCTCTGGATCGGCAAGCGCAATTTCATACCCCTGTTCGGGAGTGAGTATCTCTGGGATTTTGGGTTTCAGTTCGTCCGGCCCAACAGGAACGGCCTACCTGCCGGTGGAAAACTCGTTTGCCCCGGCATATCGTAATATTTTCTGCCTGAGTGCCGGCTTTATCTCGCCCCACCACTGTTTGTTCTGATCTCGAAGCTCTTCCGAATCAAAAGGCATACCAAGTTCAATACACTCCCAACTGGAAACCTGGTCATACATAAAACCGGTCATGCCAACGTCAGCCATAATCTCAAAATGATCGTGCATCAACTGCCTGGAGCGATACAAGACAAAACTCAGATCTGCCCGTAAATATCGAGTATCCTGTCCAGTTCTGTGGCAAGAGCCTGGACCAACACTACCTTGCCCTCTTGCCAGGCCTTTTCTGCCTCGTCAATATCGAAGGCTACCGGCCACTCCGTTTCACTATCCAGCACCATCGGTTGGTGCACAGAAAACAGAGCGACATTTCTGCCGATGGCTTCTTCAAAGGTGGCGATGTCCCCTGGATTCCATTCATATTGCCCGATGTACATGCCGCCGCCGGGCGGGGGCGCGATTCTAAGGGACGAATAATCCCTCCCGGTCACCGGAGCGGCCGGCGATAGGACGGCAGCATTATCGTCTGCAGGAAAGAGAGATGAACAGCTCAGAGAAAGCAGACCGGCAAGAACAAGCGCAAACAGTCGGGTCGAGTATTTTCTTTCCATATTGCTCGCTCGCTACCATATATTACAGCCAAAATGTGGAAAAGTTGCAGCTACACTTTCCTGAAGGATCTGGCCGAACCGGAGGAGCTGTTGCATCAGGCTGACCAGGCCCTCTACCAGGCCAAGGCAGCAGGCCGGAATCTGGTGAGGGGGACTGAGGAGAACTTACCCACAAGGTGGTGCACGGGCAAGCGTCGGCCAAAATGCCTTGACAACCACCGACCATTGTGGTATGCTTGTTGCCAGACCGACCGTTCGGTCGGGAAGGAGCAGGAATGTCTTCCGACACTCGCAACACCATTCTGCACGTGGCCAGCCGGCTGTTCGTCCGCCAGGGCTACACGGCTACATCGATCCGCCAGATCGCCGAGGAGGCCGGCATCGGCAAGGCGACGGTCTATCACCACTTTGCCAACAAGGAGGCGATCGTGCTGGCGCTGGTTGAGCGGGACGCCGAGCGAACGCGTGCGGCGTTGAAGGCGGTGATGGCCGAGAGGGATCCACGGCGGCGCATCGAGTCGGCGGTCGAGACCTGCCTGCATTTCTTCTCCGAGTCGGCCGACATTATCCAGGTCATACACCGCGAGGTGCCGGGCGGCCGGGAGCGGACGCAGGCTGGATTTCTCGACTTCTATCGCCAGTACGTCGCGCTGCTGGCGGAGGCCATCGCCGAGGGTACTGCGGGCGGTGCGTTCCGCGCCGTGGAGCCAGAGGCCGCAGCCCGTGTTCTGATGGACATGATCCACGGGGCAATCGCCAACGCTTATCTGAGCGGGGAATTGAGGATAGCGCCAGATGCCTCGCGAACAGCGGCGATATTGGGCGTCTTTTTCCAGGGAATTGAGAAGCACTAAACACAGGCTCTCTTTTTTTGCCACGCCGCCCGATCGCTCGGTCCTGTGTACATCGGAGATGATCGTGTGTGTAACCATGGCGTCACTTGAAAAACCAAGACAAGAATCCACATAACCGTGTATAGCGAAGCTGCGCCTCAAACCGATAGGCGATCAACAACTTCTCACGGATGGAAAAAACACGGATAACAACAGAAAAACTGCATTCTACTGCCGGATCGTCTACCCTGGAAGCGCACTCATTCGGAGGATGTGGCTCAAGGCAGTCAAGCGCCGGGCGGAACAAGGTTGATGAGTGAACAGGCAATTGTGGCCGCACGCCCGGAGACGCAAGCCGGCTTCGCCGCCGTGCTGCGGCAGCGACCGTTTGTCGTATTGTGGCTGAGCGAATCCATCTCGCTCATCGGCGACCGGCTGCTGACCGTGGCGCTGGCTGCGCTGATCTACGAGATGACGCGCTCGCCGGCGGCCGTCGGGCTGTTGCTGGCGCTCAAGGCGGGGCCGGCGTTGCTGCTGGGAAGCGTGGCCGGCACGTTCGCCGATCGCTGGAATCGCAAGTGGGTCATGGTCGGCGCCAACCTGCTCCAGGGGATGCTGGTCTTGCTCATCCCACTAACAGACTCGCTGCCAGTGGTGTTCGGCGTGTACCTGGCCATGTCGATCATCAACCAGTTCTTTATCCCGGCCCGCGCCGCTGTTATCCCCGACCTGGTGCCGCCGGCAGCGCTAATGGCAGCCAACGCCGTCTTCGCTGCCTCGTACGTCGGGGCCATTGCCATCGGGCCGGCCATCGGCGGGATGATCGCCGAACGCTCTGGGCTGGCGATGGCGTTTTACGTTGACTCCGTCACCTTTCTCTTGCCGGCGCTAGCCGTCGCCGGGCTAGCTATCCCGCGCGCCGGGCGCCCACCTGGCCGGCAGGCCGTTGCCCGTGACCTGCGCGAGGGTTTTGGCTACATCCGGTCTAACCATAAGGTGTTGGTTGCGCTGAGCATGGGGATGTTTGCCTATCTGGCGATCGGGGTGATGAGCGTGATGGGCGTCGTTCTGGCCGAAGAGACGTTCAACGCCGGCCCCGGCGGCTATGGTTTCCTGATGTCCGCTTCCGGGACGGGGATGCTAATTGGTGCACTCGGTGTGACTCGCTTGCGGGAACGAGTTGACCGAAGTCGGTTGATGGCCGCCGGCGTGGTGGGCGTCGGGCTGACGCTGGCGGCATTGAGCGCAGTGCAAAACTACCACCTGGCGCTGGGTATGTCGGCCGTGCTCGGCCTGGCGATGGTCGCAGTACATGTTACCGGCCAGACGGTGATCCTGGAAGAGACGCCCGAGACGCTGCGCGGGAGGGTGACGGGCGTGTTCCAGGCGTTGATGGGCGGCGCTTCGTTCCTGGCGATGGGGCTGGGCGGGGCGATGGCTGAGTGGCTGGGCGCGACGGCCGTGCTGGTTGGCGCCGGGTTAATGGTGACAGCGGCCGGCCTCGGCGTGTGGGTGATGTGCGACCGAATGGATGAAGAATGAGATACATCAAGCCATTTCTCGAATTAGGCCCGGACGACGTGGCCCTGGCCGGCGGCAAGGCGGTCAGCCTGGGTGACCTGACACGCGCCGGGTTCCCGGTGCCGCCGGGCTTCTGCGTGACCACGGACGCCTACCGTGCTTTCGTGGCTGCCAATGATCTGCGGGCTGAGATTCTGCGCTTGAGCGGGGCGGTGAAGGCCGACGATCCGGAATCGCTGGAGACTGCTTCCGCGCAAATCCGCGCCCTTTTCGCCGCCGGCCAGATCCCCGACCCCCTTGCCGCCGAAATCCGACGCGCCTATCTTCAGCTCATCAATCCGCAATCCGCAGTCCGCAATCCGCAATCACCTGTGGCGGTGCGTTCTTCGGCCACGGCGGAAGACCTCCCTGGCGCGTCGTTTGCGGGTCAGCAGGAGACTTTCCTGAACGTGCTGGGCGCGGAGGCCGTGCTCGCCGCGGTGCAGCAATGCTGGGCGTCGTTGTGGACGGCGCGCGCCATCGGCTACCGGCTGCGGGAGGGAATTCCGCCGGAGGAGGTGGCGCTGGCCGCCGTCGTGCAGCAACTGGTGCCGGCAGAGATGGCCGGGATTCTCTTCACGGCCAACCCCGTCACCGGTGCGCGCGATGAAGCGGTGATCAACGCCGCCTGGGGGTTGGGCGAGGCCGTCGTGGGCGGGCTGGTTACGCCCGATCACGTTGTCGCGGACAAGGCCACGGGCCGGATCAAAGAAAAGCAGATCGCCGATAAGCAGGTGATGACCGTCCGCACGGCGACGGGCACCGCAGAGCAACCCGTGTCGGAGGCGCAACGCTCCGTGCCCTCGCTCTCCGATGCCCAGATCGCGACCTTGACCGACCTGGCGCGCAGGATCGAAGCGCACGCCGGCCAGCCAATGGACGTGGAGTGGGCCGTGTGCGGCGGGGAGCTGTTTGTGTTGCAGGCTCGCCCCATCACCGCGCTGCCGCCCGCCCCTTCGATAAGCTCAAGGCAAGCTCTAAGCGGGGTCGAAGGGCCTGTCGAAGGGTCCGTGCCGGAAGCGCCGGACTTGCTGGGCATGGAATGGAGCCGCCAGATGCTCATCGAACGCTACCCGGACCCCATCACGCCGTTCACGTGGTCGGTCATGGATGCAACGCTGTTCTCCTCCTTCGAGACCACATTTCGCATTCTCGGGGGACGTGTGCCGCAGGGAGCGCCGCTCATCCGGCTGATCTACGGCCGGCCGTATATCAATGTAACGCTGCTCAACCGTGGTTTCGAGGCGCTGCCTTTTCGTCCGCCGGTGGCGTCCACTCGACCATCCAACGCTCGTACTGAGCCCAGTCGAAGTGGGCGCGCTCGACCCTTCGACAGGCCCGTCGGTAAGCTCAGGGGGGGCCTAAGGACACTGCCTCCTCTCGCCGGCCCCGGCGCGCTCCTGGTGCTGGGGCGTGTGCTGAACCTCGTCCGCACGACTCATCGTGAGTGGGAACGCCTGCTGCCTCCATTTGTAGCCACTGTCAGGCAGGAATCGACGCGGACGTGGGAAACGCTGCCCACGGCGGAGATACTGGAAGGTATTGCCCGTCAGGAGGTGCAGGCCGCCGCGCTCCTGGCAAATCATTCGGCCAGCATTATCGCGGCCGAAATCAGCTTGCAGATGCTGCAAGGGCTCACGCGCGCCTGGCTGGGCGACGTGGACGGGCGACTCGCCACGACCTTGCTGTCCGGCCTGACCGGGAATGTGACGGTAGAGACCAACCGTGCCCTGTGGCGGCTGGCAGCCTCGGGGCGCAACAACGGGGACCTTTCAGCAGCCCTTCGATCCTTCGACAGAGCACAGGATAGACTCAGCTCAGGGCGAGGCTCCGGGGGTGCTGTGAGTCTGCCGAAGGGGCAAGCTCTGCGGCAGGGCACCACCGCAGCGGGAGACTATGACTGGCGCAACCGGCTCGCGGGGATTCCCGGCGGCCCGGAGTTCCTGGCCAGCCTTGACACTTTCCTGCAAACCTATGGTCACCGCTCCCCGTGCTATGAATTCAGTCACCCCACCTGGCGCGAGCGGCCAGAGCAAGTGCTTGCACTGATACGGTTGTATCTGGACGGCTCGGTGGCCGACCCGGGCGAGGCACAGGCGCGCAAAGCCGCTGAACGAGAGGCCGCTACCCATTCCGCACGGCGACACCTCCCGCCGCCAAAACGGTTCATTTTCGACCGCGTGCTGGCGCTTGCCCAAACCTACTTCTGCCTGCGCGAGAACCAGCAGTTCTATCTGGTGCTGGGCCTTCCCATGCTGCGGCGCATTCTCCTTACGCTGGGGCGCCGTCTGTGCGAGGCCGGTATGCTGCGCGAGCCGGACGACGTGTTCTTCCTTGAAAACCTGGAGGTGCGGGCGCTGGCCGCACAACTGGCCGGCCTGCCTGCGGGTGAGACGGCAGCGCCGGCCGACCCTGTTCGGCTGGTGGCCGAGCGGCGGGATGAGTTCGAGCAGCACTGCGCGCTGGTCGCACCGATTCACCTGGGGGGTGAGGCTAGCGAGCGCACG
>JBHIAO010000246.1:0-8570 GCA_046758565.1 Anaerolineae bacterium
CCGATGCGCCGGATGCCGTTCTGCAGCAACTCCGACGCCATCATCGTGACATTGGCGCCGGCCATCAGGCCCTTCAGCACGTCCTCGTGGGTGTGCACGCCGCTGGTGATGGCGAGATCCGCCGGCACTCGGCCATAGAGGATAGCGACCCAGTGCAGGGGTAGGCGCAGCTCGTAGGAAGTGCTCAGCATTAGGTGAGGGACCACTTCCAGATTCTCCAGGTCGAAATCAGGCTGGTAGAAACGGTTGAAGAGCACCAGGGCACCCGCGCCCGCTTCAGCCAGCCGGCCGGCCACGTGGGCTGTGGCGCTGAAGTAGGGGCTCAGCTTCGCGGCTACGGGGATGGAGACACTTTGCCTCACGTCCCGCAGCACGCCCAGGTACATCTCCTCCACCTCGGCGCCTGTCAGCGCAGGGTTGGTGGGTATGTAGTACAGGTTCAACTCCAGCGCATCAGCGCCGGCCTCTTCGATTCGCCTGGCGTATTCGATCCAGCCACCGGAAGAGACGCCGTTCAGGCTGCCGATGATGGGAATGTCCACCGCCTGCTTGGCCTGGCTGATCAGGTCCAGGTATTGATCTGGCCCGATGTTGTAGCTCTCCATGACGGGGAAGTAGCTCAACGCTTCCGCAAAGCTGTCGATGCCGAGGGTCAGGTAGTGATCCAATTGGTGGCTCTCCAACGTGATTTGCTCCTCGAAGAGCGAGTACATCACCACGGCTGCTGCACCTGCATCCTCGAGCAGGCGGATGCCATCCAAGCTCCTCGACAGAGGGGACGCCGACGGAACGATCGGGTGTTCGAGGATCATTCCCATGTAGGTCGTAGTTAGGTCCATGGTGGTCTTCCTTTACCTCGTGATAGAGATTCGTGATGCGTGATACGGGATACGGGATGCGTGATGCGTGATGCGTGAAGAAAATGGTCACGGATCACGGATCACGCATCACGCTTCTCAATACCTAGTGCGCAACCGCCATTGGTTGCGGCTTCTCTCCAGCTTCGGCTTCTTCGTCTGGGCCGAAATCCATCGCTGCCATCTGCTGATAGCGCTCCCAGCGCTCCAGCACCTCTGCCTGGGCTTCGGCCAGCAATCTGGCGGCAGCTTCGGGATTGGTCTGCGTTAGCACCCGATAGCGCGCTTCTCTGTAGGCGTAATCCTTGAGCGGGATCCTCGGCCCCCTGAAGTCCAGTTGCAGTGGATTCTTGCCCTCGGCTTTCAGTCTCGGATCGTAGCGGTAGAGAGGCCAGTAACCTGAGTCAACTGCCAGTTTTTGCTGCTTCATGCTCTTGGCCATGTCAATGCCGTGAGCAATGCACGTGCTGTACGCGATGATCAGTGACGGGCCATCGTAGGCCTCGGCTTCCAGGAAGGCTCGAACCGTCTGCGTATCGCTGGCCCCCATGGCCACCTGTGCCACGTAGACGCTGCCATAGGTTGCCGCCATCATGCCCAGATCCTTCTTGGGCGTGGGTTTACCGCCGGCAGCAAATTTGGCCGTCGCAGCTAGCGGCGTAGCCTTGGAGGCCTGACCGCCGGTGTTCGAGTAAACCTCCGTGTCAAGAACCAGAACATTGACGTTGTGGCCGCTGGCCAGCACGTGGTCCAGGCCGCCGTAGCCGATGTCATAGGCCCAGCCATCACCGCCTACGATCCAGACGCTCTTCTTGACCAGTACGTCAGCCAAGCTCAGCAAATCCTTCGCGGCAGGATCGTCCGCGCCGGCCAGTCTGGCTTTCAATTCTGCCACCCGCTCCCGCTGGGCGTCGATGCCGGCCTCATCCGACTGATCAGCGTTCAGCACACCCTCGGCCAGTTCGTCACCGATGACGTCCCGTAGCCGGCCCACTAGCTGCCGTGCATACGCGGTTTGGGTGTCCAGGGTCAGACGCATGCCCAGACCGAACTCCGCATTGTCCTCAAAGAGCGAGTTGCTCCAGGCCGGCCCCCGCCCCTCATTGTCGTAGGCCCAGGGCGTCGTTGGCAGGTTGCCCCCGTAGATGCTGCTGCAGCCGGTGGCGTTGGCGACGATGGCCCGATCCCCGAAGAGCCGGCTGAGCAGGATCAGGTAGGGTGTCTCGCCGCAACCGGCACAGGCGCTGGAGAACTCGAAGAGCGGCCGCAAAAGCTGGACGTTCTTAACACTGTTGAACGTCAAGCCGTCGTGGCGGGGTACTTCCGGAAGGGACAGGAAGAACTCCCAGTTGTCCCGCTCTTGCTCGCGCAGCGGCCGTTGCGGTTGCATGTTGATGGCCTTTCGCCCTACTCGGGTCTTGTCCTTGGCAGGACATATCTCCACGCACAGCTCGCAACCGGTGCAGTCTTCCACGGCCACCTGTAGGACGTACTTCATGCCCCGCAGTGCCCGCCAGCGGGCGTCGGCGGACTTGAAGGTCGGGGGGGCATTCACCAGTGTGGCTGCGTCGACGACCTTGGACCGTATGACGGCGTGCGGGCAGACCAGCACGCATTTGCCACACTGGATGCAGATGTCCGGCTCGAAGACTGGCACTTCCTGGGCCAGGTTGCGCTTTTCCCACTGGGTGGTGCCGGTGGGGTACGTCCCATCGGCCGGCAATGCGCTGACCGGCAGCAGATCACCTCGGCCGGCGATCATCTCGGCCGTCACGTTCTGCACAAACTCCGGTGCTGCTGTCGGAACCACCGGTGGCAGATCGACGCTGCTGGTGACCTGCTCAGGCACTTCCACTTTGTGAAGATGAGCTAGAGCCGCGTCCACGGCGGCGAAGTTCATCCGCAACACCACCGGCCCCAGCTTGCCGTACGACTTCTCGATGGCTTTCTTGATCTTGGCGATCGCCTCGTCACGGGGTAGGACGCCACTAATGGCGAAGAAGCAGGTCTGCATAATCGTGTTGATGCGCGCGCCCATGCCGGTTGCTTTGGCTACAGAGTAGGCATCGATTACATAGAACTTCAGCTTCTTCCGGATGATCTGCTCCTGGACCGGACGGGGCAGGCGATCCCATACTTCGTTTGGGCCGTAAGGGCTGTTGAGCAGGAAGACGGCGCCCTCTTCGGCCCTCTCCAGAACGTCGTAGCGCTCCAGGAACCCATACTGATGCACAGCCACAAAGTTGGCCTGCTGGATCAGGTTCGTGCTGTGGATGGGCCGAGGACCGAAGCGTAGGTGGGAGATTGTCTGAGCGCCGGCCTTCTTGGAGTCGTAGACGAAGTAGCCCTGAGCCCAGTCGGATGTCTCCTCTCCAATGATCTTGATGGAGTTCTTGTTGGCACTCACCGTGCCATCGGCACCCAGGCCGAAGAACATGGCCCGCACCATGTCACCGGACTCGATAACGAAGCTGGGATCGTACTCCACGCTGGTGTGGGTGACGTCGTCTATGATGCCAACGGTGAAATGGGTCCTGGGCGTGTCCTTGGCCATTTCGTCAAAGACACCCTTGACCATGGCCGGCGTGAATTCCTTGGACGACAGGCCATAGCGACCGCCGATGACGCGGGGCTTGTAGGACAAGATGCCATCTTGTCCTACTTCGTTGAGGGCCGTCACGACATCCTGGTATAGGGGTTCGCCGGCAGCGCCAGGCTCCTTAGTCCGATCCAGGGCGGCGATGACCTTGACTGTGGATGGCAGTGCCGCCATCAAGTGCTGCGGCGAGAAAGGACGGTACAGGCGAACTTTGACGACGCCTACCTTTTCGCCCCGGTCCACCAGGTAGTTGACCGTATCTTCAGCCGTCTCGCAGCCGGAGCCCATCAGCATGATCACACGGTCGGCATCTGGCGCGCCCACGTAGTCGAACAGGTGGTACTGGCGACCCAAAAGGGTAGCAAACTTGTCCATGGCCTTCTGTACGATTCCCGGCGCGGCCAGGTAATAAGGATTCACCGTCTCCCGAGCCTGGAAGAAAACGTCCGGGTTTTGTGCGGTGCCACGCATGAACGGCCGGTCCGGCGAAAGACCCCGCCGGCGATGAGCCCGCACCAGCTCGTCGTCAATCATGGCCCGTATATCATCGTCCGTCAGTTGTTCGATCTTCATCACCTCGTGGGAGGTGCGGAAGCCGTCGAAAACGTGCAGGAAAGGCACTCGAGCTTCCAGCGTACTGGCCTCGGAAATCAGGGCGAAATCCATCACCTCTTGCACCGAGTTGGAGAAGATCATCCCCCAGCCCGTGGACCGAGTAGCCATCACGTCGCTGTGGTCGCCGAAGATGGAGAGCGCCTGGGCCGCCACGGAGCGGGACGCGATGTGGAACACGGTGCTGGTCAGCTCGCCGGCGATCTTGTACATGTTGGGAATCATCAACAACAGGCCCTGGCTGGCGGTGAAGGTGGTGGTCAGGGAGCCAGTTTGCAGCGCCCCATGCACGGCGCCGGCCGCCCCACCTTCGGCCTGCATCTCGATGACCAGGGGCACCGTGCCCCAAATGTTCGTCTTACCTTGAACCGACCAGGCATCAGCTAGCTCACCCATGGGCGAGGACGGGGTGATCGGGTAAATCGCGATCACTTCGTTGGTCTTGTGGGCAACGTAGGCGGCGGCCTCGTTGCCATCAATAGTCACGTAACTACGTGTCATTCTACTACCTCCTATGCTCCCTCTATGGCCCACTAACTGCTACTGTGGCACGTTTCAGAATGGGGGGGCATACTTCAAGTTTATCGCAAAAGAGTCAAAATCGGGTCAAAATCTGGTTCACAACAAGTGCGAACGGTGATGAGCGGATCGGCTGAGATGGAACGTCCCTCCGGTAAGACTAAGCTGATTATACATGGGACCGCGTGCAACGCAAAGGATACTTCGCGTTTCACGTCTTCACGTTTCACGGCTTAGTTGGTCTGGCCACGGCTTTTCAACTATAATCCCTACGTAGTAACACCATGGGTCAGCAACCGATTCGCTATCCGGCGCCGGCCGGCATCGTGCAGGTCGAAGAGGTCATCAAGCGTTCGCGGTTCATCGGAACCGCCGGGCCGGCAGCCACCGTGGAGGAAGCGCAGGTGTTCATCGCCGAGGTGCGTCAGCGTTATGGCGACGCCACGCACAATGCCTGGGCCTTCGCCGTCGGCATCGGCGACAGTGCTGTGCGCGGCATGAGCGATGATGGCGAGCCCAGCGGTACCGCCGGCCAGCCGATCCTGGCTCGAATTGACGGCAGCGGCCTGGGGGACCTGGTGATGGTCGTGACGCGCTACTTCGGGGGTGTGAAGCTGGGAACCGGGGGGCTGGTGCGCGCCTACGGGGGTGTGGCCGGCATGGTCATCGCGGCACTGGACGTGGTGGAGAAGGTGCGGATGAAACGCATCGACCTGGAGGCGGTGCACTACAGCCACTACGGGCCCCTGCGCGGACTCATCGCCGCCCACGGCGGCCAGGTCATCGAGGAGACCTTCGGCGAGGCCGTCGATATACGGGTGGCGGTTCCGCTGGACCGCCTGGTGCCTTTCGCGAATGATGCTCGAGATGCGACGGCGGGAGCGGTGAACATCGAATGGGAGTCCACGAATGCCCAGGATTTCTGAATTCTTCGGAATCTCGATCTACATGTACTGGCGCGACCACACACCGCAATAGGAGGTACTGGTGCACCGAATTACGGATGTTCGACCGTTGCCAGAGTATCACATCTGGATTCGCTTCGATGACGGCGCGGAGGGTGAGGTTAACTTATCAGACTTAGTAGGCAAAGGGGTTTTTGCCGCCTGGGAGGATCCCGACCATTTCAAGAAAGTCTTCGTTAACCCGGAGAGCCGGACGGTGACCTGGCCCGGCGATATCGATCTGGATCCGGATGTTTTGTATCACGAGGTCACGGGAGCTCCCCTGCTAGGAACGGGCGATCTGCAACCTGACATGCGAGTTAAAGACGTTCGCTTCACAGACAAGGCGTTGAGTGTCGATCTGGCCGACGGGCGAACCATCATGGTCCCGCTGGCCTGGTATCCGCGACTCCTGCATGCAACGCCAGAACAACGCGAGAAGTGGGAGATTGTGGGCGCCGGCTATGGAATCCATTGGCCAGACATTGACGAAGACTTGAGCGTCGAAGAACTGCTACGTGGAGCCCCGGCACGCACGGCAAGGGTGAAGGTCTGATAAGGCGCATACTCCAGGTCATCCAAAGAGAGCGAGGTTTGCCACGTGCCTATTGATGTCGCCTCAATTCTTCTGAGCGCCCTGGCCCAAATCGCCGGCGAGTACGGTGTGGCGGTGCCGCTGGCCGGCGTCGCCCGGCGTATCCTAGACGACAAGGCACGCCGCGCCGCCTTCACCGAGGCCGTGCAGGCGGCCTACGCCGACCTGAAAGCCAGCGTGCACGGCGACGTCGCTCAGGCACTCCTGGATCCACACTACCTCAGCCGGCCAGCAGTCGCTCAGGAGCTGCTGGGCGCCGTGTTGATCGCTGGCGCGGTGGACTACGACCACCTGCAGCAGTTGTACGTCCGCTCCACCGGCTTCGACCACATTCACGTGCGGCCGGCCCTGCGGTACCTGGTCGAGCGCACCCGCAAGCACGCTGCCGACCGGCACCCCTGGTTCCAACAGTGGTACGGGCTGGAGCTTGACCAGCAGCAGCTCCAGACCCAACAGCAGATCGCGGCCATCCTGGAGCGCATCGAGGAGGCGCTAACCGAGCGAGAAGAGGCACCGGCGCCGGAACCCGAGCCGGAGCCCCAGCCGGCACTCCGGGTGCTCGTGCTCCTCTCTGCGCCGCTGGTAGACGGTAAGGGCAATCCGGTTGCGCGGCTGGACCTGGCCCAAGAGCGCGCTCTCATCGAGACCGTCCTGCGGGAGAGCGGGGCGGACATCCAGGTCCGCTTCCGCCACGCTACCGCCGAGGCCCTGCGCGACGGCGTCCGGGACGGCTACGACGTCGTCCACTTCAGTGGCCACGGTGACCTGTCGGTGCTGGCCTTCGAGGACGAACACGGCCAGCTGCACACCATCGACCGCGGGCTGCTGGCCCGCCTGGTGCGGGTGGGCGATCAGGCGGCGCGTCTGGTTGTCCTCAACGCCTGTCACTCGGAGAGCCTGGCCGAGGACCTCACCGCCGCCGGCGTGGCACACGTGGTGGCCGTGGAGCGGGACGAGCCGGTGATCGACGAAGCGGCCATCGCCTTCGCCCGCGACTTCTACCACGCCCTGGCCCGAGGCTTCACGCTGGAGGCGGCCTTCGAGGAGGGACGGGACGCCGTAGCCAGCGCGGCCGACCTGGGGGTGCGGGCCGTAGCAGAGGAGGTCAAGTTCCGCCTCCTGCCCGGGGACCGGGACCACGACGCCCCGCTGGCTGAAGAGGGTGAGGGCCGCGGTGGCTACGTGGAGGAAGGCCGGCTCACGGCCCCCATCAACCTGCCGACCCCCCTGGATATCTTCGTGGGTCGCGAGCGTGAGATGTGGGAGATTAACCGGCAGCTGAGCCAGGGCCGGCTGGTGACCCTGACCGGCACCGGCGGCGTCGGGAAGACGGAGCTGGCCCGGGAGACGGCCCGCTGGCACCAGGCGCGGGGCCGCTTCCCCGACGGCGTCTTCGTGGTCGAGCTGGAAGAAGCGCGGGGGCCGGCGGCGATCCTGACGCAGATTGCCACCACGCTGAGGCTGGAGCGGGCCGAATCGGCCGAGGATGTGGCCAAGACGCTGGGGCGGCGGCAGATGCTGCTTGTCCTAGACAACCTGGACGATGCCCTGCACGCCGACCTGCGGGGGGCACGCGAGCTGTTGGAGACGCTGGTGACGCGCACCGAGGCACCCCGCTTCCTGGTGACCAGCCGGCAGCCGGTGGGCCGGCCGCGCTGGGAAAATGTTTATCACGTGGAGCGGCTCCGTATCCCGGCCGACTGGAAGCTCTTCACTGATCTGAGCGTGAATGTTGGCTACAGGTGGCATCCGGGGGATGAGGCAGCGCTGGACGAAGTATTGCATTTCCTGGATGGCCTGCCACTGGCCATCGTGCTGACGGCGGCTCAGCTCAGCGAGACCAACCTGGCTCAACTCTGGGACGAGCTGGAGCGCGCCCGCACGGCGGCGCTGAACGAGCCCGGCCTCACCCCGGAGGAGCGGGGCCGGCTGACCAGCGTGGACTTCTCGCTGACCCTGTCCTACAACCGGCTGTCCGCCGAGGCTCAGCGCCTCTTCGCTGCCTTTTCCGTGTTTGCCGGCGGCGCCGACGAGGGCGCGCTGGATGCTGTGTGGGGCGACGCAGGCTGGCACGAACCCATTCGCGCCCTGCGGCGCTTCTCCCTGGTGGACGAGTACCACGGCCGCTACAGCATGCTTAACCCCGTCCGTGAATTCGCCGCCGGCAGGCTGGCCGAACTGCCCGACGCCCCCTACCACGCTCGCATGGCCCGCCACTACCAAAAGATCGCTGCCATGTGCGATGCTGACATTGGAGGTGTGCACTCCCTCACAGCGGTGAATCTGATGGCCTTGGAACTCGTTAACATCCATGCTGGAATGGATTGGGCCGTCGCAGCAGCCGAGGCGGGCCAGATACTGGACGACAGGCCGGCGTGGGAGTTCCTTCCTAGTCGACTTCAACGATGGCTTCAAGCGCTAGATGGTCGTGCTTTGGATGGTGG
>JBHIAO010000247.1:0-8556 GCA_046758565.1 Anaerolineae bacterium
CTGATCTACATCAACCCGGACTATAGTTGGACTGGGTCGAACAATCAATCGTGGGTCATGCGCCAGACGCTTACGGCCAACCTCTTGGACAACGAACCTGAGCGGATCCAACGGTTCTGGAACGTGATGGATTTGGAGGTGAAGGCCCTGGCCCCCAGCCAAAAGCGCGACGAGAACAACCCATTGACATTCGTCGTTCCCTACGCCACCATGATGATCTTCTACGTTGTCATCCTTATGTCGTCTAGCCTGCTGCTCAACAGCGTGACGGTGGAGAAGCAGAATCGGGTGATGGAGATCCTTATGTCGTCCATCAGGCCCAGCCAATTACTGAGCGGCAAGATCATCGGGCTGGGGATCACGGGTCTGCTCCAGACCATGATCTGGTTTGGGACCGGCTACACCTTGCTGCGCCTAAGCGGGCGCACCTTCGACTTACCCCCAGGCTTCGAACTCCCGCCCTCGATCCTGGTGTGGGGGGTCGTGTTCTTCCTGCTCGGCTACGCCGTGTACGCCAGCCTGATGGCCGCTTTGGGGGCGCTGGTGCCCAACTTGAAAGAGGGTTCGCAGGCGACCATCCTGGTTATCTGGCCGACGCTCATCCCCATGCTGCTGATGGTCATCCTGATCCAGCAGCCTCACGGGGCGATTGCCACCGGGCTAAGCTTGTTTCCCTTGACCGCCCCGATGACGATGATGCTGCGCTTGTCTGTTGGTGGTGTGTCATGGTGGCAACCCCTGCTGGCAGCAGGCCTCCTGCTGATCACCGTCTATTTCATCCTCCGTGCCGTGGCGCGCGTGTTCCGCGCCCAGTACCTGCTCTCCGGGCAGACCTTCTCAGCAAAGCGCTTCCTCGGCGCGCTGCTGGGGCGGGCGTAGAACAGCGTTAGAACAAAGAGAACCTCGGATGACAGAAATACACGATGGTAAGCAGTCGGTTGAGACGAAACGCGCCCTTTCAACTCGCAAAGGCCCGGTTATCGTGTATTTCTTCTATCCGTGGTACTCTTTCTCACAAAGGAATATCAATATGTCTACTCGCTACAAAGTAATCGCTACAGTAATGATCGTTCTGACCCTGGTCGTCGGTTGTGCGAAGGCGGCACCCACAGCTACACCCATGCCGCCCACGGCCACTTCTGTGCCAAGCCCCGTTCTCACACCCACTGCCCCTCAGCCCTTCGATACAACCTGGGACGACCGCACCATCTTCCGCCCAGGACTGATTGGCGCAGAGCGGGAGGTGCTCGACCGCTTGGCGGGCGCGAGTGTGTACCACATTGACTTGCAAATCTCCGACGACTTTCTCCTCCTGGAAGGCCACGAGGAAGTGCGTTACACCAACCAGGAGGACGAACCCCTCGACGAGGTCTACTTCCGCCTGTTTCCCAACATAGCCGGTGGCGCGGCAACTGTCTCAGCGGTCCAGGTAGACGGACAAGACGTAGAGCCCATCTACGAATTCCAGGATAGCGCGCTCCGCGTACCGCTGCCGACGACCCTGCAGCCTGGCGGACAGGTAGACTTCCAGATGGACTTCGAGGTAGAAGTAGCTCAGGAGATGGCCGGCAACTACGGCCTGTTCGGCTACTTCGACGGCGTGTTGGTGCTGGATGAATTCTACCCGGTCATCCCGGTCTACGACGACGAGGGCTGGAACGTGGAGCTTCCGTCTCGCAACGGCGACGTAACCTATTACGATGCCAGCTTCTACCTGGTGCGCGTGACCGCCCCCGCCAGCCTGACAGTCGTTGCTTCGGGAATCCAGGTCGCTAGTGAGCACGAGGCGGATAACCAGGTTCTGACCTTCGCCGCCGGCCCTGCCCGCGACTTTTACCTGGCCGCTAGCGAGGACTACACTGTGATCAGCGAGACGGTGGGAGAGACGACGGTCAATAGCTACGCTTCTACAGAGCGGGAGGACGGGGCGGAACGGGCCTTGCAGTTTGCGACAGATGCGCTGAGAAGCTACAACGAGCGGTTTGGCGTCTATCCGTACACCGAATTTGACGTCGTGAGCACGCCCATGCAGGCCCTGGGCATGGAGTATCCCGCCCTGGTGGGGATAGCCCTTGATCTCTATGATTCGAATGTGGAAGTTCGGGGGATACCAGCCAGGGTCATGATGGAAAGTACTGTCGCCCACGAGGTAGCTCATCAGTGGTTTTACAACGCCGTCGGTAACGATCAGATAGACGAACCCTGGCTTGATGAGGCCGTGGTCCAATATGCCACGGGGCTCTATTACGTAGACACTCACGGTGAGAGCGCTGCACGGAGTTACCGCAGTTCGTGGGATAATAGCTGGAACAGCGTTGAGCGGGCCGACATTCCCATCGGTATGCCCGTAGGGGCCTACACGGGCAAAGAATATGGCCCCATCGTCTATGGCCGTGGCCCGCTCTTCGTCGCTGCGCTGGCCGAGGAGATGGGGCAAGAAACGCTCGACGAATTCCTGCGCGATTACTACCAGTCCCACAAATGGGGCATTGGCACGAGCGCGGCCTTTCGACAGCTCGCCGAACAGCACTGCCAGTGCGACTTGACCGCTCTGTTTGAAGAGTGGGTTTACGAGAAGCACGGCGTGGTGCAGGGCTGGGCCGTCTTGGCTCAAAAAGACGACTACAGCGACGTGGATATGACCGACATACTGGTGGACTACATCGGCATCACCCAGATGCGCCAGGTGCTTGAGGATTCGGGCTGGGAGTCAGACCACATCCACGAACTGCGCGAATTCGACCGGGAGACCTTACAGGACAACCTCGATTGGCTGGCGGAAAACGCCGATCAAGACGACGTCGCCTTCTTGTACGTAGCCGCTCACGGCATGTACTTGAAAAAGGTGCTGGTCTGGGACGCGTTCTTCGCCGCCGACTGGGAACAAATCCCCAGCCACCGGCGACTGCTGGTCATTGATTCCTGCCAGGCCGCCAACTACACCGCTGCGGTCACGGACGATCCGTCGCCGCACCTGTCCATCGCTGCTGTGGCCGGGGACGAGTACGGTTGGAGCGGCCTCGAAGAGGAAGGCCTACCCATCATCGGTGGAGTTTTCACCCACTATTTCGCCGCCGCCTTCGATGATCCAGACGCCGACACCGACGGCAACGGCCTGGTCTCCGTGCAAGAGGCCGCGCTGATGGCCGAGGGTCAACAACGCAGCTACATGCACGACGTGGTCTTTGCCGTGCCGGAGTTCGTGGAAATGTATCACAACACTGGCGCCTTTCCTGACAAAGACCCATCCTTCCCCCACGTCGTGGTGGACGACACCATTGGCGAGCCGCTATACCTGGGACTACCCACCCCTGCCATCCCATAAACTATGGAGGGACGCTTAAGAAGACAGGTGAGTTGAAATGATCCAAGACATCACCGAGCGCCAGCAGGCGAAGCAGACGCTGGAAGCGGCGCACGCATTTCGGCAGACGATCATTGATGGCGTGGGAGAGCCGATCATGGTGATCGGCATGGACTACCGGGTGAAGTTGATGAATCGAGCCGCGCGTGAGTTTTCGTCCAGGGGCGCCGGCGCATCAGAACCTTTGCTATGCCATCAAATTCTTCACCGGCGCGAGACACCTTGCGACGGGATAGAGGGACCTTGTCCGCTGGAACAGGTACGCGAGTCGGGCCAACCAGTCACGGTGGTGCACGAACACTACCGGGCAAACGGCGAGCTGCGACTCATCGAGGTTATTGCCTCGCCGTTATGGGGGGCAGACGGCACTTTTCAGGGAATCATCGAGTCCATGCGCGACATCACCGAGCACCGGCGGGCGGAGGAAGCACTGCAGCAACACGCCGATCGCCTCCTCGCCTTGACCGCGCAGTTGGCCGAGGCGGAAGAGGCCGAGCGACAGCGACTGGCGCGGGAACTGCACGACCAGGTAGGGCAGAACCTGACTGCTCTGGGCATCAACTTGAACATCATCCGGTCGCAACTGCCTGAGGAGGCAGCAGCCCCGGTGCGTTCCCGCCTGGATGATTCGCTGTCGCTGGTGGAGCAGACGGCCGAGCGAATTCGCGACGTGATGGCCAACCTGCGGCCGCCGGTGCTGGACGACTATGGGCTGGTGGCCACATTGCACTGGTACGGAGAGCAGTTCGCGCGGCGGACGGACATCGCCATTGCCGTGGAGGGCGAGGAGCCCGTCCCCCGGCTGGCCGCGCGCGTCGAGAATGCCTTGTTCCGCATCGCACAGGAGACGTTGACCAACGTGGCCAAGCACGCGCAGGCCACACAAGTGACGGTGACAGTGGAGGTGGAGGGCGGAACCTTGCGCCTGGTCGTTGCTGACGACGGCATCGGCTTCGACCCTTCGACTACGCTCAGGGCAAGCCCTGCACCGCTGGCCGATCCCGATGGAGGTCGGGGCTGGGGGCTGCTCACCATGACCGAGCGCGCCGAGGTAGTGGGTGGCCGTTGCCACATTGAGTCTTACCCTGGGCAGGGTACGCGGGTCATCGTGGAGGTGAACCGATGAGCATCACCGTTTTCCTGGCCGACGACCACGCCGTGGTTCGTGACGGGCTGCGGTTCTTGCTGGAGGCGCAACCCGACATCAGCGTGATCGGCGACGCGGCCAACGGGCGCGACGCGGTGCGCTTGGTGGCACAACTCTGCCCCGACGTTGTGATCATGGACATCGCCATGCCCGAGCTGAACGGCATCGAGGCGGCACGGAAAATCGGCGAAGTCTGCCCTTCTACCCAGGTTATCATCCTCTCCATGCACTCCACCACTGAACACATCTTTCGAGCATTGCAGGCCGGAGCCCGCGGCTACCTGCTGAAAGAGTCTGCTGGCATCGAGGTAGTCAACGCCGTTCGCGCTGTTCACGCCGGCCACCGCTACCTGAGCCCCAAGATCTCGGACGGGTTGATTGACGACTACGTGCGCCAGCGCGAGGCTGCCGGAGCAAAAAGCCCGCTGGCGCGCCTCAGCCCCCGCGAGCGGGAAGTGCTGCAACTCGTGGTGGAGGGCAAATCGAGCGCCGAGATCGCCGACATGCTCTCCCTCTCCCTCAAGACCATCGAGACCTACCGCAGTCGCCTGATGCGCAAGCTGGGCATCAGCGACCTCCCCGGTCTGGTCAAATTCGCCATCCAGCACGGATTGACCCCGCTGGAATAGGCACATCCCCGATTCCCTACATAAACTGTCAAGGTTTCCCTACACAAACTGTCAAGGTTTCCTGACAGACAAACGTTGCAATATATGGTAAGATAGTAGGTGCAAGAGTGAGCCCCATGATGACGCATCTTCCCTGGCTTGACTTGCTCCAGACATAGAGTATAATTTGTCTGCTCTACCAAAAATACATACAGGAGGATGGCACTATGAAAGCGCACGAGGTTGAGTACAAGATTTTTGGCGACGATCTCCAGTTCGTGGAGATCGAACTGGACCCCGGCGAGACGGTGATCGCAGAGGCCGGGGTGATGATGTACATGGAGGACGGCATCGGTTTCGAGAGCAGGATGGGAGATGGCTCCAAGCCGAAGGCCGGCTTCATGGATAAACTGGTGAGCGCTGGGAAGCGGGTGATCACCGGCGAGTCGCTGTTTCTGACTCACTTCACCAACGCCGCGCGCCAGGGCAAGCGCCACGCTGCCTTCGGAGCGCCCTATCCGGGTAAGATCATTTCCATTGACCTGGACGACACGAACGGCGAATTGATCTGCCAGAAGGACTCCTTCCTATGCGCGGCGATGGGCACTGAGTTGAGCATCGCCTTCAGCAAGAGGCTGGGAGCCGGGCTCTTCGGCGGCGAGGGCTTCATTCTCCAACGGCTCCGTGGCGATGGCATGGTTTTCGTCCACGCCGGCGGCACCATCGTAGAGAAGTCCCTCAGCAACCAGAAACTTCTGGTGGATACCGGGTGCATCGTCGCGTTCGAGAATACCATAGACTACGACATCGAGCAGGCGGGCAACCTGAAGTCCATGATCTTCGGTGGTGAGGGACTGTTCCTGGCGACCCTGCAGGGGACTGGCCGCGTCTGGCTCCAATCATTGCCATTCTCCCGCCTGGCCGACCGCATCCTGGAATTCGCGCCCCGGGCGGGTGGGAAGAGTATGGGTGAGGGTTCGATCGTAGGTGGGGCGATCAGGTTTTTGCAGAGGTAGCAGATTCCAGTGCCAGATGTGGAAAGGGCCTCCGAGAGCGCTCAAAGCCTCGGAGGCCCTTTTCTTTATAACCCACTTCCGCTCGCCCCAGACGACAGGCTTGGCGACAGCCTGGTTTGTCAAGGTTTCCCTACATCAATTGTCAAACTTTCCTGACAGACAAACGTTGCAGTTTATGGTAAAATAATAGCAGTGCAAGAGTGCGCCGCATAAGGGCGCGTCTTAGCAGAAGAGGGTATCCTATGGCTGCAACAATTCTAATCGTCGAGGATCACGACGCCGTGCGCAGGTCGCTGCGAGACTGGCTGGAGGTAGAGTTTCCCCAGTGTCGCGTGATTGAGGCTGTCAGCGGCGAGGAAGCCATCGCTCTGATCCAAATCGAATCGCCGCGCCTGGTGGTCATGGACATCAGCCTGCCGGGGATGAGCGGCATTGAAGCCACGCGCCAGATCAAAGCCGCCCTGCCGTCCACGCAAGTCGTGATGTTGACCATTCACGAAGACGACGCCCATCGCGCCGACGCGACTGCAGCCGGCGCGAGCGCGTACGTGTCGAAGCGAGTGATGCAAACCGAACTCATACCCACCCTGGCTGCGCTGCTCGCCAATGACCACGACTGACGATCTTAGAAACAGTAAGGAGGTGCCTATGCCGATTGGCGTCAACGGCTTTTCTGCGAAAAGCTAATCAAACCTGAATTCGCTAACCATCAATCTGGAACAGAAGAGGAGAAAGAAAATGAAACGCACAATAACACTTGTTCTTGTAGTCCTGGTCGCCCTGTTGGCCGGTTGCACGCTGGTCTCGATCAGCGGCTCGGGCAACATCGTGACACAGGAGGAAACAATAACCGGCTTCGCCAAGCTTGACGTCAGCTATGCCTTCAAGGTTGACATCAGCCAGGGCGACGCCTTCAGCGTGGTCATCCGCATTGACGACAACCTGGTCCAGTACCTTGAGGTGGTCAAGCGGGGCAGCACGCTGAACATCGGCCTGAAGTCCGGCCGCAGCTACAACATCAGGAACGCCACCCTGCAAGCCGAGGTCACTATGCCTGAGCTGACCGGGCTGGAGCTGAGCGGTGCCAGCCACGTCACCATCACCGGCTTCAAGTCCGCGAAGGGTTTTGACGTGGACGTGTCCGGAGCCAGTTCTTTGCGGGGCGATATCGAAGCCGGTGATGCCCGGTTTGACGTCTCGGGGGCCAGCCAGGTGAACCTGAGCGGTTCTGCAGAAGACGTGGTCATTGACACCTCGGGGGCCAGCCAGGTCGAGCTGTCCGCTTTCCCCGTGGCCGACGCCAACGTCGAGGCCAGCGGCGCCAGCAAGGCAACCGTGAAACCCAGCGGCAGACTGGATGCAGACGCCAGCGGCGCTTCACACGTTTACTATCTAGGCAGTCCCACCCTGGGAAAGATAGACACGTCTGGCGCTTCGTCCGTCGAACGCAAGTAAGGATCGCCTGATGCGCCCGGGCCTGCTACAGAGGGGCGTCCCATCCCGACTTCGCGGCCAAACCGCCCTCAGACGGGGCGGGACGCCCTTTGGTAGCAGTTTTCGCACGAAGCTTAGGCCCCTTGTCTTGACGACAGTCAATTGCACTTATTCTACACACGAGCTATAATAGCGGGGAGACAATGCAAAAGAGGAAGAAAATGGAAGCGAAAGAAAAGACTGTAACCAAGCGCTGGCTCAGGTTCTACGATGAGGGCGTGCCGCCGAGCATAGACTATCCGCTGGTTCCGCTCGACCGGCTGTTGGCCGAATCGGCGGCCAAGCACCCCGACCACCCGGCCATCATCTTTGGCGGTCGCCTGGGCACGCGCGTGATGGACAAGGCATTGACCTACCGGCAGCTCGACGACGCCGTGAACCGCTTCGCCACGGCGATGCAAAAGCTCGGCGTGAAGAAGGGCGACCGCGTGGCGATGTTCATGCCCAACTGCCCCCAGCTCGTCATCTCCATTTCATGCTGTACGTCGGCATGCGCTTCCTGGATTTCAGCAACAAGAGGCTCCAATACTGGCAAGAAGCGGTTTTGCCGTTCTTCTTGCTCCATCAGCCAGCGATCATCGTCATCGCTTTCTTCGTCGTGCAGTGGGATGCGGGCATTATAGTAAAACTGCCGATTGTCGTCCTGAGCTCCTTCGTGGTCACGCTGGGCCTGTACGAGTTCCTCGTCAAACGCATTAGCCCGCTCCGGAGCTTGTTCGGCATGAAACCGATCAAAAGAGGCGCCGGCCCATAGTCCCAGGCCGGGATAGAATATAATACTTGGAGGTGCTATGAGTAAACCAGCGAACGATTCTACGACCCGTAATCCCCACCAGCGTGTAGTGATCACCGGTATGGGCGCCATCACCCCAGTCGGCCATACGGTGGCGGAGACGTGGGATGCGCTCAAGGCCGGTCGCTCTGGGG
>JBHIAO010000248.1:0-8517 GCA_046758565.1 Anaerolineae bacterium
CAAGGATGGATCTGCGCATGTAAGTCTCCAGGCAAGAGAAGAGGATGTGAAACGTAAAACGTGAAACGTGAGGACTTGTTCACGTTTCACGTTTTACGTTTCACGCGGTCCTGTGTCATCGAAAGGCACTGTGGCGCTCGACGAATCATTCACCAAGAAACAGACCAAGATGGCGGGATACCAGCCAGGCACTGGTTTCAAAGAAGCCGTAGGTTCGGCGCAGAGGTTCTGGATCGGCCTCGCGCTTAGGTTTGGCCGTTGCCTCCGACAATACGATTTCCAATTCATCGATACGGGTCAGGAACTCACCGGGTGTGCTCGGCACCGGAATGTCAGCGTAGGTCGGCGGGTCGTCCGGGTATGTCACTGCCCAGGCCGGCAGCCGGGGCAGAACCCCCAGCGTAACATACGAGTGGGCAAAGGCCAACGTTTGTTTCAGCGGATAGTGGATCTCGGTACCAGGTTCAAGCTCAAGGTTGTAAGCCTCGAGCCAATCCCATGTCATGAGCGTCTGTTGTATCAGATCTCGCAGCTCCGACAGGTCAGGCACCGATGTCGTACGCAGAGTGATCTTGAATCCCTCTCGGACATGGTCGATGTGATGTAGGGTCAACGTCAGGTAGCTCTGCCGGTCGGGTGACAACGGCTCGTCGCGGCGGCGCATGTACTCGCCGAGAAGCTCCTTTGTTCTGTGTGCAATATTGCCCATGGCGAAGAAAGCTATCAGGGGCTCGTTGGTATCCATGCATTCACCTCACGAATTCAACTCTCAGACGTGTGCTCCACCGTGGCGGTTCCGCCCGAGAATACCCCCCCAGGCCCAAATCCAAAGCACGCTAAAGCGCGCTGAAGCTATCTGCCGGCGGGATAGTCATGCGCCGGTGTTGTCCAATTATAGAGATTTTCGCCGTGCTTGTCTAGGCTTGTGGCGGCGGTTTGACCCCACTCGCCGCTCCGTAGTATGATGCTGCAGACCGCGCCGGCCTTCCAGCAAGTAGTCCAGGGTCCTCGGACCGCCTTCACAACGTTGACAAGGAGTACGCATATGACTGACAACACAACCGAGCTTGGCTTCATTGGCCTAGGCCTGATGGGCAAGCCGATGGCGCGTAACCTGATGCGGGCCGGCTACCGTGTAACCGTCCACAACCGCAGCCGCTCGCCGGTTGAGGAATTGGCGGCTGAAGGTGCAGTGCCAGCCTTCACGCCCCGCGAGGTTGCGGCTGCGTCGGACGTGCTGATCACCTGCCTGCCCGACTCGCCAGACGTGGAAGAGGTCGTCCTCGGTCCTGGTGGGATCATCGAAGCCGCCCGTCCTGGCCTGATCTACATTGATATGAGCACTATCTCGCCGGCCTTTACACAACGCTTGGCAGCCCAGTTGGCAGAAGCCGGCATCGCCATGCTCGACGCCCCGGTCAGCGGCGGCGACATCGGTGCACAACAGGGCACGCTGGCTATCATGGTCGGCGGTTCCAGGGAGACTTTCGATGCTTGCCTGCCAATCTTCGAGGTCATGGGCAAACGCATTACCTATGTGGGAGAAAGCGGAGCCGGCCAAACAGCCAAGGCGGCCAATCAGATCATCGTCGCCGGCACCATGGCCGTCATGGGCGAGGCGCTGGTATTGGCTTCCAAGAGCGGTGTGGACCCGGCCCGCGTGATCGAGGCGATCAGCGGCGGTGCCGCCCGATGCTGGGCCCTGGAAGTGCGCGCGCCTCAAATCCTGCGGCGCGACCTGGGGCCGGGCTTCAAGGCCTACATGCAGTACAAAGACCTCAACATCGTCGCCGACGCCAGCCGGTCGGTTCAGGCACCGCTGCCAGTCACGGCCGTCGTGCGTGAGCTGTATTCGGCCATGTTGGCTGCCGGCCACGGTGATCTCGACAACTCGGCTATTGTGACTGTGCTGGAAGACCTGGCCGGCGTAGAGGTCAGGTCTGAATGAGCTCATGACGATGACGGCAAACGCAGGTCGAGAAATCCACGTCTGGCTGGACAGACCGATCCATCATGAGGCCTTGGATCGGTTGCGCGATGCAGTCGAGGTCGTCGGGCCATTTCGCAAGGCGTCGGCTGATCCGCGGGCAGAGCTGGCCGGCGCCGACGGCCTCATCGTCTCCTCGATACCGCGCATCGATGGGGCGTTCATGGACGCGGCCGGCCCACAACTGCGTGTCGTCGCGCGACCGGGCGTCGGGATCGACAATATCGATGTGGGCGCGGCAACGGCTCGTGGCGTGGCTGTGGTACACACACCCGATGGCCCCACGGAATCGACAGCAGAGCATGCCATCGCGCTCCTGCTGGCGCTGGCGAAGCGCGTTCGCGAGGCCGATGCAAACCTGCGCACTCGGGGCTGGGACAGCCGACAACCCCTCATCGGTACCGAGGTGGCCGGCAAAGTCCTGGGGCTCGTCGGCCTGGGCCGCATTGGCGGACGCGTGGCACAGATTGCCCGGGCGCTGAACATGCGTGTTCTGGTCTACGATCCCTACATCGGGGAGGGTCGGGCAGTGATGCTCAGCGTCAAACTCGTCGAACCGCTCGACAATCTGCTGGCCACAGCCGATTTCGTCTCCTTGCACACACCCCTAACGCGAGAGACACAAGGGCTCATCGGTGCTGAGGCGCTGGCGCGAATGAAATCCACAGCCTACCTCATCAACTGCGCACGCGGCCCGATCGTGGATGAGGTAGCGCTGTTCGAGGCGCTACGCAGTGGGACCATCGCCGGCGCTGGCCTGGATGTCTTTGACCAAGAACCGACTGGCCCCACCAACCCGCTATTCGAGCTACCGAACGTCATCGTGACACCCCACATCGCGTCCTACACCCACGAAGGCCTGCGCCGCATGGGCATAGGGGCGGTGGAGCAGGTACTCCAAGTCCTGCAGGGCAAGCGGCCGCGGAATCTGGTGAACCCGGAAGTTTGGGAAACGGGGAATAGCTAGACTTCCGAAGTCTCAGAGACTTCGGAAGTCTGGGGAGGTTTGTTGATGCGTGACAATCTGGTAAGACAGGCGCTTCGGCGTGGCGAGACGGTCATCGGGTCCATGGTCACAGAAATGCGGTCGCCAGCGGTGGCACTCTTGTTTGCCAGTGCCGGCTTCGACTTCTTTTTCATCGACATGGAACATGGCTCCTACGACATGACCACTGTGGCCGACATCATCAAGGTTGCCCGGCTCGCCGGCATCTGTCCCATGGTGCGCGTGCCGGACCCCGAGTACCACCTGATGTCGCGCCCTCTGGATGCCGGCGCGCAGGGGCTGATGATCCCACGGGTCGAGACTCGCGAGGCCGTCGAACACGTGGTTCGCTCCGTGCGTTATCCACCGGAAGGTGTGCGAGGCTGCTCCATTGCACGCGGGCACAATGAGTACAGAGGTGCGCCGCTGGCGGAGTTTACAGAGCATGCCAACGAAAACGTGCTGGTCGTGGTGCAGATCGAGCGCCGGCGGGCAGTCGAGGATATCGATGACCTGCTGTCGGTGCCCGGTGTAGACGTCGCATTAATCGGTCCCCAGGATTTGGCCGTGTCGTTGGGCACCATGGACCCGCAACACCCCGATACCGAACACGCAGTTCAGAGAGTGGTTGACGCCGCACAGCGCCATGGCATTGCAGCCGGCATCCACTCCCGCGACGTCGAGGTGCTGCGCATGTGGCAAGAGCGCGGCATGCGCATGCTGACGTGCTCCACAGATGCTGACTTCGTCTCGCAAGGTGCACAGGCAGCCGTAAACGCGCTGCGAGCATCGTAATACTATGCCTGGCAAGCCCAGCTTGTGAGGAGTGAGGCGCGCCCACGTGCCGAACGGAGCCGCATCCGGAGATGCTGATTCCTCAACTCCTGCTTCCGGAAGGCCAGTGGCTGCGTCTCGCTAGACCTCTTCGATATCCGCCTCCCATTCGACGTTGATGCCCCGCGTCACGCTCTGAGCGGCCGGGCACCTTCGTTCATGGACGCCTAGCGCCCGCTCCGCCGCCTCGCGTTTGTCCGCCGGCACTTTCAGGTGGTATTTCACGCGAATGTCGGTGATGACCATCACGCCATCCAGATTGCGGATGTCACCCTCGACGTCGGAGTAGAGTTCACCCGGCTCGTATGTGATTCCGCGCGCTGCCAGCGCGCCAGTCAATGTGCCGGTCAGTCAACCACCGACTGAGGCAACCAGATAGTCCAAGGTGGCTGCGATGTCCTCCTCCGGTTCCAGTCCGTAGAATTCTTTGATCCCGCCGTGGACACCAAAGTACACGGGGTCCTCAAAGCCCTCAATGTAGGCCCGGCGCTTGGGCCGCTTGTCCTGGTAGATCCGGATCTTGGATGTGTGTACGAGTTCGCCCATGCAGTATCCTCCTTTCACCGAGGCCCGTCGGGAGTTCCAGTTGGCGCACTCACGCCACCCTCCACTCACGGCTACAACCTTCGCCACTCCCTCTGGGAGTTCACCACATGCGCGCTCGAAGAGCGGCGAAAGCGGTAGCCAGGAGTGGAGCGACAGCAACTCCTGGCCAGGCTTGCCTCGCCGGCAGGCCCAATTCTGATTTCATGAAGTATAGCATCGGATCCCTGGCCAGCCTGTGGTCTACTATACGAAACAGGTGTTAAGCACAGGTCAGTACTGGCAATCCCGCGGGATCGTATTGTCCAAAGCACAGCGGCAAGATGTCCAGCCAGGTGTGCCGGAAGTCGTCATCGTCAGCCATCTTCAACCGGCAAAGACACTTGACGAATCGATCCGGCTGAAGTATAGTCACACTTGTCGCCGCAAGCAACCCAGCCATCAGACCTCCCATACGCGGCGGCTTCGACGCACCAGGGAGCCTGGGAAGACCAGGCGGCCTTTGGTACTCCTGCCGCAGGTTCCCCGTGCATTGTGCCGGCATAGGTAGCTGTCATCCTCGCCTTCTGAGATGCAGGTCGTTTTCCTCGACCTCCCCAGAGCCGCCGGAAGCCGGCCGGTGATTAGTCAACATGCCCCTACGGGGCTCCACGAAGCATGAAAGCGGCGCTGGCGCGGTCGGGAGACCGGCCAGAGCGGCGATTTTCAGAATAGTGGCATCAAGGCGGCCCAATATTGGCCCCGCCGAACAGCAAGCTACTGAGTAACATCCATTTAACCATTCGAACTGCAAGATCGCGCCAGAGGCGACAAGGGGGGGCTATTTTATGTTGAGCCTACATATTCAATTGCTGGGCAATTTCCGTCTGGCCTGCGGCGATACACCCGTGACGAACATCAACACGGCGCGCCGGCAGTCGCTGCTCGCCTATCTCGTACTACATCGCGATGCGCCCCAGTCACGCCAGCATCTGGCGTTCCTCTTCTGGCCCGACTCGACTGAAGCTCAGGCCCGCACCAATCTCCGCAACCAGTTGTACCATTTGCGCCGTGCCCTGCCCGACGCCGATCGCTTCCTATGCGCCAATGCCAAAACGCTGCAGTGGCTGCCCGACGCCCCCATCACCCTCGACGTAGCCGATTTTGACAGCGCCGTCGCGCAGGCGCAGCAGGCGGAGCAGGCCGGCGACCAGCCTGCGGTGCGGGCAGCTCTGGAGCGGGCAACGGCGCTTTACCGGGGTGAACTGTTACCCAGTTGCTACGATGAGTGGATCGTGCCTGTGCGTGAACAGTTATATCAGACCTTCCTCAGGACAGTGGAGCGGCTGACGCAGTTGCTGGAAACTCAGCGAGATTACCACGCGGCGATCCGCTACGCCCAGCGCCTGCTGCAACACGACCCGCTGCACGAGGCGACCTATCGCCGGCTGATGCGCCTGTACGCGCTGAGCGACGACCGTGCCCGCGCCCTGCGTGTCTACCACACCTGCGCTACCGTCTTGCAGCGCGAACTGGGCACCGAGCCGAGCGCGGCGACCCGCGAAATGTATGAGCGATTGCTGAACGTGGAGGCGCAAGCGGAACCCCGCAGAAGGCCCCCAGCAGCACTGGTCGCTACGCTGCCCCTGGTGGGACGCCGTCAGAAGTGGCAGCAACTACAGGCAGCGTGGCGCGAAGCCGCCAGAGGACGCCCCCACATCGTGTTGGTGGCCGGCGAAGCCGGCATCGGCAAATCGCGCCTGGCCGAGGAGTTGCTGGAATGGGCAGAACGGCAGGGGATTGCCACGGCCAGAGCTCGCTCCTACGCCGCCGAGGGGGAGCTGGCCTACACTCCCCTGGTCACGTGGCTGCGCTCGGAGGCGGTTCAGCCAGCATTGCCGGCGTTGGAGGACGTGTGGCTCACTGAGCTGGCACGGCTGTTGCCTGAGCTGCTGGCCGATCGACCGGACCTGTCTCCCCCTGGCTCGCTGACCGAGACCTGGCAACGTCAGCGCCTGTTCGAGGCCCTGGCGCGGGCTATCCTCGCGGGTAGCCAACCGCTGCTGCTGGTGATCGACGACTTGCAGTGGTGCGACCAGGAGACGCTGGAGTGGCTGCACTATCTGCTGCGCTTCGATCCCCAGGCGCGGCTGCTCGTCGTTGGCACGTTTCGGCCCGAAGAGACGGCGCGTGATCACCCGCTGGAATCGCTGCGGCTGGCGCTGCGCCGCAGCCGGCAGTTCACCGAGATGGAGTTGGATGCGCTGGACGAAGCCGAAACGGCAACGCTGGCAGCGCATGTGGCGGGACGGGAACTTCCCCAGGCCTTGGCGGCGCGAATATACGAGGAAACCGAGGGGAATCCGCTGTTTGTGGTAGAAACCGTGCGCGCGGCTGCTGGAGATTGGAGATTAGAGACTTGTCCTGAGCCTAGTCGAAGGGTTGGAGATTGGGAAGAGACTTCGGATGCTAAATCGCTAATCTCCAATCTCCAATCTCTTCCCCCGGGAGTGCAGGCAGTGATCCAGGCGCGGCTGGCACAGCTCTCGCCATCGGCGCGGGACCTGGCTGGCCTGGCTGCCACCATCGGTCGGGAGTTCACGTCCGATGTGCTGGCGCGAGCAAGCGACGCCGACGAAGATGCACTGGTGCGGGGGCTGGACGAGCTGTGGCAGCGGCGGATCGTGCGGGAACAGGGTGCCGATGCCTACGACTTCAGCCACGACAAGATACGCGAGGTGGCCTACGCCGAGCTGAGCGCGGCGCGGCGGCGGCTGTTGCATCGGCGGGTGGCTCTGGCACTGGAGGCCATGCACGTCGATGATCTGGATGCTGCCAGCGGCCAGGTGGCCTCCCACTATGAACGCGCCGGCCTGCCGGAGCAGGCGATCCCATACTACCAGCGAGCAGCCGAGGTGGCGGCGCGGGTCTGTGCTAACAACGAAGCCGCTGACCAGCTCACCCGGGGACTCATGTTACTCGAGACCCTGCCCCAGACTGCGGAGCGCGCTGAGCAAGAGCTGGCGCTGCAACTGGCGTTGGGGAATGCGTTTAGTTTCACCAGGGGGCTGGCATCTCCGGAATTGGGCGAAGCCTACGCCCGGGCGCGGGTGCTGTGCCAGCGCGTGGGGGATACGGCGGAGCGCCTCCCGGCGTTGTGGGGGCTGTGGGCGTTCCACCTGATGCGAGCAGAGTTGCAGACGGCGCGGGAGCTGGGGGAGGAGCTCCTTCGCCTGGCCGAGAGCGAACAGGACCCGACCGCCTTCCTGGTAGCTCACCGGGCGTTGGGGGTGGTCTTGTTCTATCTGGGGGAACTGGCGCCGGCCCGAGCCCACCTGGAACAGGCCATTGCCCGCTACGACCGGCACCAGCACCGTACCCACCGTTTCCTCTACTGGTACGACCCTGGCGTGGCGTGCTTGTACTATGTGGCGTATCCGCTCTTGTTCCTGGGCTATCCGAACCAGGCTCTGGAGAGAATGAACGCGGCCCTTACCCTGGCTCGGGAATTGTCTCACCCGATAAGCGAGATCTCCGCTTTAGGCGCGGGTGCCCTCTTCCATATGTGGCGTCGCGAGGGGCAGGCAACTCTGGAGTGGGCACAGGCCGCCACAGACCTCTCGGCCGAGTGGGGGATGCCGGCCTGGAGTGCGTTGGTGACTGTCATTCGGGGTGGGGCGCTGGTCGAGCAGAGTTCTGAGCCTGGGCCGCCCTTAGCCGGTCGAGAGGTGGAAGGGCATGGACAGTTGCAGGAGGAGATTGCGAGGGGGTACCATAGTCTGGCTATCTGGCGGGATGCGGGCACACAGTTACACGTACCCTTTTTTCTGGCTGTGCTGGGCAAGGCGTACGGGAAAGCGGGGCAGCCAGAGGAGGGGCTTGCGGCCCTGGATGAGGCGCTGGCTGTGGCACGCGGAACCGGGGAACGTTACTACGAGGCAGAACTGCACCGCCTCAAGGGTGAGCTGCTTCGGAAGGCGGAAGGCGGAAGGCGGAACGATGAATCAGGCAACCCTTCGCCAAAAGCCTGCTTTCGCCAGGCCATCGACATCGCCCGCTGCCAGCAGGCAAAGTTGCTGGAGTTGCGTGCAGCCACGAGTCTAAGCCGGCTGTGGCAAAGTCAGGGGAGGCAAGCGGAGGCGTGCCGGCTGTTGACCGACATCTACGATTGGTTCAGTGAAGGGTTCGA
>JBHIAO010000249.1:0-8516 GCA_046758565.1 Anaerolineae bacterium
CCATACTCAGCAACACGAAACGCATGACGGGTGGTCCCCCAGAAGATGGGCCGGCCCTCATCGCCCGAAGCCCACAGTGGGGTATAGTCGCCCACCGTGCAAGGGTTGGAAGCGGTTTATCTGCTTACCCAATCAGCAAATCTCACCCCCAGTGCACCGCTACCAGCACGATGTCCACGATGTCAACTTCGCCGTCGTCGTTCAGGTCGTAGGCTGGGTCGTAGTCGTCATCGCCCACCGAGCTGTTCCAGCGGCTGGCCACCAACATGATGTCGGCGATGTCCACGTCGCAGTTGTGGTCGAGGTCGCCGGGTAGGTCGCAGGCATTGGCCGACAGGTCAATGATGTACGGGTCACCTTGTCCCAGGTAATTTCCGCCGCTGCAACTGTCTGTGCCCATCTCCTGCCCCCAGTCGGAGGTGAAGACCACGTAGCGGCCATCGCGGGAGATGCTGGCCCGTGGCTGCACCCAGTAGCCGCAGGAGTTGGAGCGATGATGGGCCAGCCGCAGGACGCGGCCGTCGGTGTATTGCAGGAAGAGCTCACCCTCGAAGGCGGTCCAGCCGTTGATGTCCCACGTGCCGGCCGTCACCAGGCAGACACCATCAGGTCCTCGGCACGAAATGTGCTCCGCATTCCCCCAGTCTAACACCTGCAGGTAGATCGGCTGGCTGACGGTGGAGGTGCCGGGTAGCGTGCGCAGCCCGATGGCCGGCCGGTCGTTGTCCGGTGGCGGCCCCGCCAGCTCGAAGGTCATGAAGAACTCGGTCACCCCGTCGGAATCCACACCCAGGTCGCTGTGTTGGTGGCCGTCGTAGACACGGCCGACGAAGACGCCGCTCTGGATGTCGAAGGTTTCCAGGCCGCTGCAGCGGGCCGTGCCGTCTCGCGCCCACTGCACCGCCAGATAGTTGCCCAGCGGCGAGACGCCGATCCAGTCCGGATCCACCTCGCCCCACACGGGATCCGGCTGACAGGGGCCGGGGTAGAGCTCGGAAACGGTGAACTGAGCACCCAACTGCAGATTCTCCAGATCGAGGGCGAAGATCATCTGATCGCCATCGCTGAGGCTGGCCAGGCCGGCCATCCAGCGGCCATCTTCGGACAGCTCATCGAAGGATTGGTTGGGACGGATGCGCTCGTAGTTGGCGGGGAAGGTGAACACCGTGGTCGTCTGGCGGGTGTCGATGTTGGTGTACTGAACGCGGAGGGTGGTGTCGGCATTGGTGTCGTAGTGCACGATGGTATGCGGCTGAGCCGGCTGCCAGCGCGGTGCGTTCCATTCAGCGGTGTCCAGGCCGGCCACCAGGCTTAAGTCCTCCACGCGGCTGACGACATAATCTCTGTTCTCGATGAGCAGCAGATAAGCGTTGTCGGACGAAAAAGCCTGCAGTTGAGAGTAGATGTGGGTGCCGAAGCTGCCGCCGGCATTGGAGACACGGCGCAGAGTGGTGCCGAAGACCGGATCCGTGAAGGGCGTGCCCACCGGCTGGAGCGGCAGCGGGGCCGGCGTGACGACCACATCGGAGTCGCTCAGGCCGACATTCGGGGTAGGGGTTGGGCCGGTAGGGGTAGGCGTTGCGGTGGAGGTGGCTGTGCCGGCTAACGTGGCGGTTGGTGAGGTGGTCGGTGAGGCGGTCGGCGTGGCCGTGGACGTGCCGGTGGGAGTGACTTCACCAGGCTCCGTTGGCGTGGGCGAAGGGGTGGGCGTGGCTGTGGGAGTGCTGGTAGCCGTGCCAGTCGGCGTTGGGGTGAGCGTCATGTCGGGCGAGAGGTAATAGCGGGCCGCGAAGGAGTAGGTCTTGTTCGGGTCGAGGCCGGCGATGGTGTAGGTCTGCGCCGTGCCCGGCGTGGCCGGCGTTGGCTCGTCGGCCACGTTCTGGGCGGCGAAGAAGGGCACATACTGGTCGGGATCGTACTGATATTGCTGGGTGTAGCGGTCGAAGTTCAGCCAGGGAACGATGGGCTTCTCCGCGTACTTGATCCAATACTGTTGGGCGCCGGCCGGCACGGTCCAGGAAAGGGTGTAGGCGCCCCCGCCGTTCTCCTGCACTGTGATCGGCAGGTCATGCAGCCAGCCGTGGGTCTGGTAGTAAGCCGCCTCGTCGGCGAAGGAGACGATCTTCTCCCAGGGCGCGCCGGTCCGGTTGTACCAGTCCACGTCCCCGGCCTTCCCCACCAGGGGGTACTGAAAGCGGAAGAAGGCGTCGCGAGGGTTTGGCGTTGCGTCGGCGAAATCGAACAATACCTCTCGCGTGACGTGGCCGAAATAGCGGGCGTAGTACAGCCGGTCGTTGCCTGTCGGGAAGAGGCCCACCCGCAGGCTGCCGTCGGCGTTGATGCCCAACCCCTGGGGCCACCAGCCGGCGGCGAAACGGGTGCCGGTGGTGACCGCCCGGCCATCACCTCCCCGCGCCTGGACGTAGAAGAGATCGATGAGCTGGTCGGGGGAGCCCCTGGCCAGCACCTGGCCGTCCTGCGTGATGGTGTAGCCGGAGATGGTGGTGGGCCGGCAGCACTCGAAGTTGTAGTCCTGCACCGTGGGGAAGGCGTTCTCCCCCTGGAAGAGACGCACGGTGCTCCCCGACGACGAGAGGCTGCCGGTGGTCTGGCCGCTTTGGTTGCCCACGACGAAGTCTGGCCGGCTCAGGCTGGAAGCCACGACCAGCTCCAGGGACTGGAACGCTGCGTTCTCCACCTGCTCCTTGCTGGCGTTGCGCAGAGTGTAGAAGAGCCGGACGCGGCTCTTGCCCCTGTAGAAGTGCATTCTCAAGGTGAACTCCAGGTTGCGCTGGCCGGCGGCGGAAAAGTGCGTGCCCCGGGCCAGGATGACCGCCCGCGCCGGGCCGTTCTCCTCAATGGAGACCTGCACATCCGTGTCGTTGGCGGCCAGGTAGGCATCCCCGTCGGCGCCGGTGAGCACGATCCCCGGGGACGCGCCGGCCGAGACCAGGGTGACCCCGTTGACGACGACCGAGTCGAAGAGGTTGAACCCCTGCTTGCGGATCGTGAACTGCGCCTGGCCGGTGTCCACGACGATGGTCGCGCCCTGATCCGTGGCCAGATCCGGTCCGCCAAAGCCATGCCCTGAGCCCGCCGAAGGGTCACCGGAGCCGTTGATCAGCGCCAGGGCGGTGTTCTGCGCGCCGGCCTGCAGGTCGGCCTGGGTGTCGATGAGCACCCATTTGGCCGCGCCGTTGGGCCAGCGTTCGAGCACGCGGAACTGGCCCACCTGCGCGCCGGCCAGGTCGAGCTGGCTCACGTCGGTGATGTTGGCGTCCGCCGGCAGGGGGAGACCGAAGGTGACCGGTTCATGTGTCCGATCCAGACCTGGCAAGAGTTGGAAACCGGGTTGGGTGAGATCGTCCGGTAGCGCTTCCTGGACCAGCAGCGGGACGTGGAGGCTGGCCGGCGGTCCAGCCGGCGTGGGGGTGAGCGTTGGCGTGGGAGAGGCGATGGATGTGGGTGTCACTGTCGGTGTGTCGGTCGGTCCGGTGTCGGCGGTCGGTGTCACCGTGGGCGTGCTGGTCGGAGTTGGCGTTCCAGCGCCGGGGGTGGCGGTGGGCGTTCCCGTCGCCGGCGCTTGTGGCGCATCGTAGATGATCAGCTCGTCGAGGGTGCCGTCGGCCACAAAGTCGCCGCAGGTGGTGCCGGAGCCGACGATCAGGTTGAGCTGTTCGGTCTCCGTGCCCAGGTCCCAGCCGCCGGCCACACCGCCCCCGTCCACCCGGGCGCCGTTGACGTACAGGCGCAGGCTGTCGGTGGGGTGGGCGTTGTCCCAGGCGGCGCGGATGTGGACCCACTCTCCGGCTGACCACAGCGGGGCCTGGTAGCCGGCGGACGCCACGTGGGCCGTCCAGTCGGCCTCGGTCACGGCCAGTTCAAATTGCCCGCCGTACATCTCCACGGCCAGCGAGGGCGGGCTGTAGCTGTCGATGCCCACCTCTACCAGGGTGTGGTCTCCGCCGGGGGTGCCGGCGTCGTAGTTGGGCCGGTACCAGAATTCCAGCTCCCCCCGGTCTAGCTCGATGTTCTGCACACCGCCGCTGATTACCGGAAAGGTGACGAGCTGGTAGTCCGTGGCTCCGCAGCCGTCTCCTTCACGGACGAACTGAGCTCCGTTGCCGTCGTGGCCGGGCACGAAGTCGGTTGGCACCAGGGTGGTCGTCCCGCCGATGCCGGCGGCGGGAGCGGTGATGGCTGCGGCGTCATCCAAATAGCTGTTGCCATCTCGGAAGGCGAAGGACTGGACGAAGGGGACGTCAATTTCGTTGAGCACGCCGTTGAAGGGCATCTGGTGCCAGGTAGGATTTGCGCCACCTTGCACGGTCGTGAGCATGTCGCCCTGGACGGCCCGGTTGACGAGTTCCACCCCCAGCCAGGACGGTCGTTTGCGGCCGGCTACCTCCAGGTCGCGCAGCATGCCAAACAGCCGGACGTACTCACCACTATCCATCATGAAGTTCGTAGAGAACCCGTGCGCGCCGAACGCGACTTGATTCTTCACCCCCAGCTCTCTCAGGTAGGCCAGCATGTGTAATGGCAATGCAATGCCGCCCATTCCCGTCACCAAATCGTTGCGAATGTCGATGGGGAGGTTGCCTCCCGTGGTGTGGAAGTTAAGCTCATAGACCGCCAGCTCTGTCCCCTGCCCGATACCATCTATGAAGTCCTTGCTCTGCCGGACAATCCCGGAGGTCACATTGTCAAAGGGCTGGGCGAGGGTCGGGTAGAAAATCTCTTCGTCACTACTGTATCGGTCCAGGCTGAATTGGAAGTAGGGAGCCAGAGCGATGGTGTCGTGGTTGGAACGGAGTTGAAATCGTTGTAGTTGATGAAGATGCGATCCGCGTAAAACCGGGTGACATGGCCGTTGAGGGAGTTGCCGACGGTGTTACCCAGCACGGTGTGATCGGAGCCTTCACCCCAAAAATGGTAATGGCTCACGGTGTCGGATGTGTTGTTGAGGACAAAGACGCCTGTCGGGGGTGAGGTCGCGCCTCGATAGGCCAGGATGTTGTAGGTGAGAGTGGTGAAGTTGTTATTCCGGATGGTCACGTTGTAGGTGGTTGGCCCGGAGACTTCCACACCGCGCCAACTACCCTGAGATTCCGGCGGCGGGACAGTGCCAACGGTGAAGTTCAGGTTTTCTACGACGATATTGAGCGTGATGGTATAAGTGCCCGGCTCATCGTAAATGTGAGCGCCGCCATATCCCACCAGGTGGTTGAACTGGGAAGATGGTGTGTTGTCGCCAAAATCCCAGGCGTACCGGGCAGTGATGGGTGATCCTGCCCCCAAGTCCGAATCCAGACCGTGAACATTCACAGCGAGCGGGGCCATCCCGGAAACCTGAGGGTTTGGCTGAGAATGTCCTACTACGCGAATCACAGGTGTCGGTGGTGCCGTCGTCCCTGTAGTTGCTGGCGTGGACGCGGAAGCTGGCATTGCCGTGACCAGTGTTTCGGAATGACCCTGAGTTGTAGCTACCACACACAAGGCTGCAAGTGCTGAGATCAACTTCAGGACCAAAACAGGGACTGGCACGCGTCTTGATTCGCCTCTGACATTTGATGTCTGGCTCTCACTCATTTCTCTTCACCGCTCCAATCTCCAGTCCCGCACTGCTGAGTATAGCAGATCGCCGTGTGAGTGGGCGTGTGAAAACGTGGAGGGGAGATGAAAAAGCCGTGAAAAGGCAAGGGATACCGCTCTTGACTTGTGGCTGCCCCCTGCTGGACTTGTCCTCAGTCGGTTACTCACCGAGCGCCTTGGAATTGGCTTGACGATTCATGCGAGTTATGGTATCATAAGCTGGATTATCATAAACAGACTTATACATGGTGCTTCGGAGGAGGGAGATGACCGGGAATCGCTTCGTTGACCGCGAAGCGGAACTGGCGGCGTTGGAGGAGATGTGGGCCAGGGAAGGTGCTCAGTTTCTGGCAGTCTATGGCCGCCGGCGCACGGGCAAGACAACGCTTCTTCTACGCTTTGCTCAGAACAGACCTTATCTCTACTGGGTAGCCAGTCGGCTTTCCTCGGACACCCTGCTGCGAAGCTTCTCCCGCGCCGTCCACAATTGTGCTCATCCCGATGCACCAGCCGGCCCCGATTTCACCTACGGTGACTGGGACACAGCCCTGCGTCAGATCGCCCCGCTGACTCGCGACCAACGCCTACTGGTCGTCCTGGACGAGTTCCCTTACGCTGTCGACGCCGAACCAGGACTCCCTTCGATTCTCCAGAACGTTTGGGATCACCACCTCAAGAGCACTCAGGTTTTCCTGGCTCTGGCCGGCAGTCATGTGGGAATGATGGAGCACGAGATCGGCAGCTACCATGCCCCGCTCTACGGTCGGGCCACGGGTCGTTTGCTGCTACACCCCCTCAAGTTTCCAGCCGTCCGTGAGTTCCTCCCCCGCTATAGCGTCGTGCAGCAAGTGGAGACCTATACCATCCTGGGTGGCATCCCCAGTTACCTGGAGTTGTGGGATGACCAGTACCCGGTGATGGGCAACGTCGAGCGCATGCTGAGCCCCACCAGCCTGTTTCTTTTCGATCCACCCTATCTTCTCGGCGATGAGTTGGGCAAGCCCCGCAACTATGCAGCCATTCTCATGGCCATAGCCGGCGGAAAACGCACCCCCACGGCTATCAGCCAGGCCACGGGTATTGGCGGCCAGGTGTCCAGCTATCTGAATACCCTCCGTTCGCTCCGCCTGGTGGAACGGCAGGTCCCGGCGACCGAACCTCGGCCCGAGACCAGTCGTCGTGGCCGATACACCGTCGCCGACCCCTACCTGCGCTTCTACTTCCGCTTTCTGGTTCCCAATCTGGAGCTGATCGAGCAGGGCCGAATCGGTCTGGTTCTGGAAGAGATCGAGCGCAACCTGCCCGCTTTCGTGGGGCAGACGGCGTTCGAGGATCTGTGCCGGGCCTGGGTGGTGGCCAAGGGCGATGCCGGCCAACTACCCTTCGTCCCCCAACGCGTGGGGCGATGGTGGGACCGGCACGCTGAGGTGGACGTCGTGGCCGTCAACTCTCGAGATCGGGCGATCCTTCTGGGCGAAGCCAGGTGGACTTCACGCCCCATGGGTACCCAGACCCTTGAAGCTCTGGTGGCCAAGGCTGATCGGGCTGTCCCGGACCGCACGTGGTCTGTCCACTACGCTCTTTTCTCCCGCAGTGGCTTTACCGCAGGTCTGCAAGAGCAGGCTGCCCGCTCCGGCGTCACGTTGGTTGATCTGACCTCGGTGATCGACCTTTGACGCCCTCGGACGTACCTGCTCCCCTTATGTGTAGCTTGACAATGGCACATTCAGAGCCTGGCGAATGAATTCGCGGCAACGCTTGCGAAATCCGCCTACGCGGATTGAGTTTCAGTCGCCGAAGGGCGATCCTTCGGCAGGCTCAGGACATGCTTTGCAAGGGTTGGTGCAGTTTCAACTGCCGGACAGCGGAATGTGCCATTGTCAAGGTAGTTACCCCTCCAGTTCGGTAATCATCTGGTCTACCTGCGCCAGGAGTGCGTCCCGATCCACCGGATTCTGCGTGACGATCTCCGGTAGTCCTGGCAAAGGTGTTGGATCAGGCAACGCATCCCTGGTCAGCTCCGTGTAGCGTTGGCGATATTTGATGTTGGGCGTTCTGGCGTACAGATCGCGATAAAGGTCAGCAGCGTTCTGCCGGCAAGTCGCCTGGGTCGGGTCTAAGCGCCATATCTCATACTGCACCGCCGCCTGCTGGCTGTCCTCCGGCCATTCGTCCAACAATGCCTCCAATTTACCGATCGCTGCCGGCATGTCGATCTGGTGCAACCTGGCGCGCAAACGGACCGACAAAACCTCCGCCAGGAACTGGATGTCTTTGCGTTCTATTTGCGTTGCCACGCTCAGGGCTTCATGGTTGAGGTGTTGGCCGGCATCATACCGCCGTTGACGGACATAAAGGTCCGCCTTGTTAAGCAGGTATTCACACAAATAAAGGGGGATGTTCAATGCCCGCCCCAGGACAATCGCCTGCCTGGACAACCGATCAGCGGTGCTATAGTCTCCTTGCACGGCATACACGGGAACCATGTTGCCGACGGAGACGCAGGTCATGAACCGGTCGCCAGACTCGACGGCGATCTGCAACTGTTGCTCATAGCAGGCCAGACCGCGGCGATAATCACCCTGTTCAAGATACACGGTGCCCATGTTCCCCACCACCTTGCCAATCCTGAGCCGGTCGCCGAGTTCGGTGGCGATCTGCAAGTCTTGCCCGTAACACGCCAGGGCAAGGGAGTAGTCGCCCAGTTCGGTATACACAACGCCCATACTTCCAACGGCCTGACTGGCGCCTTGCCGGTCGCCGACTTCTTTGGCGATGTGCAACTTTTGCTCAAAGCAGGCCAGGGCACGCGGATAATCCAGTTGACACCAATACACTGCCCCCATGCCTCCAACAGCCTCGCTAAGACCTTGCTGGTCGCCAAGCGTCTCGTAAACAGCACGCGCCCGCTCCAGCCACAT